>JBMNNX010000312.1:0-6934 GCA_050942745.1 Myxococcales bacterium
CGACGGGCCTCCGCTCTTTCCAAAGGAAGAGGGCGCCGACACGAATACGCCTGCGCGCTCCGCTCCGGTGGCTGAAGTCGAGTAGTTGGCGGCGGTCAAGCTCAAGCGCGTTCAATCCCTCTGCTCGCTCGCTTTCGGAGCGATCCCCGGCTCGAATCGAGCTGCGTTCGATCGCGTGACCGGGACCGGTTCTAGGCCCGCGGCGCTCGGCGGCGGAACGAAGCGGAGTAGTCCAGCGCCCGCACGGTCAGGAAGGCCCTCGATCCGGTCAGCTCCCGGTTTTCCGGATCTCCTGCGCGTTCGCCGGCGCCGGCTCGCGCGCCCTCACCGGCATGGGCACGATCTCGGCCGCGCGCCTCCTCGCGATCAGGCGATCGCCACCCCAGACCGCGACCCCGAGCGCGAGCCCGGCGTAGATGGGCTCGACTCCAAGCAGGTAGCCGCCACCCGCGATCCACTCCCGGCTCGACAGCCAGAACGCGGTGAACAGGAACACGGCGACCATGTGAACCAGGGCGCCGGCGCGCGAGAGCTTCAGGCGCGGCACAAAGGCTCCGGTAACCGGAATCAGCAGCGCGGCGGTGGTCACCGACCCGAAGCCGTGCCAGATGCTGACGACCGACTCGGACAGCCAGGCGACCAGCAGGGTCAGCGCACCGCACACGAGCAGCCCCCACCGCGTGGTCTGTGCGATGCGCCCGCCGAAGCGCTCGGTGCGCCCGAGTAGATCGCGGCCGAAGGTGCTCGCGGCGACGAAGAGGTAGCTGTCAACCGTGGACATCACCGTCGCCAGCATCGAGACGAAGAACAGGCCGCAAAGCCCGGCGGGCAGCACCTTGAGCGCGAGCAGCGGGAAGGCTTCGGTCGCGCGCGAAGCGGGCAGCTCGGTCAGCAGCGCCCGCGCGTAGAGGCCGGTGAAGGTGGTCAGGGCGTCGAAGCACATCCAGCAGGCGATGGAGATGAGCAGCCCGCGCCGGGCGACCTGGGGCGACGCGGCGGCGAAGCAGCGCTGGTAGAAGGTCGGCTCGACCAGGGTCGAGAGGGCGATGAAGTACCAGACGAGGATCGCTTGCGGCGAGCGCCCGCCGTTCCAGCTCCAGTGGCTCGCCGGCACGCGCGTCTGCAGGGGCTCGAATCCGTGCTGCGCGACGAGCAGGCCGAGCATCAGGGCGAACCCGCCGAACATCAGCGCGAACTGCAGGACGTCGGTGCGCACCACCGAGCGGAAGCCGCCGCGCCAGACATACGCGACCGAGAACGCGGCGGCCACCGCGATGCCCAGCCATCGCGCAATCCCGAAGATGTTCTGCGCGAGGACGCCGAGGATCAGCACGTAGGCCGCCGGCAGGGTCGTCATGGCCACGATCCCCGCGGTGATCGCCGCGGGGCCGCGGCCGTAGGCTGCGCTCATCTGCTCGGGCAGGGTGAGCGCTTCGCTGCGCCGCGCCCGCTCCGCGAGCAACAGGGCGAAGATGAGCGCGCCGAGGTAATAGGGCACGCCGAAGACGAGCCAGTTCGACAGCCCATAGCGAAAGCTGTACTCGCTGACCCCGAGGATGCCGCCATACCAGGTCGAAACGGTGGTGGCGACGAACGCGGGTAGGGTCAAACGCCGGCCGTCGAGCAGGTAGCCGGCCGGCGTCTGGCCTTCGCGCGCAGGCCGCCGGATCCCGAGCCAGGCGGTCAGGGCGAGGAAGGCGAGGACGAGGAGCTGGTCGAAAAGGCTCACGTTCTGCTCGAGATGGAGACCGGCGAAGTCGATGGCTTCTCGACTTTCCTCGGACTGAGCACAGGAGCTCTCACGCGTTCGCCGGGAGCGCTACTCTCGACGCGCAAGCGGCCGGAGCGGAGTCGATGGGCCACTCGTCTTTGCTCGGGGTGACTGGGCGTGGCATTCGCCGTTCGGCCTGAGCGCAATCGAAGGGGCGCTCGAAATCGGGCGCGCCCCTCGACTCCGCCTCCCGCGTTCCGCGGGAGGCTACGCTCGGGGTGACCGGGGGAGGCTCGACGCTTCGACATTCCATCAGTCCGCGGGGAGCACGAGGCTTACCGACGACTCCTGCTCGTTGGCGGTGAGGATGAAGCTGCCGTCGGCGGCTGCGCAGATGCCCTCGGGGCGAATGGTGCTGCCGTCCTCGTCCGACTTGCCGGTCTCCTTCTCGCCGACGGCGACCGCGGTGCGGTAGGTCGGGTGGGCTGCGTCGCTCACGTCGTAGACGGCGACCGCGCCCGAGTGCCGCAGGCTGACGGCGAGGTAGCTGCGCTCGCCGTAGACGAAGGGCGCGATGGTGTCGGGGCTGAACAGCGGGGACTCGGAATCCACGACGCGCGGGAAGGACTCGGGGATGTCGCTCGCCGAGACCTCGGCGTTCGCGACGACCTTGCCCTCGCGGTCGATGACGATCAGCGCGTCGTTCCACTCGCCAGCGATGGCAAAGTGCTCGGTGCCCTGGGCGTCATCGAAGCGCGCGATGCCGTCGGGCCAGGGCTTGGCACCGAGCGCGTTGGGCGGCAGCGCGACGATCTTCACGTCGTCGGAGGTCGGGTTCGTCTTCTGCGCGAGCGCCGAGACGCTCAGCAGCGCGACCTCGTGGCTGTCCTGCAGGGTGACGGCGATGAGGTCTCCATCCTTGGAGAAGACGACCGCCTCGGGCTCGCGCGGGCCGGTCGTGGAGTCGATCATCTTGACCCGGTGCAGCTCGACCGCGCTCGCGGGGCCGTCCTCGAGCTTGACGATGCTCACCGAGGCCTCGGCACCGGGCACCTCGCACTTGCCCCAGGCGTCGGGGCCGTCGCGCTCGTTGGCGCTCGCGACCAGGGTGTCGTCGTCGGAGATGTCCACCGAGTCGGGCATCGGGCCGACCTCGAGCTGCTTGAGGATGGTGCCGAACGCGTCGCTGTCGGTCACGTCCACGAAGACGAGCTCGCCGCCGCAGGCGGTCTGCGCCCCGGCGCCGTCGGTCTCGATGATGGTGCGGGTGAGCACCGCCCAGGTGCCGCTCGCGCTCACTTCGAGGTTGGTCAGCTCGCTCTCGGTGGGGTCGGACTCGAAGAGCGACTTCTCGCGCGCGACCTCGAGCTTGTCGCCGTCCACCTCGAGCAGCGTCAGCTTGCGCGCCTTCGAGGAGAGCAGCACGGCGCGCTTCTGGCCGGGGACGACCTTGATGGCCTCGGCGTTGTCGCTCGCGCCGCGCAGCAGCGTGTAGGCGTGGCGTCCCAGGTACGGCCCGGAGACCTTGGGTTCGATGTTCTCGGCGGGCTCGCTCGGACAGGCGAGCAGCGCCAGGGAGAGGATCGACAGGACCAGGTTTCGACTTTTCATGCTTACTCCTCGGAAGCTTTAGAAGCGAAAAGCTGCCAGCAGCAGCAGTTCGTCGTTGCGAAGGGGCTCGTCGGGGATGCCGAGCGCGGGGACGCCGTTCCGCTCGTCGATGCGGAAGTACTCGAGCCGCAGGAAGAAGAGGTCGCGCCAGGCCTCGAGGGCGGCGGCGACGGTGAGCACGTCCCAGTCCCAGCTCACCGCGTTGATGACGGCCGGCGAGCGCAGGGCGCGGCCGGCGTACACGTCGGTGCTGCCGAGCAGGCGGTAGACCTCGTAGCGCACCAGCGGCTCGAGGGTTCGCAGCCAGTCGCGCGTCTCCGAAAGCTGGAAGCGGTAGGAGAGCTGGGCATAGCCGCCGAGGCGCCGCAGCAGGCCTTCGCGCGAGGCGATCACCTCGGCGAGGGCGAAGACGCCGTGGCCGGTGTACCCGATGCGGCCGCCGGCCCAACCGAAAGAGGCCGACCCGGAGTCCTCCTCCGAGTAGCCGGGCAGCTCGCGATAGCCGGGGAACCCGCTGCGCAGCACGTCGGTGCCGCCCTGCGCGGCGAGCCTGCCGAGGAAGCCGAAGGCCTCGAGCGAGACGCCGAAGGCGGACGCCTTCAACCGCCCGCCGCCGACCGGGCCGTTGCCGGAGAAGGGCTTGGCGCTGCCCGAGGCGAGGATGTTGATGGTGCCGGCCTGCGAGCGCGACTGTTGGAGTCCGGCGAAGCCGAGCGGGCGCATCATCGCGATGGAGGCGCCGGCCTCGAGCGCGACGCGTTCGGCGGGCTTGAAGGCGAGCTCGTAGGCGAGGTGCAGCTCGGACTCGCGCCAGTAGGCGGTGGCGGTGAGCGGATAGCGCTCGGTGCGCCTATCGATGGCGACGATGGGCGGCTGGTAGCCGAGCTGTAGATGGTGCGAGAGGGAAGGGGAGCCGAACCGATAGTCGAGCCAGGCCGAATCGACCTCGCCGCCGCGGGTGAAGTCGAGTAGGGAGAAGACGCCGAGTCCCGAGCCGAGGCCGAAGCGCAGCGCGAGCCAGAAGGCGTCGATCTCGACGATGGGGCTGCGGGTGCCGATGGTGCGCGTGTCGGTGGGGCTGTCGCGGCCGGGGCCGCCGCTGCCCTCGATGTCGTGCAGGCCAATCTTGAGCTCGCCTTTGAGCTGCAGCGAGAGGCGGTCGGACTTGAGCTCGAGGTGCGCGGGCGCGCGCTCGTCGCTGAACTCGTCGAAGGAGGCCCGAGCGCGCGCGGGCGCGAGCAGGATGAGCAGGATCGAGAGGAGGGTCTTCGCCGCGCGCATGGGGAGCTGGTCGCGGCGAGGGAGTCGCACGGCGCATCAGGACCGTGCGGCAACTCGTCCGTTCCCTACGCCGGCATTATCCGGTTCAGGTCTTGCGGGTCTGTTCTCAGGCCGCGGCGTCTATTCGGCGCTTGGCGACCACCCCGATGACGAGCTGGCGCCCTCATAACTCCTTTCAGTAGTGGACGCAAGCGTGGGCGGGGACGGCTTCTCGGGCAAGAAGGGTGGCATCACCGCGCGGCCTTACCGACGCGAGGCTGCGCGCTGCTGGCGGGGAGGCCGCGAAGGAGGTCGGGGGGGCTGCCGTCTCGGCGGCCTCTTTGGAACCGAGGCCTTGCTGTGCGTCCGTGCCGGCGCGGGACTGAGCGGGCGTCGGGCGCATTGCGATGCGCCCCTACCAACGCCGGGGCCGGCGGGGCCGGGCGCATTGCCATGCGCCCCTACCAACCCCGGGGCCTGCGGGGCCGGGCGCATTGCCATGCGCCCCTACCTACCGTCAACGCGCCCGAGGCGCGAAGTCGGGGTGGGGCCGGGCGATGAGCTCGGTGTTGACGAGGAGCTCAGGCGCGATGATCGCCGCCGCCGACGAGACGGCGGCTTCGACCATGTCGAGCGATCCCGTCAGCACGAAGTAGCCCTTGCCGCCGATGCCGCGCGCGAGGTGCATCTTCAGCAGCGCGACCTCGGCGGCCTTGAGCGCGGTGTCGGCCGCGAGCAACGCCGCCGAGACGGTCGCGGTCTCGACGATGCCCAGGCTCTCGATCTCGGCGTCCGCGCCCTGGCCGCTTATCGCCGGCGCGAGCGCGAGTGAGGCCTGCGTCAGCAGCAGCTTATCCACGACCCCGGGCCCGGCGATCTCCAGCGCCTCGGCGTAGGCCTCCTCGACGTCGGCGACCTCGCCGTCGAAGAGCACCAGGTACTTGCCCGGGGTCACCGGCTCAGTCATCAGCAGGCGCACCGGCGCGCGCTTCACCGCCGCGTCGGCCACAAGGTAACCGCGGGCGATCGATTCGAGCTCGAGCAGGGCGATGGCGGGGCCTTGGAACACGTGATGCGCTTGGCTCAGACGATGCGGAAGGAGTCCTTGAGCGTGCAGCGGCGCTCGCGCGTGAACGAGAGCGCGGTGGTGATGCCCTCGCCGGTCGGGCTGGCGATGGTGAAGCTGGTGTAGCCCTCGCCCTCGACGCCCAGGCCCGCGAGCGCGGGGCCGTTCTTGACGAAGATCGAGGTGTTCACCGCCCGCGCCATGCGCGAGAGGTTGTCGATGTTCGTCGAGTGCATCGTCGCGGTGTGGCCGAAGCCGTGCTCGGCCTGCAGCGCGCAGGCGATGGCGTCGTCAACGGTCGGCACGCGCACGAAGCCCATCACCGGCATCAGCAGCTCGACCTGGACGAAGGGGTGCATCGCGTCCACCTCGGCCAACAGCAGCCGGGTCTTCTCGGGCACGTCGATGCCGGCGGCGCGGGCGATCTTCGCCGCATCGCGACCGACCCAGTCCTTGGCAGGGTGCGCGCCGTCCTCGGCGATGACCAGCTTCTCGAGCCGGCGGATGGCCTCGCCCTTCACCTCGTAGGCGCCATGGGCGCACATCGCTTCCTTGAGCCGGTCGGCGATGGAGGCGACCGCGAAGACCTCCTTCTCGAGGATGCAGATGACGTTGTTGTCGAAGGAGGCGCTCCGGACGATGTCGCGCCCGGCGCGCTCGATGTGCGCGGTCTCGTCTACCACGGCGGGCGGGTTGCCCGGGCCGGCGCAGATGGCGCGCTTGCCCGAAGCCATCGCCGTCTTGACGACGGCCGGGCCGCCGGTGACGACCACCAGGCGCGTGCCCTTGTGCTTCATCAGCGCCTGCGAGGACTCGATGGTCGGCTCGGCGATGCTGCAGATGCAGTTCTCGGGTCCGCCCGCGGCGACGATGGCGTCGTTGAGCATCTCGACGTGGTAGCGCGAGACCCGCTTGGCCGAAGGGTGGACGTTGAAGACCACGGTGTTGCCGCCGGCGAGCATGCCGATGGCGTTGCACAGGATGGTCTCGGTGGGGTTGGTCGTCGGGGTGATCGCCGCGATGACCCCGAACGGCGCGCGCTCGATGAGCGTCAGGCCGTGGTCGCCGGTGTAGCTGGTCGGCCGCAGGATCTCGATGCCGGGGGTCTTCCAGGCGACGAGCAGGTTCTTCTGGATCTTGTCCTCGACCCGCCCGAGCTTGGTCTCCTCGACGGCGCGGCGCGACAGGTCCTCGGCGTTGCGCGCGGTCACCTCGCGCATCGCCTGGATCATCTTCGCGCGCGTCTCGAGGTCGAGCCGCAAGAGCTGCTCGTGCGCGTCGCGCGC
>JBMNNX010000313.1:0-6925 GCA_050942745.1 Myxococcales bacterium
GCCAGCAGCGCAGTCGGGAAGGCCGACGGCGCGCTCGTCGTGTTGCTCTTCACGAAGGCGACCGCGTCCTGGATATCGCCCGTCGGCGTCTTTACGAAGAGCACGCGGTGCGAGAAGACGAGCCCGCTCGTGCTCGACATGGTGCTGACGAAGTCCCAGGCGCCGGCCACGGCGTTCGGCGCGGTGCTCTCGTTCTTCGAGGTGGTCTCGCTCGTCAGCGGATCGCCCGCGGTGCCGCTCGGGTTGATGTGCACGAGGATGATGTCGCCGGCGGCGACCGTCACGTCGGGCAAGGTGGCGACGGTCGCCCTGCTCGACGAGCCGTCCTCCTGGATGACGAGGCCGCGCACCGTGCCGCCGGTGACGGCGACCAGCTCGAGCAGGTCGCGCCCGCCCGAGATGTTGGGGTTCACCTCGGTGATGCGCAGCTCCGCCGTCGCGAGATACCCGCTGAACAACGCCGTGTTGACCCCGATGACGCCGGTGCCGAGCGTGTCGGTGACCGTCCCGGCGACCGTGACGACGTAGGTCAGGTTGCCGACCTGAGGAGTCGTCGTCACCACGACCTGCTTGCCGTTGACCGTCGCGCCGGTCGCGGCCAGGCCGTTGGTGAAGGTGAACTGGCTGCCGTTGGCGAGCACGCTCGTCGGCGCGATCTGCCGGTCGAAGTCGATCCGGACCTCGGTCGGGCTGGTCGCGAGGGCGCTCAGGACCATGGGCGCCGGGCAGTTGACGTTGGTCAGGTACGAGGCCGAGTAGACCGAAGGCTGCGCGGTGTCGTAGTAGCGCCACATCGGCCCGTAGCTGAGGGTGAAGCTGCAACCCTCGGTCAGACCGATCTCGGCGTTCACCGCCTCGGAGAGTCGCAGCTTGAGGTCGGGGTTTCCGGCCACGCCCGTGGTGGAGATAGGCGCGGCGACGTGCCCGCCGCCGGCGTAGGCGATGGGGCCCGTCACGGCGGCCGAGAAGCTGACGATCTCGCTCTCGTAGGTGCCGAGCGCGCTCACGAGGTCGGCCGCACTGCTCACCTGCTGCACGAGGGGGCTCGTCGGCGTTGAGGTCGCGAGGACGCTCCAGCCGGAGATCCCGGTGACCTGCTTGAGCCCGCTGAAGGTGGAGACGGCGGTGACGGTGAAGCTGACGCGATCGCCGATGGCGGGCGAAGGCGACAGCGTCGCGGGATCGACCATGACGAAGATGGCCGGGCCAGTCTGCTCGGCCTGGATGAAGAAGCCCGCCTGCTCGGAGCCGGTGAGCGGCTTGAGGTAGGTCATGATTGCGCCCGAGATGGGCAGGCTCAGCCCGCCGCCGTCGCCGGCCGCGCGCACCGCGGCGATTTGCGCCGAAGCCTGGTTCGAATCCGCGACGCAGACGTGCGAGGGAGAGCAGACCGGCCGCGCGGAATCGGTGCAGTCCGAATTCGCGAGGCACTCGACGCAGTCGCCGGTCGAGAGATCGCACTTTGGAGTCGGCGCGGCGCAGTGGGCGTTCGAGGTGCACGCGTCGGACACGCAGCGCCCGTCGCGGCAGACCAGGTCGCCTTCGCACTCCGTATCGACGAGGCAGCCATTCAGGCAGCGTCCCGCCTCGCAGATCTGGGCGCCGGGGCACGACTCATCGCCGGTGCAGGCGGGGATGCACTTGCCTGCCTCGCAGATGCGCCCGCCGCCGCAGTCAAGGTCGCCGTGGCATGGCGGCAGGCAGGCGCCGTCCTGGCAAACGGTCCCGCCGGTGCAATTGGCGTCAATCGCGCACGCCGGCACGCACCTGCCGGAGCGGCAGACCTCGGCGGTCTCGCACTCCGAATCACCGGAGCACTCGCGCTGAACGCACGCGCCGCCGGCGACCGAGAGATCGCAGACCTCGTTCGCGCCACACCCCTCGGTCGCGGTGCAGACCACGCACTCCTTCGCCGCGAGATTGCAGGCCGGAGTCGGCGCCGAGCAGTCCGCGCTCGTGCGGCAGCCGACGCAGGCGCCACCGGCGACCGAGAGGTCGCAGACCCTGCCAGCGCCGCAGCCCTCGGTCGCGGTGCACACGGCGCAGGTGTGCGTGGTCGCGTTGCAGATGGGCGTCGGAGTCGCGCAGTCGGAGTTCATCAGGCAATCGACACAGGCGCCCTGCTCGACCGAGATGTCGCAGCGCTGGCCGCCGGTGCACCCCTCGGTCGCCGTGCACCGCTTGCAGGTGCCCGAGAACAGGTCGCAGACCGGCGTCGAGCCCGAGCACTGCGAGCTGCTCGTGCAGCGCTGCGGGGAGCGGCAGTAGCCGTACTGGCTGGACAGGTCGCAGATCTCGCCCGGGGCGCAGCCCTCGGTCGCCGTGCAGACGACGCAGCTTCGCTTCACCGGATCGCAGACCGGCAATCCTCCGGTGCAGTCCTGGCTCGAGAGGCATTCGACGCAGACGCCGCTGGACGTCGTCGAGGTGTCGCACTTCAGGCCCGAGGGGCAGCCCTCGGTCGCCGTGCAGGTGACGCACTTCAGCGTGGCCTTGTCACAGACCGGCGTCGAGCCCTTGCAGGCCGGGCTGCAGTCCTGAGCCTCTACAGGCTTGCACTTGCCGGCCTCGCAGGTGCTGCCCGGACCGCAATCAGACTGGGATGAGCACTCGTCGGACGACGAGCAGGCAGAGAGCGCAAGCAGGAGCGCGGCCCCGAACGACATTAGACTTCGCATCATCTTCACCCTCACGCCGGGCGGCGCTCACCGGCTGATTTCGAGCGTCCAGACCGCGACGGCCGCGTGCGTGCGCCGGGCGGCCGGCCGGGAAGCGACTATTTGTCACAATTGAGTGGGCGAAAACAGTGGGCCCGGTCACAAGCCGGCGAGCGATAGGCCGGGCGCTGCCCGCAGAGAGCGAGCCCTCCCGAGGCAAGGGCTCGCAAGAATCGGCGCGTGGCCGGTCAAAGGCGAGCTCGCCGGCCGCGCCGTGCTCGGTCCGTTGACCTCGCCCGCGGCCGCCTCGAGGTGGCGCGAGCCCGTGCCCGCCCGGCAGCGCCCCAGGGGTTTCTCACCGGCGGCGAGCGTTCTAGGCTTGGCCCGCATGGAAGCGCTCCTCCTGCTGATAGCCGCGGTCATCGCCGCCCTGGTCTCCGTCGGCGCCCGCCTCGGCCAGAAGGAGCTTCGCGCGTGCCGGCGAAGCACCTGCGCGGAGGCGAGCCCGGAGCACGGCAGGGTCAAGGTGTCGGGAACGGCGCGCTGCGCGCAGCCGCTGGTGTCGCCGCTTCGCCAGATCCCCTGCATCTTCTACGCGCTGACCATCTACCGCCGCGGTGAACGAAACCTTGACGATGGGCGCGACTCCAACGAGCTCTACATGAGCAGCCGGCTCTGGGCGAACTGGTGGATCGAGGACGACAGCGGGCAGCTCGAGGTCGATGGCGAGGGCGCCGATGTCGTCACCGGCAGCATCGACATCCGTCCGCTCAGCGGCCGCGCCAGGGCCCGACGCACCGATCAGATCCTGCGCGACTACGGCGTTCCCGAGGACTTCTGGGCCAGCTACTCGGTCTCCGAAGAGGTCATCCCGGTCGATAGCGAGGTCTTCGTCTGCGGGAAGGTCAAGAGGACGCCCCACGGCAACCTGATGTGCGGCGGCAACAAGCTCCTCGTGAGCATGGTCCCCGAGAAGGCTCTGCTCGCCCGCGGCTCGGCGGTATCCGTGGTGGCGGCGGCCTTGGCGGGAGCCGCCCTGCTCGGCGCCCTCGTGCTCGGCATGGAGCAGCTCGACGATCGGGCGAGCGAGCAGCCGGTGCTACAGGAGTTCCAGCCTCACGGTTTCTAGGCGCGACCTCCCGGGCGCTCCCGCCCTTGAGCGGGCGAGCGGTCGCGCCTCTGCGCCCCTTCCCACCATCTCGAAGGCGCACCGGCGGCGCGCCGACGCTCGCCGCTCCCGATGCCCCGCGCTCCGGGGAACAGGGGAGCGCCGCCGCAGCAGCGCCGGTTGCGGGCAACTGCCTGACGACAGCCAGCTTTCGCCGGCCGGACGAGAGCCACCAGTTGACACTGCCCTGCTTCGTGCGTCCGGCCGCTCGCCTTGGTTCCTCGCGCCCGGTTCGATAGACTCCTCGCCTTTCGTGAAGAGAGTAAGGAGCGAACATGACGCAACAGGTCAAGCCGAAGGGTCCGTTCTACGTCGTCCTCGCGCTGGTGGTCATCGGGCTGGTCGGTTTTGCCCTCTACCGCGCGGGAATCCTCGCCCCCGAGGGCAAAGATGAGTCGAAGATCTCCGTGCAGATCTCCAAGGACGACCTGAACCAGGCCAAGAGCCCTATCGCCGAGCCGGCCAAGGACGCGGTCGAGGCCGCCGACTCCAGCGCGCCGACGACGGTCAAGGAGTACAGCTTCGTCCCCGAGGAGCGCCTGCCCGCGGTCCAGGGCGTCGCCGGCTACAAGCCGCTCGTCAACGACACGGTCAAGATGGCCCTCAACGTCTGGGCCGGCTGGGCCCCGGTCATCTTCGCCAACGGCGGCTTCAAGCCGAACAAGGAGTGGACCACCCCCGACGGCAAGCGCAAGTTCAAGCTCGAGCTGGTGCTCATCGACGACCCGGTCGCGATGCGCGACGCCTACGCCTCGGGCAACGTCCACATCGGCTGGGCGACCGTCGACATGCTCCCGCTGTTCATGGAGGAGCTGAAGAAGGACTCGCGCACCATGCCGCGCGTCTTCCAGCAGGTTGACTGGTCGAACGGCGGCGACGGCATCGTCGCCCGCGGCGGGGTCGAGTCGATAAGCGGGCTGCGCGGCAAGACGGTGGTGCTCGCGCAGAACTCGCCCTCGCAGTACTTCGTGCTCAACGCCCTGATCAACGGCGGCGTGCAGCCGGCCGAGGTCACCTTCAAGTACACTGGCGACGCCTTCCAGGCCGCGGCCGCCTTCGCCGCCGACAAGTCGATCGCCGCCGCGGTGAGCTGGGCGCCGGACATCTACAACCTGTCCAAGGTGCAGGGCAACAAGCTCATCGTCACCACCGCCGACGCCAACCGGATGATCGCCGACGTCTGGTTCGCCCGCGCCGACTTCGCCAAGGAGAACATGCCCATCGTCGAGGCCCTGGTGCGCGGCTTCCTCGAGGCGGCCGACGCGCTCGACCAGCAGGAGAACAAGATCCAGGTCTCGAAGTGGATGGCCGAGGGCTACAACCTGCCGGCCGACGAGACGCTCGGCATGCTCGGCGACGCCCACTGGACCAACTACGCCGAGAACCGCGAGTTCTTCCTCAACCAGAACAACCCGACCAACTTCGAGCGCACCTGGGACACCGCGTACTACCTCTACAAGCGCATCGGCAAGGTAGGCGAGAAGGTGCCCTGGCACCAGGTGGTCGACTTCTCGATCATCCAGAAGCTCGGCAGCGACCCGAAGTTCGCCAAGAGCCAGAACAAGTACCTGGTCAACTTCGCGGCCCGCTCGGTCTCCGAGATCAAGGCCGAGTCCGGCGAGATCCTCACCAAGACCATCGTCGTCCACTTCTTCCCGAACAGCTCCAACCTCAAGCACAAGATCCTCAAGACCGTCGGCGATAAGACCGTCGAAGAGCTGTACGATCCGAACGTTGACTTCGTCGTCGAGGAGGTCGGCAAGATGACCGGGCAGTACGGCGCCGCCCGCATCGTTATCGAGGGCCACACCGACTCCTCGATGAAGGGCAAGGTGCCCTTCGACGCCGTCCAGAAGCTCTCCGACGAGCGCGCCCAGGCGGTTCGCAAGGCCATCCTCGAGAAGTTCGACACCATCCACCCGAACCAGATCTCGGCCGAAGGCATGGGCTGGAACAGCCCGGCCGACCCGAGCGATCCGGACAACCACGCGAAGAACCGCCGCGTCGAGGTCAAGGTCTATCCCCTCGAGGCGCAGCAGTAACCACCTGAACCGCGGGTCTCGGGCCGTCGCGGCCCGGGACCCGTCTTTGGCATTCATGAGCGAAAACGCCATCAGCCCCACGCCCGAGGTCGAAGGCGCCGCGGCGCCCGAGGCGAGCTCGAGCACCGCGCCGGCAAACAGCGCCGAAGAGCCCAAGCCAACGAGCACCGCCGAGGCGGCAAAGCCCGAGGCGCCCAAGCCGCCGGCCGCGACCGCCGCGCCCCGACGCGAGCTCAACCCCTGGCGCCTGCGCGCCGAGCCGACGAGCCTGGGCCGCATGTTGGCCGCCGTCGGCTGCGTCGGCCTGCTCGTCGCGGTCTGGGCGCTGGTCACCTGGGGCCCGGTCGAGGAGCGCATCGTCTCCCCGGCGATCATCGGCAGCCCGGCCGAGCTCCTCGGGTCCTTCAAGTCGCTCTGGTTCGACCGCGCGCTCACCCGCAACCTGGTCGCCTCGATCTGGCGCGTGATCCAGGGCTTCGGCCTCGCGGCCCTCGTCGGCGTGCCCCTGGGGATAGCCTGCGGCGCGTGGCCCAAGTTCGGCGCCTTCGTCGCGCCGATCTCCATCTTCGGCCGCAACGTCCCCATCTCCGCGCTGGTGCCCCTGACGCTGCTCTGGTTCGGCATCGAGGAGCTTCAGAAGGTGATGTTCCTCTTCCTCGCCTGCGTGATGTTCGTCGTCTTCGACTCGGCGCGGGCCATCGCCAGCGTTGACGAGCGCTACGTCAACACCGCGCTGACGCTGGGCGCCCGGACGCACCAGGTGCTCTTCAAGGTGCTCGTGCCGCTCGCGCTGCCGGACATCTTCGGCTCGCTGCGGCTGCTGTTCGGGCTCGCCTTCGGCTACATCATCCTCGCCGAGATGGTGAACATGACCAGCGGCGTCGGCGCCCTCATCCTCATCTCGCAACGGCGCGGGCCGATGGAGCACGTCTACCTGACCCTGGTGGCCATCACCCTGGTCGCCTACGGCATCGACCGGCTGCTGCTCTTCGCGCAGCGCTGGCTCTTCCCGTACCGGGAGGAGGGCTGATGAGCAACGGAGCCATCGCATCAAGCTC
>JBMNNX010000314.1:0-6922 GCA_050942745.1 Myxococcales bacterium
GACGACGCTCTATTCGGCCCTCGCCGATCTCAATAAGACCACCGACAACATCTCGACCGCCGAGGACCCGGTCGAGTTCAACTTCGCCGGCATCAACCAGGTGCAGATGCACGACGAGATTGGCCTGAATTTCGCCGCCGCCCTGCGCAGCTTCCTGCGCCAGGACCCCGACATCATCATGATCGGCGAGATCCGCGACTTCGAGACGGGCGAGATCGGCATCAAGGCCGCGCTCACCGGCCACCTCGTGCTCTCGACCTTGCACACCAACGATGCCCCCTCGACCATCAGCCGCTTGCTGAACATGGGCATCGAGCCATTCCTCGTGACGGCTTCTGTCAACCTGATTCTCGCCCAGCGCCTGGCGCGCAGGTTGTGCCAGGAATGCAAGAAGCCTCTCGATTTGCCCGAACAGGTCTTGCTCGACGCCGGGGTTCCGCCAGAAAAAATTGGCACATTCCAGCCTTTCGGTCCGGGCGGTTGCAAAGTCTGCAACGACCGGGGCTACAAAGGCCGCGTGGCGCTCTACGAGGTGATGCCGTTTTGGGACGGGCTCAAGGAGCTCGTGATCAACGGCGCCTCGACCGCCGAGCTCAAGCAGGAGGCCATCCGCCTGGGCATGCAGACCCTTCGTATGGCCGGTCTCGCCAAGATGATGGTGGGGATGACGAGCCTGGAAGAGGTCACCGCAAACACAGCTCCCGACCGGTTCTAGCGCCGTCTGGCAAAGCCGAGTCTTTCTCATCAGCGAAAACTCGAAGGAAGGTCAAACCGTGGCGAATCTGCACCAGCTGTTGAAGGCAATGGTCGAGAAAGGGGCAAGCGACCTGCACATCACTACCGGTTCGCCCCCGCAGCTGCGAATCGATGGCAAGCTCGTGCCGCTGAAGACCGCGCCGCTGACCCCCGTCGAGACCAAGCAGCTGTGCTATTCGATCCTCACCGACGCTCAGAAGCACAAGTTCGAGGAGGAGAGCGAGCTTGACCTCTCCTTTGGTGTCAAAGGGCTGAGCCGCTTTCGGGCGAATATCTTCATGCAGCGCGGCGCTGTCGGCGGCGCCTTTCGGACGATTCCCTTCAAGATCCTGACCTTCGCGGAGCTCGGCCTGCCGCCGATCGTTGCCGAGCTCGCCAAGAAGCCGCGCGGGCTGGTCCTCGTCACCGGCCCCACCGGCTCGGGGAAGTCGACGACCCTCGCCTCGATCATCGACAAGATCAATACCGAGCGCCATGAGCACATCATGACGATCGAGGATCCGATCGAGTACCTGCACCCGCACAAGAACTGCCTGGTAAACCAGCGCGAGGTAGGGGCCGACACCCGGTCCTTCAAGACTGCGCTCAAGTACATCCTTCGTCAGGACCCGGACGTTGTGCTGATCGGCGAGATGCGAGACCTCGAGACGGTCGAGGCGGCGCTGGTCATCTCGGAGACGGGCCACCTCGCATTCGGCACCCTCCACACCAATAGCTGTGTCCAGTCGATCAACCGCATCCTCGACGTCTTCCCGCCCTATCAGCAGCCGCAGGTGCGAGCGCAGCTGTCCTTCGTGATGGAAGGCGTGCTGACGCAAGCTCTGCTGCTTAAGAACGGGGCGCCCGGCCGAGTGCTCGCTCTGGAGGTGATGATCCCCAACCCCGCTATCCGCAACCTCATCCGCGAGGACAAGATCCACCAGATCTACTCGCAGATGCAGGTCGGGCAGCAGAAGTTCGGCATGCAGACGTTCAACCAGAGCCTGGTCCAGCTGCTGCAGCGCCGCCTGATCTCTGTCGAAGAAGCCTTCGGTCGATCGTCGGATCCCGAAGAGCTGCGCAGCATGCTGGGCGCGGCGCCAACCAGCCTGCGCGGTCCTCCAGGGGGCCCGCGCTAGCCCGGCGGGGAGCGGCATCCGCGCCGGGAGGAGCGGACGCTCACCTGCGCGCTCCTCCAGGGGGCCAGCGCTAGCGCGGCGGCCGAAAACTGGCGTCGTTCTGATACAATAGCTGGCACGAGGTGCCCTGAACGCGCCCGCTCTCCGCGGGCGCTGTTTTTCCGGAGGAACGATGTCTCCAGCGCCCGCCACTGCACAACAGCAGAAAGCCAAGGTCCCCGTCTTCATCTGGGAGGCGAAGACCAAGAACGGCGAAATCAAGAAGGGCGAGATGGAGGCGGCCGATCAAGAGGCCGTCAACAGCAGGCTTCGCTCGATGGGCTACCAGCCTGTCAAGGTGAAGAAGAAGCCGTTAGAGATCAGTTTCGCCCTCCCCGGGCTCGGCGGTGTCTCCCAGAAGGACCTGGTCGTCTTCACGCGAACCTTCGCGACGATGATCGATGCGGGCCTGCCGCTCGTTCAGTGCCTCGAGTTGCTCGCAGGGCAGACTCCGAACCCTTCGTTCAAGAAGGTGCTTTACGAGGTCAAGTCCAAAGTGGAGGCCGGCTCCACGTTCGCCGACGCGCTGAAGGAGCACCCGAAGGTGTTCGACCAGCTTTACGTCCACCTCGTCTCGGCCGGCGAGATCGGCGGTATTCTTGACAACATTCTGAACCGGTTGGCCGCGTATATTGAGAAAAATCAAAAACTGCTGCGTAAGGTCAAGGGTGCGCTGACCTATCCTGTGCTCGTTATCGGCGCCGGCGTCCTCGTCATGGCGGTGCTCCTCGTCAAGGTGATTCCGACCTTCGAGCAGATGTTCAAGGACTTCGGCGGCGCCCTGCCTGCGCCCACGCAGATCGTCGTCGACCTTTCACAATGGATGCAGACTTATATTCTGCACGTAATCGGCGGCGCCGTATTGGCGGGCGTCCTGTTCAAGCTGTTTTTGTCGAACAAGAACGGGCGCATCCTCTGGGACAAGTTCATGCTGAAGGTCCCGGTGTTTGGCGACGTCATCCGCAAGGTCGCGGTCGCGCGCTTTACGCGAACCTTGGGCACGATGATCAGCTCCGGCGTTCCAATTCTCGATGCCCTGGACGTCGTGGCGAGGACGGCGGGCAACAAGACCATCGAGGCCGCGATCCTCTATACCCGGTCGAAGATTACCGAAGGCAAGACGATCGCCGCGCCTTTGATGGAGACCAAGGTCTTCCCGCAGATGGTCGTGCAGATGATCGGGGTCGGCGAAGCGACCGGCGCCATGGACCAGATGTTGAACAAGATCGCCGATTTCTATGACGACGAGGCCGAGGTCGCCATCGAAGCGCTCACCTCGATGATCGAGCCGTTCATCATGGTCTTTCTCGGCGGCGGCGTCGGTGGAATGCTGATCGCGATGTACCTGCCCATCTTCAGCATCGCCGGCGCGATCCAATAGGGTCCAAGAAAGCTCTTGTCGGTCGAAACAGATAGAAGCGTCGAAGGGGAGAGCCTCTATCGCAGGCTCGTCTGGCTGACTCTACTTCGCATTGCCGTCGTAACGGTGCTGCTCGCCGCCGCCGCGGCGGTCGTCCTGAGGTCGGACGCCGAGGACCTCGGACGCGTCGAGCAGGTGCTCTACGGCCTGATCCTCGCTACATACGCCGCCTCGCTCGGCTACCTGTTCGTCCTTCGCAAGACGAAGCGCGTCAAGGACCGATTTGCGTTCATACAAATCAGCGGGGATGTGCTCATCGCCGCCTGCCTCGTGTACCTGACGGGCGGCGCGGAGAGCATCGTCGCCTTCATGTTCCCGCTGACCGTCGTGAGTGCGGCGGTCGTGCTGTACCGCCGCGGGGCGATCGTCGCGGCGGTGCTCTCGAGCATCCTACTCGCGGTCGTCACGGTGGGGTTGAACGCCAAGCTTCTACCGCCCCCGAGTCCGTCGCTGGTGCCGGCGTCGATGCCGCCGGCGAGACTCGCGTTCGTTTTGCTGGCACATATCAGCGCGATCTTTCTTGCAGCCGCGCTCGCCAGCTACCTCGCCGAACAGGTCCGCTCCACGCGCGAGCGACTCACGTTGCGCGAGCACGATTACCTCGCGCTGGAAATTCTCCACGAAAGCATTGTCCGTTCGGTCGCCAGCGGAATCGTGACGACCGACCGGTTCGGAAGAATTACCTACTTGAATCCGGCCGCGGAGCGGCTCGGAGGGCTCAGATCCAGGGCGGCGGTCGGCGAGCCGCTCGAGAAGCACTTTTCCGCGTTGGCCGGCAGGCTGCAGAGCGATGTCCCGGTCGAGCGATTCGAAGTAGAGCACGCGACGCCCGCGGGCGAGCAGCGAAGGCTCGCGATTACGCTTGCGCCGCTGGTAGACCGCGAGACGAGAAACCACGGTTGGGTGGTGTCGTTCGAGGATTTGACCAGCATCAGGGCCATGGAGGAGGCGATGCGGCGCTCCGAGCGCCTCGCGGCGGTTGGAGCGATGGCCGCCGGGCTGGCGCACGAGCTTCGCAACCCGCTTGCTTCGATGACCGGCAGCATTCAGCTGCTTGCCGAGAACTCGGTCTTCGATGAGGACGACCGCCGCCTGATGGGTATCGTGCTTCGCGAGGCCGATCGTCTCGACGGGCTGGTGACCGACTTTCTGCGGTTCGCTCGCCCGGCCCCTCTACAGGCCTGCGATGTGGACCTCGCGGACGTCGTCGGATCCGCGTTAGAGCTTTTTCGCAACGATCCGACGAAGAGGCATGTCACGCTCGAGGAGCGAGTCGAACGCCCGCTGACCATGCACGGGGATGCCGGCCAGCTTGGGCAGGTTCTTTGGAACCTGCTGACCAATGCGGCGGAAGCCATACCAGAGGCCGGGCGGATAACGGTGGAGGCGACGCGCGCGGAGAAGGGAGACATCGTGCTGTCGGTCGAGGACTCAGGAGAAGGGATCTCCAGCGAGGATCTCCCGCGCGTATTCGACCCGTTCTTCACAACCAAGGAGCGCGGCACTGGCCTCGGGCTCGCGACGGTCCACAGCATCATCCAAGCGCACTCCGGCTCCATCGCCGTCGAAAGCAGGCGGGGAGAGGGGACGAAGTTCACCATCAGGCTTCCAGCAGGAATTGGCACGCAGCGGGCGGCGTAGAAGCGAGAGGTTTCTTAGAGATGGCGAAGGTATTGGTAGTCGACGACGAGCGATCGATGCGCGAGTACCTGGAGATACTCCTGCGCAAGATGGGGCACGTCGCCACCACGGTCGCCGACTGCGGCTCTGCGTTGAGGCTGGCGGAGAGCCGGGAGTTTGATCTCGTCCTCACCGACCTGCGAATCGGAAAGGAGAGCGGCATCGAAGTCCTGAGGGCTTTCAAGGCGGCCCAGCCGGACACGGAAGTCGTCATGATTACCGCGTTTGCCACGATGGAAAACGCCATCGAGGCGATGAAGCTGGGCGCCTACGACTATGTCACCAAGCCCTTCAAGAACGAGGAGCTCGGGCTCATCATTCAGAAGGCGCTCGAAAAGCATGAGCTCCAGCGCGAAAACGAGAGTCTGAGGATACAGCTTTCGGCCCGCGGGCGCGTGGCGGGAATGGTCGGCGAGAGCGCGGCGATGAAAGAGGTCTACTCGCTGATCGAGAAGGTGGCGGTGAGCCGGACGACGGTCCTCGTGGTCGGCGAATCGGGCGTGGGCAAGGAGCTCGTCGCGAGGGCGATCCACTCCAAGGGGCCGCGCGCGACGGGCCGGTTTGTGCCGATCAATTGTGGCGCCATTCCCGAGGGCCTGGTCGAAAGCGAGCTGTTTGGTCACGTGCGCGGGGCCTTTACCGGGGCGACAACCGACCGACCTGGTCTGTTCAAGGCCGCCGCCGGGGGGACGATCTTCCTCGATGAGGTCGGCGAGCTGCCCCTGCCGGCGCAGGTGAAGCTGCTTCGTGCCATTCAGGACAGACGCGTCAAGCCGGTCGGCGGCAACCGAGACATCGAGGTCGACGCGCGAATCATCGCGGCGACCAACCGCGATCTTGCCGAGGAGGTCAAGGAAGGGCGGTTCCGCGAGGACCTCTATTATCGGCTGAACGTGATCCAGGTATTTGTCCCGCCTCTGAGGGAGCGTCGCGAAGATATCCTGTCGCTCGCTGCCCATTTCATGTCGATGCTCGCGGCGGAAAATGGGCTCGACCAGTTGTCCTTGTCGAAGGAGGCCTCCACCTACCTGCAATCCTATGATTGGCCAGGCAACGTGCGGGAGCTGGAGAACGCGATCGAGCGGGCCGTTACGCTCACGGAAGGACCAATCATTCAGCCTGAAGTGCTGCCTCCGCAGGTAAGGGGCGTGCAACCGGTCCCCGAAGGCAACGTCACGCTGCCGCCCGGCGGGATCGATCTTCAAGCCTACCTTGACGCTGTTGAGCGCAAGTTCCTCCAGATGGCGCTGGTTCAGGCAGGTGGGGTGAAGAAGGAGGCCGCCAAGTTGCTGGGGTTGACCTTCCGGTCGATGCGCTACCGGCTCGCGAAACAAGGGCTCGCGTCTCCTCGGTCGCACGCCGACGATGAGGGCGAAGAGTAGAGGCCCGCGCTTCCTGTCGGCCGATCGCTGTTTCCTCTCGGGAGAGGAACTCCGGTGCTCGCTGGCGGGCGCACCAGGTCGATGCCGATGCGCCGACAGGCGAAGGCATAGGGGGCGCAAGAACGGCAAGATCAATGAACTGCAGCCGTTCGGAGGGGGTAGTCTCGGGTAGGCGCTGTCGGTGCTGCTCGAGCCCGGGCTCCGCTGGCAGGCGAACATGCGCTCTGGGGGCGTCCGGCCGGGCTCTGCGAGCAAGTGGTCGCGACGCTTGGTCGTAAGTCCTCGCCCGTCCCCGTCGTGACGGACTTAGAGAGTCGTGCGAAGCCTGAAACGCTGGGAGGAGACTGCGCGAGCGCTCGAGCCTATTGGCTGGCTGCCGAGGCGGCGAGCTCGTGGGGCAGGCGGCGCGTCGCCACGCAGAGCGGCATCGACCGCGGTGCGCAGGTAGTCGCGCGGGTTGACGCCCGAGAGCTTGGCCGTCTCGACCAGGCTGTAGAAGAGCGCCGCCACCTCGGTGCCTCTCTTCG
>JBMNNX010000315.1:0-6910 GCA_050942745.1 Myxococcales bacterium
GTTCCCGCTGCCGCGCCGGCGGCTTCACCACAGCCGATGTCGGCCGCGTCGCAGCTCGCCCAGACCGCAGGTTCCGCCGCCGCGCCGGCGGCCTCGCCACGGCCGATGCCGGCCGCGCCGCAGCTCGCCCAGCCCGCCGTTCCCGCCGCCGCGCCTGCGGCTTCACCACAGCCGATGTCGGCCGCGCCGCAGCTCGCCCAGCCCGCAGGTCCCGCCGCCGCACCGGCGGCCTCGCTACGGCCGATGCCGGCCGCGCCGCAGCGCGCCCAGACCGCAGGTTCCGCCGCCGCGCCGGCGGCCTCGCCACGGCCGATGCCGGCCGCGCCGCAGCTCGCCCAGCCCGCCGTTCCCGCCGCCCCGCCTGCGGCTTCACCACAGCCGATGTCGGCCGCGCCACAGCTCGCCCAGCCCGCAGGTCCCGCCGCCGCGCCGGCGGCCTCGCCACGGCCGATGGCGGCCACACCGCAGATCGCTCAGCCCACTGTTCCCCCTGCCGCGCCGGCGGCCTCGCCACGGCCGACGCCGACTGCGCCACAGATCGCCCAGCCCGCGGTTCCCGCAATCGCGGCGGCGGCTTCACCAAAACCGATGCCGGCCGCGCCGCAGATCGCCCAGCCCGCGGTTCCCGCCGCCGCGCCGACGTCCGCGGGGCCTCAAGTTGCCGGGCCGACTGCCCGCGCGCCAAGCCCCGCCGGTGTCCCGGCTGCCCACGCGCCCTCGCCGCCGCCGGCCGCTGGCGCGAACGCCCCCGAGCTCGACCCGCTCGCCGACCGCGAGGGAGGCCAGAAGCGATGAGCGACGAAACCTCGATGGACGCCCCGGAGTCGCGCGTAGACGCCAAGCTGCAGGCACTTGGCCGCCAGCTCCTCTCTGGCCTCTACATGCTGGTGCGATCGGTGAAGCTGTACGACCCGGAGAACGCGGTCTTCCACCGCCCGCTCAACGCGCTGCTCGAGACCGCCAATCTCATCGTCGCCAAGGAAGGCAAGCTCGATCTGGCCGTCGTCAACGGCTCCTTCTACCTCAACGGGCAGCTCGTCCGCGTCGATCAGGCGACGCTCGAAAACCTCAGGCAGCTCGCGGCCGAGATGGAGGCGCGCCAGGTCGGCGGCTTCAACCTGCAGCGACCGACCACCATCAGCGAGCTGCGCGACTTCATCTGGATCTTCTCGAAGGACCAGACTCAGGAGGTCGACGAGGACGGCGTCGACGGTCACAAGCTGACCGCCATGCGCCTGACGCGCTGGGGGAAGCTCAAGGAGAAGCTCGACAAGCAGGACGACGAGGGCAAAGTCGACCGCAAGAAGTACGCGCTCACGCTCTACGCGCGCGCCATCTTCTTTATGGACGACCACCTCAAGCGCATGCGCGAGGGCAAGCCCACGACGCCGGGCAAGGCGGCGCGCCTGGTCCAGGACCTCATCGAGATCACTTTCGAGTTCCCGAACCAGTTCCTGGGCATGACCGGCAACGGCGAGGGCGACCAGAACCTCAGCTACCACCTGGTCAACACCTGCCTGCTCGCCATCGTCTTCGGGGGCGAGCTCGGCCTGTCCAAGCACCAGCTCAAGGCGCTCGGGCTGTCGGCCCTCTTCAACGAGGCGGTCCTCGTCAGGCTACCCCCGGAGTACCGGCTGTGCCTGCAGCCGCAGAAGCTGCCCCCGCTGATCCAGGGGACGCGCGTCCAGCTCTTCCACGAGGCCGCCCAGCAGGCGCTCGCAGAGCCGAACGCCGGCAAGCTGCAGTACCTGCGCGCCCTGTCGGCTATCCAAATGAACCAGCCCTACGGCGAGCCGATCCGCGACGCCCGTGGCGGCATCCGGATGGTGATGCCCAGGGGCGATCCCCTCTACTTCTCGCGCATCCTCGCCATCGCCTCCTACTACGACATGCTCACCAGCAACGCGGCCGATCACCAGGCCTACGGCCCCGAGATCGCCCTCGAGCTGATGTGGAACAACGAGCGCTGGCGCTTCGACCCGGAGCTGCTGCGCGCCTTCATCGCGGTGATGGGTCGCCAGCCGATAAAGCTGCTCGCCAAAGGCCAGCGCACCATCGACATCGGCGGCGTCTGAAGCCCGCCGAAGGCTTCGAAAAGCGCGCTCCCGGCCCGCCGGCGCCCGCCCGGCGTTGCGCCGCCCACGCCCCCGGCAGCCGCGCGCACCCCGGACATCGCGCTGGCCGTCGCGCCGAATGTCGAGTAACTGTCGGTGCCTTCAGGTTGCAGGTATCTTCCTGGAGAATCAGGCTGGCCCCGGGACCCCGCGGCGCATCGCTCGAGAACGCCGAGGCCGGCCGGGCTCTCACCGGGGCGGGGCCGGCCGGAGGAACGAGCGCCGTGGGCACGCAAACGACCAACAAGCTCAAGCAGCTTGCCGAGCTGGCCGTACAGCTTCGCCTGGCGACGACCGAGCAGATCGCTGAGGCGCTCAAGGCTTGCAGCAAGGGCCTGGCCGAAGATCCGGCCGAGTGGCTCGAGCGCCAAGGCGTGATCAGCGCCAGCGAGCGCGCGCTGCTCGAGCAGCGCGCCGGCGTCGGCGTCGAGCACGCGACGATGATCGACTCCGAGCCCTCGACCAAGCCCGGCCGGCTGAGCGGGACCTCGACGCTAAAGATGCGCACCGCGCGCCCCCTGCCCGTCGCGCCTTCCGAGCCCGCACCCGCCGAGCAGGAGTCGGGCGCCGACACGCTGGCCATCGAGCACTCCGGCCGCTACGTCATCCGCCACCTGCACGCCAGCGGCGGCCAGGCGCGTATCCTGCTCGCCTACGACGAGCACATCGGCCGCGAGGTCGCCCTCAAGGAGGTCGCCCTCGACGAGACTGGCACCGCGCGCACCGGCCGGCCCGGCGCGTCGATGACCAGCGTCGAGATGCAGCGCCTGCTGCGCGAGGCTCGCGTCACCGGCCAGCTCGAGCACCCGAACATCGTGCCGGTCTACGACCTGGGGCGCCGCAAGGACGGGGCGCTCTACTACACGATGCGCTTCGTGCGCGGGGTGACGCTCTCCCAGCGCCTGGCGGCCTGCAAGACGCTGCGCGAGCGGCTGCGCCTGCTGAGGCCCTTCCTCGACATCTGCAGCGCCATCGCCTACGCCCACAGCCGCGGGGTCATCCACCGTGACATCAAGCCGGCCAACGCCATGGTCGGCGAGTTCGGCGAGACGGTCCTGCTCGACTGGGGAATCGCCAAGGTCAGCGGCAAGCAGGAGATCCGCGGGATCGACATCGAGAGCGAGGCGCGGCTGCTGCGCGAGGACGCGCTCGCCGAGACGATGGCCGGCTCGGCCATCGGGACCCCCGGCTACATGAGCCCCGAGCAGGCGCTCGGGAAGATCGAGGAGATCGACGAGCGCTCCGACGTCTACGGCCTGGGCGCCCTGCTCTACCAGCTCCTGACCGGCCAGCCTCCCCACACCGGCAAGACCGAGGCCATCGTGCTGATGAACGCGAGCCGCGGCGTGGTCAAGCCGGTCAAAAAGGTCTGCCCCGAGGCCCCGCCCGAGCTCGCTGCGGTCGCCGAGAAGGCGCTGCAGCGCGAGAAGTCCAAGCGCTACCAAAGCGCCAAAGACCTCGCCGACGAGATCGAGTCGTACATGACCGGCGGCCGGGTCTCGGCCTACCACTACAGCTCGTGGGAGCTGTTCCACCGCTTCGCCCGCCAGCACAAGCGCGCGATGGCCGTCGCCGGCCTGGTGCTCGCGGTGATCATCGGCGCGCTCGTCGCCGTCACCGTCTCGCTCACCCGCGAGCGCGCCGCGCGCCAGGAGATGGAGGTCGCCCGCGAGCAGGAGCACCGCGAACGGCTGGCCGCCAACTACCACCTCGCCGCCGCCTACGTGGAGAAGGCCGACCGGCTCAAGGAGGACTTCTGCCTGCTGTCGGCCGCCGGCTATGCCGCGCAGTCGCTGCTGCACAACCCGGTGCACCCGCGCAGCCCCTTCTACACCGAGGAGTTCGCGGCCTCGACCCCGGAGGGCCGGGCCCTGCGCGTGCGGGCCGCCTCGACGATCTATCAGACCGAGCTGCACCGCCTGACCGACCTGCTGCACACCTTCACCGCCGACGAGGTGCTCACCCGCCCCGCGTTCTCGCCGAACGGCGAGCACGTCGCCGTCGGGAGCTGGGACAACAAGGTGCGGGTCTGGAACCTCGAGACCCGCAAGCTCGAGGCGCTGCTCAAAGGCCACGAGGGGCGCGTCGAGGCGGTGGCCTACTCGCCGGACGGCAAGCTGCTCGCCTCGGCCTCCAACGACCAGCGGGTCATCCTCTGGAACACCGCCACCGGCGAGCGGCGCTTCGTCTTGCGCGGCCACACCAAGCCAGTGCGCGCGGTCGCCTTCTCGCCCGACGGCAAGCTGCTCGCCTCTTGCGGCTGGGACGGCGCGATCATCCTCTGGGACGTCGCCAGCGGCAGGCAGCAGACCGTGCTGCGCGGCCACGCCGCCGAGGTCGACGACATCGCCTTCTCGCCCGACGGCCTGCTCCTCGCCTCGGCGGGCGCGGACAAGACCGTGCGGCTATGGGACGTGGCGAGCGGCAAGCAGCGCTCGGTGGTCGCGCGCTTTGCCAGCGCCGTCGAGTCGATAGCCTTCGCCCCCGACGGCAGCAAGATCGCCGCGGCCTGCAAGAACGAGCAGGCCGTGCGGCTCTTCGAGACCGCCGCCGGCGACCCGGTGCGGGTGTTCGAGGGGCACCACAACGGCGTCGTCGACGTCGCCTGGTCGCCCGACGGCGAGATCCTGCTGACCGGGAGCTGGGACACGCAGGTGCGGCTGTGGGGCGCCAAGGTCGGCAAGCCGCTCGTCACGCTCGAGAACCACGACGACTTCGTCACCGGCGTCACCTTCAACCCGGCCGGCGACGCCTTTGCGACCGCCAGCTACGACCGCACGCTCAAAGTCTGGAGGCTGCGCAAGGAGAGCGGCCTGGCCACCCTGGCCGGGCACACCGACCTCATCTACGGGCTCGCCTTCTCGCCCGACGGCTCGCTGCTTGCCTCGGGGAGCTGGGACAAGACCGTCAAGATCTGGGACGTCGCAAGGCGCCGCCTGCTCTTCACGCTCAAGGGCCACGCCTCGCGTGTCGACCGCCTCGCCTTCAGCCCCGACAGCACGCGGCTCGCGACCATCTCGAAGGACCGCACGGTGCGCCTGTGGGACGTGCGCAAGGGCGCGCTGCTGCTGACCATCCAGGCCGGCGACGCCGAGCTGCAGGGCGTTGACTTCTCGGCCGACGGCAAGCTCATCGCCACCGCGGGCACCGACAACGCGGTGCGCCTGTGGGACGCGGCGAGCGGCAAGCGCCTCGGCGAGCTGCGCGGGCACAAGTCGCCGGTCAACGACGTCGCCTTCTCGCCCGACGGCACCCGGCTCGCCTCGGCCGGCATGGACAGCGAGGTGCTGATCTGGGACCTCCGCACGCGCAAGCTGCTCAAGGTGCTCTCCGGCCACACCGACTGGGCCTGGGACGTGGGGTGGAGCCCTGATGGCCGCCAGATCATCAGCACCGGCAAGGACGGGCAGATCATCCTCTGGGACGCGGCGAGCGGGGCGCTGGTGCGGCGCTTCATCGGCCACCGGCAGTGGGTTGACTCCGCGCAGGTGTCGCCGAATGGCCGCCTGCTCGCCAGCGGCAGCGACGACCGGACCGCGCGGATCTGGGACACGGCCACAGGCGAGCAGCTCCTGATGATCAGCTCGACCCTCGAGGTCGTGGCCGTGGCCATCTCGCCGAACGGCTCGACCCTCGCCATCGGCGACGCCAACGTCGTCGCGCTCTATCCGATGGAGTTCTCTGCGCTCGACGCCGACCCGAAGACGCTGCTCGAGCGGGCGAAGGCCGAAGGGTTCATGCCGCAGGAGCTCTCGGTGCGCCAGGCGACCGACCGGTAGGGGCGCATGGCAATGCGCCCGTCGCCGGTTTCGGCACGGCGTAGGTAGGGGCGCATGGCAATGCGCCCGTCGCCGGCTTCGGCACGGCGTAGGTAGGGGCGCATGGCAATGCGCCCGTCACCGGTTTCAACACGGCGTAGGTAGGGGCGCATGGCAATGCGCCCGTCGCCAGCCCCAGCACATGCAACATCGGACCTCCGCGTGATCCTGAGCCCCGCGGAGGTCCCAGCCATGTCAGCCCCTTTCGCTACGATGTCGGGCCAAGGAGGGGACCATGCGCGCGAAAAGCCGTTATCCGACCCGCAAGTCCATTCGGTTGAAGGGCTACAACTACTCGAGCGCCGGCGTTTACTTCGTCACGGTATGCACCGCGCAGCGCCGATGCATCCTCGGCGTAATCGACGGCGGTCGCATGGTTCTCAACGAGGCGGGACGAATAGTCGAGCGCGAGTGGCTTCGATCTTCGGAGATAAGGCCGGAGCTCGCTCTCGACGCGTACGTCATCATGCCCAACCACTTCCACGGCCTGTTCGCCTTCACAAATCCGTCGCCAGCCCCCGCTCGAGCAGGTCACGATCGCCAACCGCAGAGCGTGTCCTCCTTCGTTTCGGGATTCAAAGGCGCAACCTGCCGCGGCATCAGGATGCTTCTGGGCCGCCCCGACTTCGTCGTCTGGCAACGCGGCTTTTTCGAACGCGTCGTGCGAGGGGAGAGGGAGATCGATCGGTTCCGCCATTACATCGAGAACAACCCCGTCGAGTGGGTTCAGGACAGGTACTACGCGTCGGCAAGTCGTTGACCTCTTGGCGTGGCGTTCCTGGGCGCATTGCCATGCGCCCCTACCAACCGATGCCACGCGCGCGGCGCCGGCACCCGAAGATCGTGCGACGGGGGTCTGCGCGGACGGGCGCATTGCCATGCGCCCCTACCCTCGCCGCGGCGGCCCGTGCCAATTCCGCGACGGGCGCATTGCCATGCGCCCCTACCCTCGCCGCGGCGGCCCGTGCCAATTCCGCG
>JBMNNX010000316.1:0-6889 GCA_050942745.1 Myxococcales bacterium
CCCACGACCATGGCCCGGGTGGCGAGGGCGGCCAGGAGGGCGGCGAGGTAGCGCACGATCGGACTGTTTGCCGACCAGGCCCTTGCCATTCCGGCCATCCCCCCGTCACTCCTGGCACGGCCCGGCGCGCGCCGGGGCCGCCGCCCTCGCGGATTGGGGCGGCGCAGCTCGTCCCGTCGCCGGGCACTCGGGCTCTCAGCGCCCGGCGCCGAGGCAAACTTGGCGACAACCCTCGGCGCTGGCTGCGCCCGAACTGGACGTGCGGAGCGCTACTCGGATCGACGCGCGGCCCGCGGGGCCCGAGCGCTTACTCGTCGGAGGTCTCCGCGGTCGGGTTCTCTTCGCGCATTCCCGGCAGCTCGACGTCCGGGGCCTTGGGGGCGGGAGGCTTGGCGAGCGGGGCCGGAGAAGTCGCCTTGTTGTGCAGCAAGGTCTTCACGCCGGCGGGAAAGGCGACGTCGATCTTGTCGAGCCCGCGCGCGGCCGCCACCACCCCAAGGCCGAAGCTCGGGTGCTCGACCAGCTCGTTGGGCGCGAACTGCTCGCGCGGCGAGTAGCGGCGCGCGGAGGCGCGATCCCTGCCCGCGAGCATCGTTTCGTAGGTGGATGCGCTGACCCGTTCGGCGGCGGCCGCCCGAGGTGTGAGCGCCCGGGCCGCCTTTGGCGCCTTGAGGGCCTTCGGCGTCGGACCGCCCGGCTCGGCCGGACGATACGCGTGCTCGCCCATGCAAGTGTTGCAGCGCACGCGCTTGATCTGGCTCGCCCAGATAGCGACCACGGTGTGTGCCAGCAGCAGCTTGCAGCGGGTGCAATACGCGTCGACCTCGCCCCCCACCTTGATGTCCGCCATGGAGCCTCCGGAGATGAGTTCGAAAAGGGGCGCGCAACCTATCTCAGCGCCCCAGGCGGTGAAAGTGGGGAATTGGGGCCGGTTGGCAGGACGGCGGAGGTCCGGGCGAGCGGGCTGTCGGGAGCGCGAATCGGCCTGCTCTTCGGCACCGGTGCGGGCGGAAGGGGCCGGTCTTGCATTGGCCGTGGCCAGCGGGCAACCTGCCGCTGGAGCTTGGAAGGCGCCATGAGACTCGACGCAACGATCACAGTCCTGCTCGCTCGCTCGTGCTGCGGGCTTCCGTACGAGCGGCCGGCTCGACCGGCAGGCGAGCGCGAGGCTCGTGATTGTCCCGGCGCCGAAGGATCGTCCCGAGGCGCGCCCCCTGCGCGCCGGTCGTAGAGGGCGCGAGAGCAGGCGGGGTCATGGCCATCGAGCCGACGACGAACGTGGGGGCGCAGGCCCGCAAGACCGAGCCCGGCGTGGCGCGCGCGCTCGTCGAGGCGGTGGGCGCCAGCGTCATCCGGCTCGTCGAAGACGTGGGCGGGATCACGAGCATGGCTGCCCGGCTCGCCGTCGGCGCCGCGCGCCCGCCCTGGCGCCTTGGCCTCGTCTTCGCGCAGATGGACTTTCTCGGAGTCGGCTCGGCGATGCTCGTCGCGCTCACCGGGCTCTTCACCGGGATGGTCTTCGCCAAGCAGTCGGTCTACGCCTTCTCGCTGTTCAGCGCGGAGAGCCTGGTCGGGCCGACGGTGATCATCGCGCTCACCCGCGAGCTCGCGCCGGTCTTCACCGCGCTGATGGTCACCATGCGGGCCGGCTCGGCGATGTGCACCGAGCTGGGCACGATGCGGGTGACCGAGCAGATCGACGCGCTCATCACCCTCGCGGTCGATCCGGTCAAGTACCTGGTCTTCCCCAGGGTCGTCGCCGGCCTGCTGATGACGCCGGTGCTCTGCATGGTCTTCGACGCGGCGGGGATCTTCGGCACCTACTTCGTCGCCGTGCACGTCGAGAACCTCTCGCTGGGGACCTTGCTCGCCAAGACGCAGCAGTTCGTCAGCCCGCGCGACGTGTTCGAGGGGCTCGTCAAGAGCGCGGTCTTCGGGCTCATCATCGCCCTCATCGCCAGCTACAAGGGCTTCAACGCCGCCGGCGGCGCCAAGGGCGTGGGCCGGGCGACGACCGAGGCGATGGTGATGACCGCGGTCTCCATCTTCTTCTTCGACTATCTGATGGGCCTGGTGCTCATCGGAGCCTGAGGGAGGAGCGGTTTGGCCAACGAGCGCGCCAGCGAGCCGATGATCGCCATCCGCGGCCTCCACAAGAGCTTCGGCGACCACCGCGTGCTCGTCGGCGTGGACCTCGCCGTCCCCGAAGGCTCGACCACGGTCATCCTCGGCGGCTCGGGCTCGGGCAAGACGGTCTTGATGAAGCACATCATCGGCCTGCTGCGGCCGGACTTTGGCGAGGTGTGGGTCGAGGGCGAGAACATCGCCGCGTTCGACGACCGCGCGCTCGACAAGGTGCGCCGCAAGTTCGGGATGGTCTTCCAGGCGGCCGCGCTCTTCGACAGCATGACGGTCTTCGAGAACGTCGCCTTCCCGCTGCGCGAGCACACCAAGGCCTCGGAGGCGCAGATCGCGCGGGTCGTCCACGAGAAGCTCGACCTCGTCGGCCTGCGCGACGTCGACGACAAGTACCCGGCCGAGCTGTCGGGCGGGATGCGCAAGCGCGTGGGCCTGGCCCGCGCGATAGCCCTGGAGCCGAAGATCGTCCTCTACGACGAGCCGACGACCGGCCTCGACCCGATAACGACCGACTACGTTGACGAGATGATCCTCGAGGCGAAGAAGAAGCTCGGCGTGACGAGCGTGGTCATCAGCCACGACGTCGGATCGGCGATGCACATCGCCGACCGGATAGCCTTCCTGCACGAGGGGCGCATCTGCGCGGAGGGGCCACCGGCCGAGCTGCGCGCGAGCGCGCACCCGGCGGTCGTGCGCTTCTTGTCGACCTGGCTCGAGAAGGGGAGGGCGTGATCGAGGGGCTGCCAGGAACCGGCAGGGCCGAGGCGGCGCGGTCGCGACAACCCGGAGAGGAGCGCCGGCGAGAGGCTCGAGGTGCGCGCGGGCGGCTCGCGCGCGAGCGGCGAGGGAGTTTGTCACCTGCAGGGCTGCGACTAGACTTGGGGCCGTTCGCCAGCAGGAAAGCGAAGGCTAGGGGACGGTGAAAAAGCTCGTCACGCCTTTCAGAGTCGGCCTTCTCGTGCTCTTCGCGGGTGCGGCCTGCTTCATCTTCCTCACCTTCGTCAAGAAGCCCGGGCTCGAGAAGGACGAGTCGATAGCCGTCCACGCCTACTTCAGCGACGCCTCGGGGCTTGGCCTCAAGAGCCGCGTGCAGACCGCCGGCATTCCCGTCGGCGAGATCACCGAGATAAGGCTCGAGGGGACCCGGGCTCGCGTGGCGATGCGCATCGACCGCAAGGTGCCCATCAAGAAGGACGCCGCGCTCTTCAAGCGCTCCGAGTCGATGCTCGGCGACTACCTGCTCGACCTCGTCCCCGGTTCGCAGGAGGCCGAGCCGATGCCCGACGGCGGCGAGATCGTCAACGTGATGGACCGCACCGGGATGGACCAGACCTTCGAGCGGCTCAACCGGATAGCGGCCGACATCCAGGACGTGACCACTTCGCTGCGCGAGGTGCTCGGCGGCGAGAAGGGCGCCGGCAACCTGCAGACGATCATGGAGAACCTGGTCACGCTCTCCGAGACGATGGACCGGACGATCAACGGCGCGGGCGAGAAGCTGACCGCGGTGCTCGAGAACGTCGAGAAGCTGAGCGCCGACGTGCGCGACCTGGCGGCGAGCCAGGAGGGCGACTACACGCAGATAGTCCGCAACATTCGGGGCGCGACCGAGGACGTGCGCGACGTGCTCGCCACGGTCAAGCAGGTGCTCGGCTCGGGCGAGGGCGAGCTGAAGGACTCGGTGGCGAGCCTCAAGCAGACGCTCGCGAGGCTCGACACCGCCCTCGCCAACGTCGAGAGCATCGCCGGGAAGATCGACCGCGGCGAGGGCACGCTCGGCCAGCTCATCAACGAGAAGGAGCTCGGCGAGGACCTCAAGGCGACCGTCGCCGACGCGACCGACTTCATCGACCGGGTCGTCGGCGTGCTGACCGAGGTGACGCTGCGCAGCGAGTACCACTTCAACCAGGGCGGCTCGAAGAACTTCCTGCGGCTGAGGCTCATCCCCAAGCCCGACAAGTACTACCTGTTCGAGATCGTGGACGACCCGCGGGGAGTCTCGGAGGAGACGGTCATCCAGCGGCTGCCGCCCGACCCCGATCAGCGCGAGCTCCAGACGCAGATAGTGACCAAGCGGGCCCTCAAGTTCAGCGCCCAGTTCGCCAAGCGCTACTACTTCGCGACGCTGCGCTTTGGCATCATCGAGTCCACCGGCGGCGTCGGGGCCAACCTCCACTTCCTGGACGACTCGCTGTCGCTGAACGTCGACCTCTTCGAGTTCGGCGCGCAGAACAAGGACTATCCGCGCCTGAGGGCCTACGCGAACTACTCGCTGCTCGGGCACATCTTCTTCACCGTGGGGATTGACGACACGTTCAACCGGCCGGTGCTCGACCGCGACATCCTCAGCGCCGAGGGGCGCGACAGCGGCATGCGGCGGGTGGTCAGTGGTCGGGACTTCTTCCTCGGGGCGGGCATCTACTTCACCGACGACGATCTCAAGGCCATCCTCACCGCGGTCCCGATGCCATAGCCGCCCGCGGGCGCGGCGGCGACCGGCGGCGGATTCGGCCCGCCGAGGCGGCCCTCGCGCCTTCGGTGCTCAGGCAGAAAAGCGACAGCTTCGGGCACTTGAAAGTCCCCTTGCGCTGCTCCATCATCCGCCCCTTTCGCGCCACGGGAGCCGCAATGGGCCTGAGCAACGAGCTAAAGGAGATCCTCGCGTGCCCAAAGTGCAAGGGTGGCCTCGAGTTCCTGGAGGACCGTGGGGAGATCCATTGCAAGGCTTGTCGGCTCGCGTACCGGATCGAGGGTGACGTCCCGGTGATGCTGATCGACGAGGCGCGGCCGCTGGGCGAGTAGGAGCGGCCGGTGGAGCTCGAATTCGCGCCCTCGCGCATCGCCGTCGTGCAGACCGCCTTTCTCGGCGATGTCGTCTTCGTCTCGCCGCTCGCTCGGGCCCTCAAGGTCGCCTGGCCCCGCGCCCGGCTCATGTTCGTCACCACGCCGAAGGCCGCTCCCCTGGCCGCCTGCATCCCGGGCGTTGACGCGGTCGTCCCCTTCGACAAGCGCCGCGAGGATTCCGGCCTTTCTGGCTTGCGGCGGGTCGCGGCCAAGCTCGAGAAGCCCGACCTGATCCTGGTTCCCCACCCCTCGCTGCGCAGCGCGCTGCTCGCGCGCGTGAGCGGGGCGCGCGTCAGGGTGGGCCACAGGGCGCGCTGGACCAGGTGGGCCTATACGGTCGCCGTTCCGAAGTATGAGCGCGAGCCGTACGTGCAGAGCTACCTCGATCTCGCGCGGGCGCTGGGAATCGACGGTGCGTCCGAGCTGCGCCTCGTCGCGCCGGCCGAAGAGGTGAGCAAGGCTGGCGCGCTGCTCGGCGAAGGCCCGTGCGTCGGGCTCGTCGTGGGATCAGAGTGGGCGACGAAGCGCTGGCCCGCCGCCTCCTTCGCGAGGCTCGCAGATGAGTGCCTGCGCCGGGGATGGCGCCCGGTGCTGCTGGGCGCGCCCGCCGAGAAGCCCATCGCCGAGGCGGTCAAGGCGGCGATGAAGGAAGGGCAAGCGCTCGATCTCGTGGGCAACACCATCCTCGAGAGCGTCGGGGTTATCTCGCTCTTGAAGGCGGTCGTCGGCGGCGACTCGGGGCTGCTGCACATCTCGCGGGCGCTCGGGGTCCCGTCGCTCCTCCTCTTTGGACCGACCGATCCCGGGCTGCACAACCTCGAGCCACAGGCGCAGGCCTTGCGCCTCGGGCTCGAATGCCAGCCGTGCCATCGCCATGGGCCGATGCGCTGCCCGCTCGGACACCACGACTGCATGGAGAAGCTGACCGTGGAGCGGGTCTGGGAGGCGCTCAACCTGCTCCTGGCGCGGTTGGAGGCGGCGTGAAGGGCTTGGGGCGCGCAGCGCTGCTCTGGCTGGTGAGGCTCTTGTTTCGGCCGGCGCCCGAGCCACCCGCCCCCATCGACGTCAGCCGAATCCGCAAGCTGCTCGTCGTGCGCACCGACACGCGCGTCGGCAACGTGCTGCTCACCACGCCGCTCGTCCGGGCGCTGAGGCGCGGACGGCCCGGCGCGCGCGTTGACTTCCTCGTCGCCGCCGGAAAGGAGCGGCTCGTCGAGGGGCTCGCCGACCGGACGGTCGTCTTCGCGAAGCGCGACTTTTTCAGGGCACCTTGGCGCTTCGTGCGCTTCCTGCTCGCGCTTCGCCGCGAGCGCTACGACGCCGTCGTCGAGGCAGGCCATTGGCACGCCTTCAGCTTCACTTCGCTCTGGCTCACGCGCTGGGCCGGCGCGCCGGTGCGCATCGGACACGCGCGCGGGCCGTCGGAGCGGTTCCTGACGCACCGAGTGGTGAAGGACCCGACGGTGGTGCGCGAGGTGCCGTCGAAGCTCGAGCTGCTGCGGCCGCTGGGCCTTGAGCCAGACGGGGAACAGCTCGACACGACCGTCGACGCGTCGGACCCCGAAGCGGCCCAAGCCGTCAAGCAGGTCCGGGCGCTCGTCGAAGGAAAGCGCTACGCGGCGCTCAACCCCGGGGCGCGCAAGGCCGATCACCGCTGGCCCGCCGAGGCCTTTGGCGCGCTGGCCCGAAGGCTCCGCACGTCCTGTGACCTCGTCCCGCTCGTCCTCTGGGGACCGGGCGAAGAGGCGATCGCGCAGGCGGTGGTCGGTGCCTCAGGGGGCGCGGCTGTGCTCGCGCCGCCGACCCGGCTCGGCGCGCTGGCCGCGGTCTTCCGCCACTCCGCCGTGGTCATCACCAACGACACCGGGCCGATGCACCTCGCGGTGGCGACCGGCGCCCCGGTCGT
>JBMNNX010000317.1:0-6844 GCA_050942745.1 Myxococcales bacterium
ATAGGTGCGGGGCCTCGGCCCTGCCCTGGACCGAGTCATGGCCCAGCGTGGCGACCGCCGAGGTGACCAGCGGCCGGACCAGCGGGTTGGGCATCTTGGCGATGGCGTTGCGGCTCGCGCGGGCGGCCTTCATCGGCGCGACCGGCCAGTTGTCGTAGGCGACCGAGTCGACGAGCACCAGCCCCGCGCACATCTCGGGGTGCTCGACCGCGAAGCGCTGCACGACGCCGCCGCCCAGGTCGTGGCCGACGAAGATGGCGCGGTCAATCCCCATCGTCTGCAGCCAGCGGTACAGGTAGACCGACTGCGCGCGCAGGGAGATGTCGCGGCCGAAGCCCGCCGGGATGGACCAGCCGTACCCGACCATCTCCCAGGCCAGCGCCTTGACGCCGGTGAGGCGCGGCAAGACGAACCGCCACAGCCGCGGATTGGTGGGGATGCCGTGGACGAGCACGACCGGCGCGCCCTCGCCCTGCTCCTCCCAGCGCATGAGGATGCCGTCGACGACGGTAGTGCGCGAGACCTCGGGCGCGCTCGCCTGTCGCTGGCGCATGGCCTTTCGGCTACCGAAGGTCGTGGCGAGCGTGAGGCCGACTCCGGTGCCGACGCCGGCCACCAACCACGGCCACAGAGGCCGCGGCTCGGTTTCGGTCGCCAGGTAGCGCCCGGCAACCGAGCGTGCGAAGCGCTTCACGCCCTCCTGGCGCCGCTTCGCCATCCGCTGGTAGCGCCGCCACAGGTCGATCACCGTCTTGTTCTTCGTCCCCGCCATAGTCCCTCCCCTCGGTGCGCGCGCACCTCGATCGAGATTTCGGGCGCGCCGGAGCTGGCGTCGAGGGCCCTGGTGGGAACTCGGCGCGCGGAAGCACGCTCGCGGTAGGGGCGCGTAGCAAACGCGCCCGGCCGCGCAGGCCCGGGGTCGGTAGGGGCGCATGGCAATGCGCCCGCCCACGCAGGCCCGGGGTCGGTAGGGGGCATGGCAATGCGCCCGCCCACGCAGGCCCGGGGTCGGTAGGGGCGCATGGCAATGCGCCCGCCCACGCAGGCCCGAGGTCGGTCGGGGCGCATGGCTATGCGCCCGCCCACGCAGGCCCGGGGTCGGTAGGGGCGCATGGCAATGCGCGCGGCCCGGCAGGCCCGGGGTCGGTAGGGGCGCATGGCAATGCGCCCGCCCACGCAGGCCCGGGGTCGGTAGGGGCGCATGGCAATGCGCCCGGCGCCCGTGGCCGAGATCCCGCGCGATTTCCGGGCCCAGCCGCTCGACCAGCGATATCGCGGCGCGATTTGCCGGTCCGGTCGGCTTGGCGCGCGACATCGCGCCGCGATTTCGGGAATCAGGCGGACCGCTCGGCAAATCGCGCCGCGATTTCCCGCTTCGGTCGGCCCGCGGCGCAAAATCGCGCCGCGATCTCGCGGTTCAGACGGCCTAGCCGCCCAAATCGAGACGCGATTTTCCGCATCGTTCGACGAGACTGCGAAATCGCGTCCCGAAGCCACCTATTCGGGGAGGCGTGCCGCCTTATCGTCCTCGGGCCCCGGCGTGGCGTGTGGCATCGACGGTAGGGGCGCAGGCAAGGCGCCCGGCCCCGCAGGCCTCGGGACTCCAATCGCGCATGCTCGCCCGCTCCAGCTCGGGGAGAGCCGTCCCAACCTTCTCCCTGAGAGCGCCCGGATGCCGAGGGAAGCCATGCCCGCAGCCTATGACGCCGTCGTCGTCGGCTCGGGGCCCAACGGCCTCGCGGCGGCGATCGCCATCGCGCAGGCCGGCCGCTCGGTCCTCGTGCTCGAGGGCCAGCCTTCGATCGGCGGGGGCGCGTGCAGCGCCGAGCTCACCCTCCCCGGCTTCGTCCACGACGTCTGCTCCAGCTCGCACCCGCTGGGCCTTGCGTCGCCGTTCTTCCGCACGCTCGGGCTCGAGCGCTTCGGGCTCGACTGGATTCACCCCGAGATCCCGCTCGCGCATCCGCTCGAGGGCGGGCGCGCAGTGCTCCTCGAACGCTCGCACGAGGCCACGGCTGCCCGACTCGCCCGCGACTCCAAGGCGTATCGGCGGTTGATGCTCCCGCTGCTCGAGAGCTGGCAGGCGCTGCTTGACGACATCCTCGGCCTGCCCCGGCTGCCGCGCTCGCCGCTGTCGCTGGCGCGCTTCGGCGCGCGGGCCCTCTGGCCGGCCGAGCGGCTCGCGCGACGCTGCTTCCGCACGCGCGAGGCGCGCGCTCTCTTCGCGGGACTCTCGGCTCACTCCGGCCTGCCACTCGAGAGGATGCCGTCCGCTGCTTTCGGGCTCGTCCTGGGCGCGCTCGGCCACGCGGTCGGCTGGCCCTTCGCTCGAGGCGGCGCGCAGCGCCTGGCCGACGCGCTCGCGGCCTGTCTCCGCAGCCTGGGCGGCGAGATCGTCACCGGCTTTCAGGTCGAGCGCCTCGCGGACTTGCCGAGGGCGCGCGCAGTCCTCTGCGACGTCACCCCGCGCCAGCTCCTGCGCCTGGCGGGCGGCGAGCTTCCGCCGCGCTTTCGCCGCCGCCTGGCGCGCTACCGCTACGGCCCCGGCACCTTCAAGCTCGACTGGGCGCTCTCGGAGCCCATTCCCTGGGCCGCCGAGGCCTGCCGCCGCGTCGGGACGGTCCACGTCGGCGGAACCCTCGACGAGATCGCGCGCTCGGAGCGCGAGCCCTGGCTCGGGCGCGTCAGCGACGCGCCGTTCGTGCTGGTGACGCAGCCGAGCCTCTTCGACCCCGCCCGCGCGCCGCCGGGGCGCCACACGGCCTGGGCCTACTGCCACGTGCCTCTCGGGTTCCGTGGCGACGTCACCGCGCTCATCGAAGGCCAGATCGAGCGCTTTGCGCCCGGCTTTCGCGAGGTCGTCCTCGCCCGCCACGTCATGGGCCCGGATGCGCTCGAGCGCCACGACCCGAACCTGATAGGCGGCGACGTGAACGGCGGGGGCCTGGACCTGCGCCAGCTCTTCATCCGGCCGACCACGAGGCTGTGGTCAACGCCGTGCAGAGGGCTGTATCTCTGCTCGTCGTCCACGCCGCCGGGCGGTGGGGTCCACGGCATGTGCGGCCTCTTCGCCGCCCGACGCGCGCTTCGAGAGGTCCTGAGCTGAGGTGGCGATGCCCGCGGTGTTCCTGCGCTTCTACGCGGAGCTGAACGACTTCCTCCCGCCACGACGCCGCTTCGTGCGTTTCGAATGGCGCTTCGAGGGCGAGCTCACCGTCGCGCAAGCGCTCGAGCAGCTCGGCGTGCCGCCGGACGCCGTCGATCTGGTGCTCGCCGATGGCGAATCGGTCGGCCTGTCGCGTCCGCTGCGCGACGGCGAGCGCGTCAGCCTCTTTCCCGTCTTCGAGCGGTTCGACATCGGCCAGCTCACGCGGGTTCGCGCCCGGCCGCTGCGGCAGACGCGCTTCAGCGTCGAGGCAGGCCTGGAGCGGCTCGCCGTCTATCTGCGCGCGCTCGGCTTCGACGCCGTCTGCGGCGAGCCAGGCGAGGGCCGCATCCTCGTCACCAGAGCTCCAGAGCGGATCCGCGACAGCGGGGCGACGCACGGCGTCGCCGTCGGCGCGGCGACCGCGTTCGGCCAGCTCCTCCAGATCATCGACGAGCTCCACCTGCTCGGCTCGTTCGCGCCCCTGCGACTGTGCCCGAGGTGCGACGTCGAGCTCGAGCATCGCGGCGAGGCTGCGACCTGCCCGCGTTGCCGGCGCGCGTTCCGCGAGGGGCCGTACCTGCGGCTCGCGCGGCGAGTCGAGCGAAAGCTGGAGCGCTGATCCGGCGGGCGAGGCTTTCCGCGCTCGCCTCACTTCGAGCCGAAGACGCCGACGAGCCGATCGGTCCGCAGGCGGTGGTGCGAGTCGAACAGCCGGCGAAACGCGAGCAGCACCACACAGAACATGCCGAGCGCGGTCGCCGAGGCGATCATGAACATGATCACCACCTGGTAGCGGACCGCGTCCACGGGCCGCACGCCGCCGAGGATCTGGCCGGTCATCATCCCGGGCAGGCTGACGAGCCCCATCACCATCATCGAGTTGATGGTGGGGATCATCCCCACGCGCATCGCCCGCCGAATCTCCTGGTGCGCGGCCTCCCAGCGGCTCGCGCCGAGCGCGAGCTGCGACTCGATGAGCCCGCGCCGCTCGGAGACGCCTTCCATGAAGTTCTCAAGCCCGAGCGAGATGCCGTTGAGCGTGTTGCCCAGGACCATGCCGAGCATGGGGATGACGTACTGCGGCTCGTACCAGGGCTCGACGCGGATGATGCCGGCGAACGCGAGGCCGCTGACGAGGAAGGCCGCGCCGAGCACCGAGACCAGGCTGTCCCAGTAGATGCCGGCGAAGCGGCGCGAGGTGCGCTTGACCGCCGCCGAGCCGGCCATCGCGGCCATCGCGAGGGCGACGGCGAGCACGGGCGCGGGGTGGTCGAACGCGAAGATCCACTCGAGCGCGTAGCCGATGAGCAGGAGCTGGACCGACATGCGCACCGCGGCGACGAGCAGCCGCCGCTCGATGCCGAGCTTGAGCGCGGACGAGAGGCCGAGGTTGACGGCGAGCAGGCAAGCCGCGAGGGCGAGCTGACCAAGTGAGATCTGCAGGTAACCGGGGTTCACGCGGCACCTCGCACGTCGGCCCGGCGCGTGGCGAGCCTGTCGAGCTGCGACGGATCGTGGCTCGTGATCAGCAGGGCCCTGCCCTCCTCCCCCTCGAGCCAGTCGCGGACCAACCGTTCGGCCCTCTCGGCCGCGTCGCGGTCCATCGAGGCGGTGAACTCGTCGAGCAGGAGGATGCGCGGCTCGAGCAGCAGCGCCCTGACCAGCGCGACGATCTGCGCTTCACCGCCGGAGAGCCCTTGGGCCGGCGAGGCGAGGAAGCCCTCGTCGCGCCCGAGCGCGCCGAGCAGGCGCAGCGCGCGCTCGCGGTCGAAGCGCCGATTCTTGTGGACCGAGAAGGCGAACGCGCCGCGCAGGGCCTCCTCGACCGTCGAGCCGGCGAGCGCCGGGCGCTGCGCGAGGTAGACGACGCAGGCTCGGAATCCCGGGACCGCGTGCGGCTCGAGCGGCCGGCCGAGGAAGCGCACCTCGCCTTCGTCGGCGGCGTCGAGCATGGCGAGCGCCCGCAACAGCAGGCTCTTGCCTGAGCCGGTCGGCCCGGTGACCGCGAGCCGTTCCCCGGCGCCGACCGCGAGGTCGAGGCCGCGCCAGATCCAGCGCTCGCCGAATCGGCGCCCGAGCCGGTGTGCAGAGAGAAGCGCTTCGTTCATGGCAAGACAACCTACGCGCGCTGGCTGATCCGTCAAACCGATGCTCGCCGTTCGGACGTGCTCGGCCGGCGCTGGAGGTGGGCCTGCAGGGCCTCGGCTCCATGCGGACCTTCAAGGTACGGAGTGAAGAATCGATTCCAGGAAGGAGCGAACGTGCGCGACCATCGACGCATCCTCGGGTTGCTCTTCATCGCCTGGGCGATTCTGCAGGCGGCCGCCGCGTTGGTCGTGGGCCTGGGCGAAGGCGCCTCGGAGATGGTCTACCCGGCGGTCTTCTGGATCTCGACCGCGCTGATGGTCGCCATCTACGCCTGGGCCGGCTGGCGACTGCGCCAGCGCGATCCTCGCGTGCGCTTCCTCGCTATCGTCCTCTCGGCGCTGACGGTCCTCTCGTTCCCGATAGGCACGTTGCTCGGCGCCTACGGGCTCTGGGCGATGCTGCACCGGCCGAAGGCCGAGGCCGCGCCCTGACCTGACCGCTTCGGTCGGGTTCGCGGGCATCGGGAGCGGCCCTCATCTTCCAGGCATCGCGGCGACCGCGGATCGAGCGGCGCAGCTCGGCGATTGCCGTCCGCCGGCGCGCACTCCTCCAGCTCCGCTCGAACAGCGCCGTCAGCACGCCGTGAAGGAGGGGGATTGGTCCGCGGCGGCGAGCGAGTGTGGATCGAGCATCGATCCGGGGGCGGGCACGCATGCGAGAGCGGTGAGCCTCAAGCCAGGTCCGGGGTGGCTTTCGACGGTGATGATGACTCGACGACTTGCTCCGGCGCCGTGTGCGAATCCACCCGAAGACGAAGCCCGCGGCGCGCGTACCTGATCGCTGGTAGACGCCGGGCCGCTCGGCCTACCCTCGCCACCCTCCTCTCTACCGGCGGGGCGCGCCATGGGGCACATCGGCAACATCAAGGACGAGTACCGAGCCTGGGTTCGTCGCCTCGCATCAGCCACGACCGGCGCGCCGGAGCCTGCCGATTCCGGCGCGTGGGAGGGCTGGCGAGAGACGCTCGAGATCCTCTGCACGCCAGAGCAGGCGTGGCTGGCTTCGAGGCTCCCCGTCCTGCCCGCGACGCTCGAGAAGGTGGCCGCGCGCACCGGGCTGAGGGCGCCCGAGCTGCTCCCGAGGCTCGAGGCGCTATGCGACCGCGGCATCGTCGTCGATCTCATCAACCCGCGCACCGGCGAGACGACCTACTTCCTCGCGCCGTCGGTCATCGGCTTCTTCGAGTTCTCGATGATGCGCGCGCACGACGGGCTGCCGAAGAAGCGGCTGGCCGAGGCGATGGAGGCCTACTTCCGCGGCGACGAGACGCTCGCGCGCGAGGTCTTCGGCTTCGAGACGCAGGTCGGCCGCGCGCTGGTGAACGAAGAGGCCCTCGACGACGGCTCGATGCCCGAGGTGCTCGACTGGGAGCGGGCGACGGCGCTGGTTCGCGAGGCCCAAACGATCGGTGTCTCGCTGTGCTACTGCCGGCACAAGGCCCAGCACCTCGGCCATGCCTGTGACGCTCCCACCGAGAACTGCCTGTCGATAGGCGGCGGGGCGAACTATGTCTTGCGGCGCGGTTTCGCGCGGCCGATAGAGCGCTCG
>JBMNNX010000318.1:0-6841 GCA_050942745.1 Myxococcales bacterium
CATAGTCGCCCCGCACACCCGCACGTTCCTGGTGGGCGCCGACACGGGCAGCCTGCGCGCCGTGCTCGCCTCGGCCGAGGCCAAGCGCGCCGAGGGCGGCCGCTGGCAGCTCGTGCGGTTCGACCCGAAGACCGTCCCGACCAGCGAGCTGCCCGCGCACCCGGAGACCGCGCGGATGCTGGAGGAGGTCGCGCGCGCCTACTGCGAGGACTGGGGAAAGCCCCTTCGCCCTGGGCTCGAGCTCGCGCAGGCGTTCGACCTGCAGGACCTGCGCACCTTCGTCCTCAACGTGATGCGCTTCGAGACCGACTCGGAGATAGCCCTGGCGAACGCGCAGTCTTTCCGCGGCCAGCAGTACTTCCCGCTCACCGACACCCTCACGAGCGCCGACGTCTACGCGACGCTGCCGTACGGAGACCGCCTGGCGACCTTCGTGCTCAAGGGCAGCGAGCTCGCCGGCTTGGCAAAGAAGCTCGGCGAGGACCTGGTCGCCGTGGGCCTCGAGGACTCGGGCAACGGGCTCAAGGTCAACGGCCGGCCGCTGAACAAGGACCGAACCTACCGGATCGCCACGAACCAGTTCCTGGCCGAGGGAGGCGACGGGATCTTTGACCCCAAGAAGCTCGGGCGCCTGACGTACTTTCAGCCCTCGTGGAGCGAGTCGCCGCCGACCATCGCGGCGATCGTCGTGCGCTACGTCGCGACCGGCCAGCACCTGCGGCACGGGGACGACAAGCTCGCGCCGGCCGAGAGCTTCCCGGACCTGCACTCGAAATTCCTGTGGACCTACACCGGGTCGATCAACGCCTCGTACAACCGCGTCGCCGTCTCCAATCCGCAGCGCAACGGCGCGGCGGCCTACGACAGGGCGAGGCTCAACCTGACCGCGAGCGACGTGGTGAACACCGAGGCCAAGGCGGCCGCCCGCGCCGACAGCCGCAACCACGGTTGGGACAACGACCTGCTGGTGCTCTACGCGGCGACGCGCCTGAATGGCGGTGACGCGGCGGCCGGCTTCGAGGAGACGAGCGACACCATCCGCCTGCGCAGCGCCTACAAGTTCCTCGGCCTACGCGCCGCGAGCGGCGATCGCTGGTGGGTGCCGGTGCCGTTCGCCGAGCTCCAGGTCGAGAGCGAGTTCAATCGGCCCGACGAGCGGGGGTGGCACCTCTTCGAGCTGACCGGCATCGTCGGAATGCTCTTTCGCATCGCCGGGCCGCTGGAGATCAAGGTCGGCTTCAACGGCAAGCGAGACGTCTTTCAGCCCGGTGGCGTGACCACCTTCGGCTTGAACGCGGGCTACCAGCTCAAGCGCTTTGACGTCTTCAAGCTCTTGGGAAAGCCCGTTCAATTCGAGAGCGAGCTCGAATACTTTTTCAACAGCATCGGCGGGGCGAACATCCACGAGCTGCGCTCGCTCAGCCGGGTCTTCTTCGCGCTCACCAATCGGCTCTTCTTCACCGCGAGCTACAACACCTACCTGTTTCGGACGGCCGAGGTCGGCGTGCCCGGGCATTCGAACGAGGTCAACGTCGGGCTCAATTTCCTTTGGGACAAGACGGTGCAGAGTTTCTAGGCGCTGGTCGAGAGTCGAGGGTCGAGAGTCGAGAGTCGACAGCGACCGCCGACAGGCGGCTGTGGCCCGGCGGCTGGTTGGTTGGGGCGCCTGGAAATGTGTCCCGGGGAGGTAGGGGCGCATGGCAATGCGCCCGGGCGGAGATCGAGCACGCGCTTGGTGGGTAGTTCGTGCGATCTTGCGCGGTTTACGAAACTCAAGGATTTGCTCGACCCTACGGAAGCTCTCGCAAGCCCATCGTCCAGACCGCGCCTCGCACGTCGCGGCCTTCGCCTATCGACCGACCCGACAAGCAACTGCCCACACTCGCCAGGCGGGCGATGCGCGCCCCTGAACACCTAGAGTTCCCGAAAGGCGCCCTCTCAGGGCGCGGGGGGCTGACTGCATGGCACGAGAGATCGTTCTTCCGCCTACCGGGGAGCCGGGCTCCCGGCAGGCGGGCTCGCTGCTCTTCATCGGAAACGCCACGGTGCTGCTTCGCTACGCGGGTTTCGTCATCCTCACGGATCCGAACTTCCTGCACGCGGGCGACAGGGCGCGGCTCGGCTATGGGCTGCTGCACGCTCGTCGTTTGAGCGACCCGGCGCTCGAGCTCGACGAGCTTCCCAAGCTCGACCTCGTGCTGCTGTCGCACAACCACGAGGACCATTTCGACCGCAAGGTCGCCCGCGAGCTCGATCACGCGCTGCCGATCGTCACGACCCGCCAGGCCGCTCGGAAGCTGGCCAAGAAGGGCTTCTCGGCCACGGTGCCGCTGAAGACCTGGGAGGACGTCGTCTTCGTCAAGGGCAACGAACGGCTGCGCGTCACGGCGCTGCCAGGCCGGCACGGCCCGGGCTTCATCTCCCGGCTCCTGCCGTCGGTGATGGGCAGCATGCTCGAGTTCGAGACGCCCGAGCGGCAGACGCTGCTCCGCCTGTACGTCAGCGGCGACACGCTGATGCACCGCGACCTGCGCGACATCCCGAAGCGCTTCCCTGAGGTTGACCTGGGGGTCTTCCACCTCGGCGGCACCCGCGTGCTCGGCGTGATGATCACGATGGACGGCAAGCAGGGCGCGGAGGCCGTGCGGTTGATCAATCCGCGGACCGCGGTGCCGGTGCACTACGACGACTACGACATCTTCAAGTCGAAGCTCGAAGAGTTCCACCGCGAGGTGAAGGCGGCAGGCCTCGAGGACCGCATCCGCTACCTGGTGCGCGGCGAGGCGCTCGCCTTCCAGGTGGTCGAGGGCGAACGGCTCAAGCCGCTGCCGCTGAGGGACGAGCTCCACAAGCCGTCGCCGCATCCGCCGACGACGTAGCGGATCCCCTGGTTGGGTGTTGAGGCGAGCGAGGCAGACGGGGCGACGGTCCGCCTCGGGCTCGTCCAACGGGTAGAGGCGGTCGCTCCTCGGGGGGGCGACCGCTTTGTCGTGTGTAGGACGCCCTCTCGCACGGGAGCCGGCTGCGTTGTCTTGTGTAGAACGCGATCAGCGTGGTTGAGGCGTTCGGTAGCGTGGTTGAGGCGTTCGGTAGCGTGGTTGAGGCGTCCGGTAGCGTGGTTGAGGCGTTCGGTAGCGCGGTTGAGGCGTTCGGTAGCGCGGTTGAGGCGTTCGGTAGCGTGGTTGAGGCGTCCGGTAGCGTGGTTGAGGCGTCCGGTAGCGCGGTTGAGGCGTTCGGTAGCGTGGTTGAGGCGTCCGGTAGCGTGGTTGAGGCGTCCGGTAGCGTGGTTGAGGCGTCCGGTAGCGTGGTTGAGGCGTCCGGTAGCGTGGTCGAGGCGTTCGGTCGCGCGGTTGAGGCGTTCGGTCGTGCCAGGTCACTTGCCTACCGCCGACGCGGTGACTCTCCCACATGGGGTAGGACCGGGAGGCGACCTTCTCCCAGGGGGCTCGCGCGGCAAGCTCTCCCCCAAGCCGGCCTAGCCGGAACCAAGACGGCTCCGGGAGATCGGGGGCGGCCGGCAGGCCTCAGTCGTCAGACTTCAGGCCACAGGTTCTTGCCAAGCTGCGCGAATTCTGCCGAGTAGGTCCCAATCGGGGCGGCGAGTTCAGGGTGTCAGCCCTCCCGCCGCGCGCACCGCTGACGCGAACGGGGCCTCTCCACCACCGCGGCCGCCTTCCTACCTTCGGGCGTCGTCCGTCACGGAGGCGCCCATGTTGATCGAGCGGATCGCAAGCGAAGGACTCGCCCACAACTCCTACCTCGTCGCCGATGGCGGCGAGGCCGCGGTCATCGATCCTCGGCGCGACATCGACGTCTACCTCGACCTCGCGCGCGACAACGGCCTGCGCATCCGCTACGTGCTCGAGACCCATCGCAACGAGGACTACGTCATCGGCTCGAGCGGGCTCACCAAACTGACCGGGGCTACCGTGCTGCACTCGGGCAGGCTCGCCTTCGACTACGGCACGCCGGTGCGCGAGGGCGATCGCTTCGGCGTCGGCAGCCTGGAGCTGCGCGTCCTCGAAACCCCAGGCCACACCGACGAGAGCCTCTCCTTCGCGCTCGGCGAGAAGAGCGCCCACGGCGAGGCCTTCATGGTCTTCACCGGCGACGCCCTCTTCGTCGACGAGGTGGGCCGCATCGATCTCTACGGCGAGTCGGAGCGGGAGCGGCTCGCCGCGGCGCTCTACGAGAGCCTCTTCGGCAAGATCCTCCCGCTCGGCGACGGGGTCATCCTCGCCCCGGCACACGGCGGCGGCTCGGTCTGCGGCGGGCACATCTCGACGCGCCAGCACTCGACGCTCGGCTACGAACGGCGCCACAACCCGCGCCTCGTCCAGCCGGGCCGCGAGGCGTTCGCGCGCGTGCTGCTCAATCAGAAGCTCGTCCGCCCGCCCTACTTCCAGCGGATGGAGGAGCTCAACGCGCGCGGCGACCCGGCCGTCTTCGCGCGCCCGCCGGCGCTCGAGCCGCTGCGCGCTGGCGAATTCGCGGAGCGGCTGAGGGCCGGCGCCGTCGCCATCGACGCGCGCATGCCGCAGGCTTTCGCCGGCGGCCACGTTCCCGGCTCGTACAACGTCTGGCTCGAGGGGCTGCCCCTGCACCTGCCCTGGGTCGTCTCGCACGACGCGCCGCTCTTGCTGGTCCTGCCTGAGCAGGCGAGCGTCGAGCGGGTCGCGCGCATGCTGCTGCGCATCGGGTTCGACCGGGTCGAGGGCTATCTGCGCGGCGGCTTCACGAGCTGGCAGGAGGAGGGCCGCGAGATTGCCCACGTCGGCACGCTCTCGACCGCGGAGCTGCACCGGTGGATCGAGAGCCAGGCGGACGTCGCCATCGTTGACGTCCGTCAGCCCGCCGAGTGGGAGAAGGGGCTGGTGCCCGGCGCGCGCCCGATCTTCCTGGGCGAGCTCGAGCGGCGCATCGACGAGCTACCCGGCGATCGCCCCGTCGTCACGATGTGCAGCTCGGGCAACCGCGGAGGTATCGGGGCGAGCATCCTCGCGCGCCACGGCTTTCACCACGTCTTCAACTACCTCGGCGGTTTCGGCGCCTGGAAGGCGAGCGGCCTGCAGACGGTGAAGCTCGAGCGGGCGCAGGCTCACCCGGCCGCCGCGGCGCCGTTCGACGACCGCGACGCCGACTGGCCCTGCGCGTAGAGCTGGAACAGCCGGCCCCACTCGGTCATCCCGAGCCAGCTCTCGAAGACGCGCCGGTCGCGCAGCGGCCAGCGGTAGTAGTCGTGGTAAATCTCCGAGCCCGCCACGAACACGTTGACCAGCGGCGTGTGGAAGAAGAGCTTCTGGAACCGCTTGAGCGGGCCGAACCACATGATGTCGCCGACCATCGAGGCGCCGTTGTCGCCGACGCTAAAGCCCCAGCTCTCGCCGGAGACGTCCTCGCCGACCAGCTCGATCTCCTCGGGCCGCCCGACGCCCAGGCCGTCCTCGTGGGCCAGGCGGATGTACGGGATGGTCATCGGGTCGAAGCCCATCAGCTTCGCGGCGACCGCGTCGATGGCCACCTGATCGCCGCTGGCGAGCATCACGTTCTTGACCATCGGGCGCATCGTGCGCGGGCCCGGGCCGTCGCCGGCGGTGGTGCCGTCCATCACCGCGAAGACCCCGGAGTGGATCTCCTTCTGGATGGCGAGCAGGTCCACCAGCGTCTCGTGGATCCACGAGTGCGTGTAGTGGCGCTTGGTGTTGAGCAGGCCGCCGAAGGCGTTCTTCATCGCGCCGGTGGTGGTCGTGTAGATGTGGCACTTGACCGTCGGCAGATGGACGATGTTCTTGCCGAAGAAGTAGTCGGGCAGGTGGATGCCTTCGGGGAAGACGCGGTCGAGCGCGCGCATCCGGGCCTTGGGCCGATACGAGACCCACTTCATGTCCTCGTCGCGGAAGTTGTAGAGGACCGGGATGTCGTGGCGCTTGAAGATCGGCACGTAGTGGTTGAGGTCCTCGCCCTTGAAGGCGTCGGTGACCACGGTCTTGTTCTGGACGCAGACCTGCTCCTGGAAGCCGCGCTTGCGCAGGGCGAGGATGGTGCCCTCGAGCTGCCAGGGGGTCGTGTTCGCGCCGGGGAAGGGGAAGTGCCAGCTGATGTTGTCCTTGAGGATGGTCGCCCGGTCCTTGGCGAGGACCTTGTCAACCTCGGTCAGCTCGAGCAGCCGGTCGATGTCGTCGAGGACGGTCTGCGAGCTCACCTTGAGGACTGCCACCTTCGCGCGCGCCATGTTGGTGCTCCGTGAGTTGTGAGTTGTGAGTTTTGAGTCGTGAGTTCTTACTCGTCGGCTTGGGCCTGCGCATGCTCGGCGATGCGGCTGTCTTGGAATCGAGCGTGAGCTCGCGCTGCGAGCATGCGTGATGGGCCGGCTCCCTCGCGGACTGAGCGCGGGTACAACAGCGCTGAACCCTATTTGTTCGCTGGAGGATAGCCGAGGGAGGCAGTCGAGAGGCGAAAGTCGAGAGTCGAGAGTCGAGGATCGATACCCGCTCACCCCGAGCGAGAGACCGGCCCTTTGGCCGGCTGTGGCCTTGAACTAACAGGGTTTCGGAACGGCGGCGGTTTCTTCTACAAAACGTCATCGACGTGAGGGCAGCCGAGACCGTTGTTAGCTCTGGTGCCTTTGTGCCCGACCCCGAGCCTGGTTCTGGGGATGGCTGCTGTGTCAGTGGTGACGTCTCGGGGAGAGTCTGTGCCTTCCCTGGGGCGATTCCGTTTAGGAGAGTGCGCGTTTCTTGTCCTCCCCGGGCCCTCAGGTCACCTACATCCGAGGTGCTCGCAATGAAGAGGATGAAATCCGTGAGTCCCAAGCTGGGCGGCAGGGCCGTCCATCCGAACG
>JBMNNX010000041.1:0-32259 GCA_050942745.1 Myxococcales bacterium
CCGAAACAGGTCAGCACCAGCAGGCGTACGGCCAAGACTCATGGGGCGGCATCTTTCAGATGCCGCCCGCATCGTCTACAGAAAAACACCAGCCACCTAGGCGAGGCCGAAGCGTTCCCCGCGGCGGGGCGAGGTCTCGAGGCCTCGCCCCGCTTCCTTATTCTTTGTTTTGGGGTTCGCGGCCAGGCGAGGGGCCGGGGACCTTGCGCGCCGGGCGCCGGCGTTCGCGCTGAGGCCCGTGTCCGCCTCCGTCCTCTTGCGGCGGGGTCGGTCGCCGGGGCGCTCTTCTCGTCGCCTCGCAACCGCGTGCTAGACTGCGCAATGCTTTGAGTCGCAAAACGCACAAGCGCACGGTCCGGTCAGCCGGGATCCTTCCCAAGGCGGCGAGGGAGCGGCTGCTGCCCTGGCTGCAGAAGGCCGGCTTTCAGTACCGGGACGTCGCCCAGGAGCCTCCTGTCGCGGTGGTCGATTTGACGCTTGACGGCGGGCTCGAGGCGCTCCGGTCCTTGCGGCTCGCGCACGACGCGACCGAGCTCGCGGTGCTCGCGATCGTCGGCGACGCCCACGAGGAAGCCGAGCGCGCCCTGCAGTCGGGCGCAGACGGCTTCGTCGCCCTCGGCTCGCTCGAGCGCGAGTTCGACCTGCGGCTCGAGGCGGTGCGCCGCCTGGCCGTCTCGCGCGCCCATCGGGCGCGCCGCGAGCAGGATCTCGCCGCGCTGCTCGACCTGACCGCGCACTACGCGGCCGCGCTCGACGTCGCCACGCTGCTGCACGACGTAACCCGGAAGCTCGCCGAGGAGCTCTCCATCGACCGCTGCGCGCTCGTGCTCATCGACGAGGAGCGTGACCAGGGCCACATCGTCGCCGCCTCCGACGACCGGGCGCTGCACGACGTGCGCATCGAGCTGTCGCGCTACCCCGAAATCCGCGAGGCGCTGCGCACCTGCGAGCCGGTCGTCGTCGACGACGTCGCCAGCCACCCGCTGCTCGGCGAGGTGAAGGAGGCGGTCGCGAGCCGCGGCATCTCGGCGCTCGCCGCCATCCCGCTCACCGTGCAGGGCAAGACGCTGGGGGTGTTGCTGCTGCGCGCGAGCGGCGGCAGCTTCAGCCCCGCGGAGATCAACTTCGCCTGGACGGTCGCCCACGCCACCGCCATCGCGCTGCGCAACGCGCGGATGCTCGAGGGGCTGCGCGGCCAGGCCGAGAAGGCCGAGGCCCAGGTCGCCGAGCTTGCCCGCTACGAGGACTTCTTCCAGTTCAGCTCCGACGGCATCGTCATCCTCGACGAGACGGGCGCCATCGTCTCGCTCAACCCGGCCGGCGGCGAGATCCTCGGCCTCAACCCGGCGCGGGTGCGCGGCCGGATGTTCGTCGCCCTGGCGAGCCCTCTCTCCGAAGGCACGCTGCTCGAGATGCTCGTCTGCGTGCGTCGCGGCCTGGTGTGCCGCAACGTCGACGTCGAGATGAACGGGGCCGACGACAAGGTGCTGACGCTGTCGGTGTGCGGCTCCTCGGTCAAGGACGGCCGGGTGACCATCCTGTCGTTCCGCGACGTGACGGCCGCGCGCGCCACCGAGCGCGAGCTGCGCAAGACGACCGAGTTCATGGAGAAGCTCATCAACTCCTCGGTCGACGCCATCGTCGCCGCCAACGCCGACGGGACGGTCATCCTCTACAACCGCAGCGCCGAGCGCGTGCTCGGCTACGCCCAGAGCGAGGTGATCGGACAGCTCGGCCTGCGCGAGCTGTTCCCCGACGGGCTCGCCGAGCAGGTGATGGCGCTGCTGCGCTCCGAGGACCACGGCGGTGCCGGCCGGCTCGAGCCGACGCGCACTGAGGTGAGGGCCAAGGACGGCGAGCGGGTGCCGGTGCTGCTCTCCTCGGCCCTCATCTACGAGGGCGAGCGGGCCGTGGCCTCGGTGAGCGTCTTTAGCGACCTGCGCGAGCGCAACCGCCTGGAGGCCAAGCTCTCCAAGGCCGAGGAGAAGCTCGCCGAGGCCGAGAAGCAGGCGGTCATCGTCGAGCTCGCCGGCACTGCGGCCCACGAGCTGAACCAGCCGCTGACCAGCGTGATGGGCTACGCCGAGCTGCTCAAGCGCCGCCTCAAGGAGGACGACCCTGGCTGGAGGCCGGTGGACATCATCTATCGCGAGGCCGAGCGGATGGCCGAGATCGTCCGCAAGATCGGAAAGATCACCCGGCACGAGACCAAGGCTTATGTAGGCAACAGCCGCATCTTCGATCTCGACAAGGCGGCAGGGGACGAGGAGTGACGAGGTAGCGGGGGAGAGCGCGCGCCCGAGTCGTCGGCGGGGCGCGATTCGACGGCACGAACGCGCCCGTCGCACAGGGCGCCCGAGGCACGATTCCCAGATGAGCGACCCCGTCGTCATCAACCCTAGCGATCCGGAGCTCGAGGCCCTTCGCGCGCCCGCGCTCGAGGCGCTCCCTGAGGCCGCGGCCCTGCTCGACTCGGGCCTTCGGCTCTTGCAGTCGAACCAGGCCTTGCTCAACCTGGCGCACCGGCCGCGCGCGGGCGCGGCCCTCACCGAGCTGCTGCGGCCCCTGGGCCTGACGCCCGCGGTGCCTGCAGACGGCGCGACCTCCGAGTTTCTGGCGCGCGCGGCCGACGGCCGGCCGCTGCAGGTGACGCTGCGCCGGCGCGGCGAGCAGGTCGGGCTGTTGGCGCGCCCCCTCGCGGTCGGCGCGGCCGACCAGCCGCTCGCCGTGGCAATGGACGTGGTTGAGGCGCAGCGCCGAAAGCAAGACGCGTTGCTGGCGCTCTCGCGGGAGCTGGCCCTGGCCGCCTCCGAGGACGAGCTGGTCGCGAGCATCTCGCGCTGTATCCGCGGCTTGTTCCCAGGGCGCTATTTCTGCGTGCGCATCGTCGACCCGCGCACCTACCGGCTCACCTCGCTCTATGCCGAGGGGCGCATGCTCGAGGGCGCGCGCGAGCGGCTCGCGATGAGGCGGTCGGCGGCCGACAAGGCCCATGTCGATCCCCGCACCCTCCCGGCCGACCGGGTCGTGCTCACCGAAGAGGAGCCGCTCGTCTTCGCCGGCTCCACCCGCGGGTTCGCCACCCCGCTGTCGGCGACCGGCCAGTTCTTCGGCCTGGTCAACCTCGAGTACCCGCAGGGGCTCACGGCCGATCTCGCGCGCGACGAGAAGCTGCTCATCCAGCTCGTCAACCAGGCGGCCATCGGGGTGCGCAACGCCAAGCTCATCGAAGAGCTCACCTTCATGAAGAAGTACTTCGAGGAGCTCATCGAGAACGCCAACGCGCTCATCCTCGCGGTCGATCGCAAGAACGAGGTCATCGTCTTCAACCGCGCCCTCGCGCAGCTCACCGGCTACGCGCGGGCCGAGGTGATTGGCAAGAACGTCTCGAACCTGGTCCCCGAGGCCGCGCGCGACGAGCTGGGCAAGATGTTCGAGCGCACACTGGCCGGCCAGCCGGCGACCAACGCCGAGGCGGTGCTGCGGGCCAGGGGCGGCCAGGAGATCCGGGTCTCGGTGTCGACCTCCGCGGTGCTCACCGCGGCCGGCGAGGTCGAGGGCGTCATCGCCATCGGCCAGGACCTGAGCCGGCTGCGCGAGCTCGAGCGGCGGGTCGTGCAGGCCGAGAAGCTTGCCTCGCTCGGCCAGCTCGCCGCCGGCGTCGTCCACGAGATCAACAACCCGCTGACCACCATCACGATGTACGCCGAGGCGCTGCTGCAGCTCGCCCCGCTGCGCGGGGCCGACGCGGCCGACGTCGAGAAGCTGCAGCGCATCCGCGAGTCGGCCGAGCGCATCCTGCGCTTTGCCCGCGACCTGACCTCGTACGCCAGGCCCGCCGAGGACAAGCCCGAGTCTATCGACCTGAACGCCGTGCTTGAGCAAGCGGCGCGCTACTGCGAGCACGCCTTCAAGCAGGCCGGCGCCTCGCTCGCGCGCGGCCATGGGGGCACGCTGCCCGCCATCCGCGGCGTCCGGGCCAACCTCGTGCAGGTCTTCGTCAACCTGCTCACCAACGCCTGCCACGCCATCCCGCGCGGCGGCCAGGTGTCGGTCGCCACCCGCGAGGCGAGCAACGGGGTCGAGGTCGAGGTGACCGACACCGGCCCGGGCATCGAGGCGGCGCACCTCTCCCGTATCTTCGAGCCGTTCTTTACGACCAAGCCCGAGGGCCACGGCACTGGGCTCGGGCTGACGATCGTCCAGAGCATCGTCGAGAAGCACGGCGGCACGGTGCGGGTCTCGAGCACCGTGGGCAAAGGGACGACCTTCACCGTCTGGTTGCCGGCCAACGGAAAGTAGCCCCGACAGTCGAGGCGAGTGTGGCTGTGCTGTAGCCGCGAGGCCGGGGGAACGCTCGAACCCGGGGCCGCTCGTGTATGGCCGACCTGTCAGACCACTTCGCTGGTCTTTGCCTCGCGGGGGCTCTCGCGCAGGAACCAGCCGCGCTTCCAGCCCTTGACGACGAGGTAGAAGCTCAGCAGCGCCGCCTCGGCCGCGACCAACCCGGGCAGCACGGCATAGAAGCCGGCCGCATCGCGCATCCAGAGCTGCCAGCCCGCAAGCAGGACGGCGCCCGACATCCACGCGGCGAACGGGTTGTGCTCTTTGCGCAGCGAGCGTCTCCAGGCGAAGCGGTGTGACAGCGGCAGGTCGGTCGCCGGCTTCAGGCGCGGCAGCCAGCGCGGGACGCTCCGGTAGAACGCCTCGAAGCGCTTCGCGAACCGCTCGCGCAGGAACTGCTCTTCGGCGCGGATGATGAAGTGGTACTGGCCGAAGAAGAAGGCGAGGGCGAGCGCGGCGGCCACCAGGCTCTGCGTCATGAGGAGCAGCCCGACGACGATGAGCAGGTTGCCCACGTACAGCGGATTGCGCACCCGGGCGTAGGGCCCGGTCGTGTTCAGCGTGCTCGCCTCGAGCGTGTTGCCCTGGCCGCTCGTGCCCTCGGGGACCTGCCCGAGCACCCAGGCGCGCAGCGCCTGGCCGGCGATCGCGAGCAGCAGGCCTGCTACGTCGAGCGCGAGCAGCACCTCGAGCCGGCCGGTCGCCAGCTCGTTTCGCTCAAACCAGAGCAGCGCGAGGATCCCCGCGATGACCGGGACGGGGGTGATGCTGCGCCAGTGGAAGAGGAGGCGGCCAAGCCTGAGCGTCGTCGTCATGAGCCGCCCACTGTAGCATTCTCGACAGTTGGGCGGCCTGCCGAAGAGCAGGCGGCCGTCGCCGCTTCTCCGCGCGAAACGCAAAGGGCCCGAGCCGCGAAGGCCCGGGCCCCTGACGAAGCCTCGTCCCAGCTCAAGCTACGGGCAGGAGAAGACGCAGGTGTTGCCGACGCACGCCCAGCGCCCCGGGCCGGCGCCGCAGGGCGGAGGGGTGAGGCCCGCCGGGCAGTCCCAGTCCCACTCGCAGGCGCCCAGCTTCGTGCAGCGCGCCAGCATCGCGCCGCACATCGGGCAGGTGTCGCGGCAGTAGGTGTCCGGCGGGCACTGCGGCTGCGGGGCTCCCGGCCAGCCGCAGCCGAGCCCTTCGGAGCGCAGGCACGGGCCGCGGTGCAGCACCTCGACCCCAGCGCAGGCGGCCTCGCACTCGCTCTGGTAGGTCGCGTAGTTGACGCCGCAGACCGGATCAATCGTCGCCGGGCAGAAGCAGCAGGGAGCGCAGATGCCGCCCATCGGGCAGCCATCCAAGTTGATGCCGCCCGGGTAGACGCACTCGCCCGGCTGGCAGGCAGGAGGCGCGAGCGCGGGGCAGTCGATGCAGCAGCCCTCGGCGCAGAGCTCCACTCCGGCCACGCAGTCGAGGGCTTGGAAACAGGTGTCGCCGCTCGCGCACCCGCAGCCCTCGTCGACCAAGTCGTCGCAGTCTTGGTCGATCCCGTCGCCGCAGACCTCGCTCGCTCCCGGGAAGACCCGCGGGTTCTGATCGTCGCAGTCGCAGTACCCGCGGACGTTCGGGCAGCCGCCGTAGATGCAGTCGGCGACGTAGCCGTCGTTGTCGGCGTCCACGCACCCTGGGACCTGCTCGCACCAGCCTGGGCAAGGACAGGTGAAGCAAGGAGGCAGGACGCACTCGGCGCCGCCCGAGCACTGCGAGCTCTCGTGGCATCCCGGCACGCAGATTCTCGGCTCGAGGCAGCCCGCCGAAAGCTCGCAGACCATGCCGTCCGGGCAGTCGGCGTCGATGACGCACTCGCCCGGGTCGGGCAGGCAGATCCCCGGGGGGCAGGGGCAGATCCCGCAGGGAACGGGCACGCAGGACTCGCCCTGCGCGCACTGGGCGTCGCTGCGGCACCCCGGGAGGCAGGTGCCCGGCGTGTTCGGGCCGCAGCTCTCGCAGATCATCCCCGGGCCGCACTGCTCGTCGCGGAAGCAGGCCGGCAGCGGCTCGCAGAACCCGGGGCAGGGGCAGCCGTTGCAGTCCGGGCGCACGCACATTTCGAGCTCGCCGCACTGGTTGCTGGAGTGGCAGCCGCGCACGCACTGCCTCGGCCCCGAGCAGTCGGGGCCCATCGGCTCGCAGACCATGCCCGCGCCGCACTCGGCGTCGCCGCGGCAGCCCTGATCGACAGGCTTGCAGCGCGGGTTGTTGCAGAAGCAGGCGTCGCAGTCCTCGGTGCCGCAGTAGAAGCCCTGCCCGCACTCGGTGTCCGAACGGCACCCCGGAACGCAGGCGCGCTCGCAGCTTTCGGTCCACCCGCACACGTGGCCGGGATCACAGTCCGCGTTCGTCTGGCAGCCTCCGGCGGCTGGGATGCAGGCGCCGAGGTCGCAGCCGCAGCCCACGCACGGAAGCGCTGGGGAGCATTCGAAACCGCGCCCGCAGTCTTCGTTCGACCTGCAGGCGCCGGGCAGGCACTTGCGCTCGCAGTCGAAGCCCACTTCGCAGATCGAGCCGCGAGGGCAGTCCTCGTCCGAGCTGCACTCGCCGGCCGGCTGGCATTGGCCGACGCACAGGCAGCCGACGCACTCGGGGCAGGGGCCGAAGACGCAGGTTTCGCCGGCGCTGCAGCCCCGGTCGTCGCGGCAGCCGGGGATGCAGTGGCGTTCGGGCCGCTCCGGGGTCGACTCGCAGACCGTCTCGGCTGGGCAGTCCGCGTCGGTGAGGCAGGCCGGCTCGTCGACGCACTTTCCGGGGCAGGGGCAGGTCACGCAGGCAGGCCGCTCGCAGATCTGGCCTGCCGGGCAGTCGGCGCCGTCATGGCAGCCAGGCACGCAGAGATGCCCAGTCTCGCAGTCCGGGCCCGGCTCGCAGACCATGCCGACTGGGCAGTCGCGGTCGGCCGAACAGGCCGGTTCCCGGCAGGTCCACGTGCAGGTGCCCGCCAGGCACTCAAAAGCGCCTTCGCAGTCATCGCGCACGAGCGATTGGCAGTCGCAGTCGGCCGCTTCGACGCACGCGCCGGGGCTGTCTTTCCAGACCACCGGGAGCGGCACCGCCTTGCAGGCGCCGGCTTCGCAGATGGCCTTCTGCGGCGCGCAGCGCTCGGCGCTCGGCGGAGGGCAGTCCGAGTCGAGCGAGCAGGCAGGCTCGGGGCCTGCCTCTTGGTCTCCCGGTAGCTGCTCGGAGACTGGCTCGAAGCAGCCGGCAAGAGCCAGCAGCGCCGCCAGCGTGACGACGATCGTCCGGTGCATCGGTGAACCTCCTATCGACTGGGCTAGAAGGCGAAGGGTCATTCGAGCAATCGACATGCCGCCGGGCGTTTAGGTCGAATGCGCAGTGACGTCGGGCATTTCGCGGATGGCGGCGAGCCCGCGCCGTGGACTGCGCTCCGTGTCGTCCTCAAGAATTCGAGGCGTGCGTTGGTTTTCCGGGGCCGTCGCTCGGCGGCCTGGTCTGCCCCGGCGTCCGCAGGCTCGCCACCGCGCAGCAGGGGAGTATTATCGCCGGCCTTCAGCAGCGCTCGCCACGGGCCGTGCTGCTCGGCTCGATAAAGACCCCGAGGAGCGACGATGGACCAGACGGTCACCACGCAAGTCCAGCACGAGGCCGACGAGAAGCGCGATCGCGCCGCGGTCGCCGAGCTCGCCGAGGCCCGCGGCCAGATCCTGCGCGAGATAGAGAAGCGCATCGTCGGCCAGCGCGAGGTGATCGACCACCTGCTCATCAGCCTCTTCTCGCGCGGCCACTGCCTCTTCGTCGGCGTGCCCGGGCTGGCCAAGACGCTGCTCATCGCGACGCTGGCCGAGGTGCTCAACCTCTCGTTCAACCGCATCCAGTTCACGCCGGATCTGATGCCCTCGGACATCACCGGCACCGACGTGCTCGAGGAGGATCGCTCGACCGGCCGGCGCGCCTTTCGCTTCGTGCGCGGGCCGCTGTTCGCGAACATCATCCTCGCCGACGAGATCAACCGCACCCCGCCCAAGACGCAGGCTGCGCTGCTGCAGGCGATGCAGGAGTACAAGGTGACCGCGGGCGGCAACACCTATCCGCTCGAGCCGCCCTTCCTCGTCTTCGCCACGCAGAACCCCATCGAGCAGGAGGGCACCTACCCGCTGCCCGAGGCCCAGCTCGACCGCTTCATGTTCCTCGTCGACGTCGGCTACCCCTCGGCCGAGGAAGAGGTGCAGGTCGTCAAGGCGACCACCGCCGGACAGCGTCCGGCGCTGACCAAGGTGCTCTCGCCCGAGCGCATCGGCGCGCTGCAGGACCTGGTGTTGCGCGTGCCGGCGAGCGACTCGGTGGTGCGCTACGCGGTCGAGCTGGTGCGCCGCTCGCGCCCGAAGGCCGAAGGCGCGCCCGACTTCGTCAACCAGTACCTGTCATGGGGCGCCGGCCCGCGCGCGAGCCAGTACCTCGTGCTCGGCGCCAAGGCCCGCGCCATCCTCGACGGGCGCTTCGCCGCCACCGTTGACGACGTGAGGGCGCTCGCCCGCCCGGTGCTGCAGCACCGGGTCCTCACCAACTTCCACGCCGAGGCCGAGGGCGTCACCTCCTCGGCCATCATCGAGAAGCTGCTCGAGCTGGTCCGGTAGAAGCGCGCGGCAGTGTGCGTTGACGACCCGTCGCCCGAGCGCCTCCCAGCCCACGGGCGGCCTTCAAGTTCGCTCCGTCCAACCGGGGCTCGGGTTCCTGCTTCCAACCGACTTCGTGCGGCTTCGCTGGGGCCGAGCGACAGCCGCCCGCTGAATGCCCGGAGCGCCGCGCTCGTTATCGAGCCAACAGCAACCGATACTGCCGGAAGGAGCCCACCGTGAGAGCCAGCAAGATGCGATCGATAGACAGCAGCAGAATCCCGTTGGCCGCGAGTCTCGCCGCGGCGATCGCCCTCTCCCTCGGCACCTCTTCAGCCGAGGCGGCAGCCGGGCACAAAGAGCCCACCGTCGTCGTCTCCGCCGGCCCGGTGCGGGTCCTCGACGGTCAGCGCGACGAGCTGCGTACCCGGCTCGCGAAGGTCGACGCCATCCTCGCCGACGGCCTGCGGCGCGCCCGCCAGGCGGACCTGAGGGATCCGATGCAGCACGCGCGCGAGTCGGTGACCGTGGTGCGCCGGATGCTGGGCTTCGTCCCCGCGAGCCGGCGAGCGCCGGTCGAGTTTGAGCGCGAGGAGGGCGCCCGGCCCGACGACCCGCGCGCCGACGCCGCGTACTCGAAGGACCTCATCGTCGTGGAGGTCGGTGCCCTGCGCCGCGAGCTGTCGCTGGCCGAGCGCGCGCTCCTGCGGCTCGAAGAGCTGCGCCGCGGTGAGAAGCTCGCCGACGGCGCACTGGAGGAATTGCGCGTCGCGATGCGCATCGTGTCCTCGCTGTTCGGCGCCCCGATGACGCCGCCGTTGCCCCCGCCGCAGGTGACGCCGAGCCAGCCGTGGCCGATGGGCGACGGGCCCTTCCAGGCCCTGCTCGACGCGATGGCCCGCGAGGCCTGGGCGAAGGATCGGCTGGCGATGGTCGAGACTGCCGCGCGCAACAACTACTTCGTGGTCGCGCAGGTCCTGCAGATCCTCCAGCGGTTCGACTTCTCGAACCACAAGCTGCAGGCCGTGCGCGCGGTGAAGGACCGCATCCTCGACCAGCAGAACGTCTACCTGCTCTACGGCGCGTTCTCGTTCTCCTCGGAGAAGGAGGAGCTCGGCCGCCTGCTCGCCTCGCGCGAGAGCCCGCTGCCGCAGCCGATGCCGATGGTTGAGTTCCAGCGCTTCGTCGAGCGCGTCACCTCCGGGCGCTCGGTCGAGCAGTGGATTCAGGCGGTCGAGCGCGAGGCGCCCAAGCACTGGTTCGTCATCGATCAGGTGGCGCAGCTCCTCGGCCGCTTCCCGACGCCCGACACGCGCATGCGCGTCCTGACCCTGGTCAAGCCGCGCATTCTCGACCGGCAGAGCTACCGGCAGCTCGAATCGCTCTTCCCAAACCAGGCGTACAAGCGCCAGCTCGGAGAGATGTTCCGGTAGCGGCGCCAACAGGGTGAAGCGGTCGCGGGGGGGGCTCGATCGGTTGCCGGTCGGGCCCCGTATCGTTGGGCGGAGCGAAAGCGCGGGCCTATCAGCGAGCGAGCAGCCGCCAACTGCCGCTCGAGAAAGACCGCAAAGCGCAGCGGGAAGCGCGGAGGCGGCCGCCGGAACAACGGCGGCTCGAAGCACGCGCCGCCGCGCGCTCGTCAGGGCTCGGGGCTCGAACGCAGGCCGACGGCAGGTGCGCGCCGCCTCGCGGCCCTCGGGTCACGGCTCGTCGATGGGCAGCTCGGGCCTGCGGGCTTGCGTGTGGAAGGCCGCGAGGAATGGATCCATCGCGCAGGGCGAGCCCGCGCAGGCCTCGCCGGCCGCCTTGCAGCCTCCCTGGCAGATGCGCTCCATCGCGCAGCCCTGGCAGTAGTCCGGGCGGGCTGCGAGGAAGGCGCGCATCGGCGCGCTGCGGGCCATTGCGATGAAGCCCGTCTCGCGCAGATTCCCGAGGATGAGCGGCGAGTGGTTGCAGGGGCGCACGTTGCCGAGCGGATCGAGCGTGAAGTAGGCGCTCGCCGTGCCCGCGGCGCAGTAGCCGTGGGCAAGGTGCGGGAAACGGCGCATGTCGATTAGGCAAGGCGGTAGGGCTATCGAGCAGGAGATGGGGACTTCGTGGCGGACCGCGAGCCGTTCGGCGACATCAAGCGCCGCTTCGAGCTCGGCGGGCGAAGCCTGCAGCAGCCCGACGTTCTCGCGGCCGCGCCCGCCGGGGTTGAAGCGGTTGAACATCAACGCATCGGCGCCGAGAGCGAGCGCAAGTTCGGCCGCTTCGCGCCAGCCCGGCAGGTTGAGGCGGGTGGCGACGAAGACCACCACCACCTTTGCCCGCGCGCGCGTCAGCTCGGTGAGGGCGGCGGTGACCCGGTCGAAGGCGCCGGGGGCGCCGCTGAGCCGATCGTGGATCTCCCGGTCGGCCGAGAGCAGCGGCAGCTCGAAGACCGAGACCTTGTCGGCGAGCCGCTCGATCGCCCTGGCGTCGAGAAGCCGGCCGTTGGTGATGAGATTGAGCGCGAGTGAGCGGGCGGCGAGGTGGTCGACAACCTCGAAGAGGTCCGGCCGCAGCAGTGGCTCGCCGCCGCTGAGCGTGATCAGCCGCGCGCCGGTCTGCGCGACCATCCGGTCGAGAAGATCGAGGGTCTCGGCCGTCGGCAGATCGCCGCCCGGATAGCCGACCGGGTTCTTCCACACGTTGTAGCAGTGCAGGCAATCGTGGTTGCAGCGCTGCGTGGCCTCGAAGACGAAGCCCTCCTGGCGCGGGACCGGCGCCCGGCGATCGCGCAGAGCCTGGAGCAGGTTGCCCGCCAAGCCGCCTTACTCGGCCTTGGGCGCGGAGGCGCCGCTCTTCTCTTCGATTTTGGCGAGCGCCGCGCGGACCCGGTTGCCGAGCGCCTCGGCTTCGGCCTTCTCCTCGGGCGAAAGGCGTCGTCCGCGGGTCTCTTCGAGGGTGGCGAGGTCGCGCTTGATGTTCTCGAGCGCCGCGCGCAAGACCTCGGGGTGCACCGCCCCTTGCTCGCCGATCCTCTCGAGCAGCGGCAGCCGCGTGCGCAGTTGGCCGAGGGCGTCTACGCGCGGATCGATTACCCGCGGCCTGTAGCAAGTTGCGAGCTGCATCTCGGTCGGACGCAGCTTCGCCATCGCCGCGTGCGCCCGCTCGAGCTCCTTTTCAAGAAGGGCGCCTTCTGCCGCTTCAACCCTTCCCGCGGCGACCAGGGCCTTCACGTCCGACTTGCGCGCCTCGATCTGCGCGAGGATTCGCTGCTTGCCTTTCTTGTCGAACGGGTAGGGCCCCCGTTTGCCGAGCGCCTCGACCTCCTGGAGGGTGCGCTCGATCCGCTTCCAGGGATCGGTCGTCGTCGGTTCCTCCTCACCCTTCGCTGGCTCGCCCTTGTCTTTCGGCTCGGCCGCCGCGCTGCGGCAGGCGACCAGCGACAGTGGCGAGACGCCGAGCGCGACCAGCAGAGACATGCCTGTGAGCGCCATCCTGTTCAGCGGCCTCGGGAGGCGCAGTCCCTTGCGGCGAAGCAGCGCCAGCAGCGCGAGCGCGCCCAGAGGCGCGAGGATCAACCAGAGCGGCCGGAGCATGGTCCCTCCGAATTAGTTTGCCCCCGAGCTTATCCCAGTGCGCCGGTCGCAGCAGGGCGCGGAGGGGAACGAGGGTGGAGACCGAAAGGCTGCGCGGGCGGTCGGAACCTGCGCTACGGATGCTGCGCGCGCCTGCGGCCGAACCAGCCGTGCCTGGCAGGCCGCTCGCGCTGGCGCTTCTCTTCCTGCTCGAGCGCGCGCAGGCGTATCGCCCGCGCGATGTCCTCGCGGCTGATCGTCCCGACGATGCGCTCCTCGAAGATGACCGGGACGAACGAGAGCACCTGCTCGCCCATCACTCGCACGGCCTTGGCGGCGTCGTCGCCGGGCGAGAGCGTCGGCGTCGGGCGCATCGCCTCGCGCGCGGTGATCAGCGCGCGCCGGTCGCGCGGGATGCGCTCGATCTCGCCGATGGAGAGCACGCCGAGCACCTTCTGCTCATCGTCGACGACCACGAGCGAGGCCTTGCGCTCGGCGGCCATCAGCGTCGAGGCGGCCGCGACAGTGAGGTCCGCGGGCACGGTCGCCACCTCGCGCGACATCACGTCGCCGACGTGCACCTTGGCGAGCAGCTCGTGAAGGACGACGTCCTGAGCCTCGGCCTGGGCGCCGACGTAGACGAAGAGCGCGACGAGCAGGACGAAGATGTTGAGCGACAAGAGGCCCCAGACCGCGAGCAGGATCGCGAAGCCCTTGCCGACGGCGGCCGCGACCCGCGTCGCCCTCAGCTTGCCGAGCCACCCGGTGAGCATCGCCCGCAGGATGCGTCCGCCGTCCATCGGGAAGGCGGGCAGCAGGTTGAAGACCCCGAGAAAGACGTTGAGGAAGCCGAGGTAGAACAGGCCAAAGCGCGCGTTGAACGAGCCGACGTCGCCGAGCAACGCGTAGATGCCGAGGCACAGCCCGCCGATGACCAGGCTGGTCAGCGGGCCGACGAAGGCCATCATCGCCTCGCGCTTCGGGCCGTCGGGCATCTTGGTGAGCTGCGAGACCCCGCCGAGCATCAGCAAGGTGATCTCGCGGACCTCGCCGCCTTTGCGGATGGCGTAGAGCGAGTGCGCGAGCTCGTGCACGAGCACCGCGGCGAAGAGCGCGACGGCGAGCGCCAGTCCCCATAGCCACGGGCCGATTGCCAGGCCTTGCGGCGGCACGCCTGCCGCCTGTGCCGCCTGGCGGAAGACCGAGCCGAAGATGTAGGCGAACAGCGGCAGGACGATGAGGAAGCTGATGTGGATGCGGATGGGGATGCCCGCAATCCGGCCGATCTTGTAGCTGCCGCGCATACGAACAACGTAGCCATCGGCGCTCGGGCGCCGCCCGATCGGAGGCGAAGTCTCACGGCGGTCGATGCAGGGGGCGGAGTCGGTCAAAGGGCGGGCGTCGACTTCCTTGTCTCGCGACGCGCCGGCCGCCTATGTTTGCGGACCTCCGAGCGCCCGCGTCGATTCCACGGCGGCCGGGAGATCCGCGACACCAAGGCACGCATGCTGCTCGACCCCCAAGGCCTCGCCAAGCTGTCGACCGTGAAGCTGCGCGCCCGCGCGGTCGTCGAGGGCGTGCTCTCGGGCCTGCACAAGAGCCCGCACCAGGGCCAGTCGGTCGAGTTCGCGGAACACAAGGAGTACGCGCCCGGCGACGAGATCCGGCACATCGACTGGAAGGCCTACGGCAAGTTCGACAAGTACTACGTCAAGCGCTACGAGCACGAGACGAACCTGCGCGCCTTCATCGCCATCGACGCCTCGGCCTCGATGAGCTACCGCTCGAACGGACTCTCGAAGCTCGACGTGGCCTGCGCGCTCGGGGCGGCGCTCGCCTATCTGCTCGTGCGCCAGCAGGACGCCGTGGGGTTGCTCGTGCTGCGCGCCGACGGCGGCCGCTACATCCCGCCGCGCGCCGCGGCCGGCCACCTGCAGACCATCCTGGAAGCGCTCGAGGGGCTCGAAGGAAAAGGGGCGACCCGGCTGGCGGACGCTGCCGATCTGCTGTCCGAGAAGGCGCGCAGGCGCGCGGCGATCTTCCTCTTCTCCGACCTGTTCGACGAGGATCCGCACGCGCTCAAGCGCTTGCTGCAACTTCGCCTGCGCAAGAACGACCTCTCGGTCTTCCACGTGCTCGACAGGGCGGAGCTCGAGTTCCCGTTTGAGGACAACACGCTGTTCCTCTCCATGGAGGACGAGCGCTCGCAGCAAGCCAACCCGCGCGAGATCCGCGATTCGTACCTGGAGGAGATGAAGGCGTTTCTCGACAGCGCGAGGTCGCAGTGCACCGAGCAGGACTCGGATTACGAGCTGGTGCGCACCGACGAGCCGCTCGACAAGGTGCTGCTGCGCTATCTCGGGCGCCGGGAGCGTGGCCGATGAACGGGCGAGCACTGCGGCATGCTGGCGCGAAGGTCGGCGATCCGAAGCTCGCGACGCCGCGGCACACGAGCACCGGCGAGCGGCGCGGCCGCCGGCGGGGGGCGCGCTGAGCGATGGGCCTCGAGTTTGCCAATCCCGCATTCCTCTGGGGAACGCTGCTGGCCGCGCTGCCGCTCGTCATCCATCTCTTCAACCGCAAGCGCGCTCGCCCGCATCCGTTCGCGGCCATCGACTTCGTGCTGCGCTCGCGGCGGCGCACCGCGCGGCGCCTGCGGCTCAAGCGGCTGCTGCTCTTCTTGGTGCGCACCTTGCTCCTGCTCGTCGTCCCCATCGCGCTCGCGCGGCCGCAGCCCAAGCGCGCCGACGCGCTCGCGACGCCCCAAGGCCCCGCGGCGACGGCCGTTGTCGTCGACACCTCGCTGTCGATGAGCTACCAGCGCGACGGGCGCGCGCTGCTCGACCGGGCGAAGGAGATGGCGCAGAAGGCGCTCGCCGATCTCGCCCCCGAGGATCCGGTCACCGTCGTCACCTGCGAGCCGGAGGCCCCGCCGCCCAAGGCGCCGGGGTTCGATCGCGTTGAGGCGCGCCGGGCCATCGACGCGGCCGCGCAGACCTTCCTGCCGCAGGATCTGACGGCGTGCCTGGTGCGCGCCGCCCGCGCGCTCGGCGAGTCGATGATCCCCGCCAAGCACGTCCTGCTCGCGACCGATCTGACCGCGGCGAGCTTCCGGCTCGACGTGCCGGCGCCCACCATCCAGACCTCGCAGGGCGAGGTGAGGCCCGAGGTCGTCCTCCTCGACGCCGCCGGCGGCGCCTCCGAGCTGCCCAACATGGCCATCACGCACCTGCGCGTCGAGCCCGCGCCCGCGATCGCCTACCGTGCCTACCAGTTCAGCCTCACCATCTCCAACTACTCGGGCGAGCAGAAGAAGGATCTGGCCGCCACGCTCAAGGTGGGCGACGACGTGGTCGCCAAGGGGTTCGTCGACGTCCCGGCGCGGGGCACGACGGTCAAGACGCTCACCTACCGTTTCCCGGCCGGCGGCGTCTATTCGGGCGCTGTCGAGCTCGGCGGCGATGCGCTCGCGGCCGACGACGCGCGCTACTTCACGGTGCGAGCCCCCCGCGATGTCAACGCCCTCATCATCAACGGCTCGCCGCACACGGTGCGGTTTCTCGACGAGTCGTTCTTCGTGCAGAACGCGCTCGACGCGCCGGGCAGCCCGGTGCGTCCGACGCTTCGCGACGCGGACGCCATCGGCGAAGAGCGCTTCGCGGACTACGACCTCATCCTCCTGCTCAACGTGCGCGAGCTGCCGGGGGCCAAGGTGCGCGAGCTGACCGAGGCGGTGGCGAACGGCGCTGGGCTCTTCGTCAGCCTGGGCGACAAGATCGACCCCGACCTGTTCAACCAAGCTTTCGGCGCGCTGCTGCCGCGGCAGCTTCACCTGGTGAAGACGGCTGCGGAGCCGCGGACCGAGCGCGCCGAGGAGAAGGCGGCGCGGCTCGTCCAGGTGGACTTCGAGCACCCTGCGCTCAGCGTCTTCAGCGGCGAGGCGCGCGAGGGCCTGTTGTCGGCGCGCACCTATCGCTACTTCCTGCTCTCGCCGGGTGCAGCCGGGCAGGTCTCGCAGCTGGCCACCTACGACGACGGCGCCCCGGCCCTCATCGAGGGCAGGCATGGCAAAGGGCGCGTCATCCTCTACACCTCGACGGTCGATCGCGAATGGGGCGACTGGCCCATCCGCACGAGCTTCCTGCCGCTGCTGCAGAGGCTCGCCGGATGGCTCGCGGGGACGCTCGACGAGCGGACCATCGAGCAGGTGCGGGTGGGCGAGCCGAAGCCGCTGTCGCTGCCCGAGGGAGCGGAGGGAATTCGCTTCAAGGGCCCGGCCGGCGCGGACATCGCCCCAGAGAAGGCCGACGGCGCGGTCGTCCTCGCGCAGACCGAGCTGCCCGGAATCTACCGGGCGGACGGGCGGATCAAGGGAGTCGCAACGCGCGTCGCAGAGCTCGACTTCTCGGTCAACGTCGATCCGGTCGAGAGCAACCTCGCACGGCTCGACGAGCGTGAGCTGAAGGCCTATTTCGGCGAGAAGACGCGCACCACCAAGGTGGCGGGGAGCGAGGAGGCGGCCCCCGAGATTCCGCTGTGGAGCGTGCTGCTCGCGGCGGCGATCGGGCTGTTCTTCACCGAAGGGCTGCTCGCGAGGAAGTAGCCGTCTTTCGGACGACTCCGGCAAGAGGGGGTCAGACCCACGCGCTACTCTGGCGCCTCCTTCTGCCGGAGGTGGGGGCGATGCCGAAGGTCTTCGCGGCGCACGATCACATTTTCAAGCTCCTCCTCGAGCTGCCGGGCGTCGCCAGGGTACTGTTGAGCGAGCGGCTACCTGCTGCGCTGCGCGAGCGACTGGAAGACGAGGAGCCACAGCCGGTCCCCGCCGATTTCGTGAGGAGGGCGCTGAAGGAGATCCGCGCGGACTTGCTCTTTCGCCAGCGGCTGCGGGGTGGGCGGGCGTGCCTCTACACGCTCATCGAGCACAAGAGCGGGCGAGACGATGGGGTCGGCTATCAGCTTCTCGGCTACCTGAGCGCCGGCTGGCGGGACCTGCGCCAACAGAGCCGACGGATCGGCTGCGCGCGATCATCTTTCCGCTCGTCGTCTACCACGGGGCGCAGAAATGGCGCCTGCCGCGCCGCTTCTCGGGCAGCCTTCCCGTCGATGACGAGGTGCGGGCGCTGCTTCTCGATTTCCCCTTCGAGTTTTTCGACGTCGGGCGCGGCGATGAGATGAGCTTGTCGGGTCATCCGTGGCTGCGTGGCGGGCTGCGGTTGTTGCGCTACGGCGTGCGCCCGGTGCCGGGCAGACGGAAAAAGGCCCTGCTCGTGAGCGTGCTGACCGACCTGCACGGCGCGCCCGATTACTTCCTGCATGCGGCCGGAACCTACATTCTCAAGAAGTGGGCGCCGGTGTCGCGCAAGTCCGAGGCCCTGCGCAGGGCGATGCCCGACAAGGAGGCGGTCGTGCTCTCCAAGGCGGCGCGGGAGTTTATCGCGGAGGGCAAGAAGGAGGGCCGAAAGGAGGGCAGGGATGAGGCCGCGCTCGGTATCGCGAGGGGCTTTCTGCAGCTGCTGGGACAGAAATTCGGCCCTCTGCCCTATGGCACCGAGGAGCGGGTGCTAAGCGCAACGATTGGGGAACTCGAGCGCTGGCTCGGTCGAGTCATCCCCGCCAGGAGCATCGAAGAAGTCTTTTCTTGAGGGTCCTGCAAGGTGGCCTTGATTCCGGGCGCACGGCGGTCTTGTCGGAATCCGGTCAAGGCCGTCTCAGTTCTGGCGTTCGAGCGGGCACACTTTCCACCAACCGCTCGACAGGTGGGCGCCGGTGTCGCGGAAAGGATCTGTCCGAGGCCTTGCGCAGGGCGATGCCGGACAAGGAGGCGGTCATGCTCTCCAAGGCGGCGCAGGAGTTCATCGCGGAGGGTAGGAAGGAGGGCAGGGATGAGGTCGCGCTCGGCGCGGCGAGGGGCTTGTTGCAGCAGTTTCGACAGAAATTCGGCCCAGTCCCCGATAGCATCCAGGAGCGGGTGCTAAGCGCGACGGTTGCCGAGCTCGAGCGCTGGCTCGGTCGAGTCATCCCCGCGAAAAGCCTCGAAGACGTCTTCTCTTGAGCATCGCGCGTCGGGATTCTCTCGGTACCCGGGCAACGGGCCGCCTCCGAGAACTCGTCGCGGAGTGCGGAAGGGGGTCCTGAAGTGGGACGGAAAGCGCTCCGAGAGGCGATTCACGAGCGGTTGAACGAAACGTTAAATCGCCGATCGCGCGATTTCGGCGTCGGAAACGGACGATCGGCGGGCCGATCGCGCGTTCTTCGCGCCGGAAACGGGCGATCGGCATGCCGCGCGGCTTTTCGGAAGGCCTGGATGAGGCCGCGCTCGGCGTGGCGAGGCGCGAGTTGCAACAGGCGGGGCAGTTGGGGAAGAAGCTCGGCCGACTGCCCAAGGGCATCGTGGAGTACGTGCGCGGCGCGACGCCCACCAGGCTCGAGCGCTGGCTTGGTCGAGTCATCCTCGCCGAGCATCGAGGACGTCTTCTATTGAGCGCTGCCGTCGCGGCGCCCAGGCTGCCAGCCGCGCGGCGGCCATCTCTGGACCCAGGCGAGCGAATCCCTAAGAAAGGCGCTCCGAACCGAGTAGCCAAGCTGGCAAGCGGGCTCGCAGCCTGACCAGATCGGTCTTCTCACTGCTGAGGTAGGCTCAAGCCTCGCCGCGCGGTCGATGACGCCCATCGCGGGCCCACTCATTGCCGCGAATGAAGCGGCGCCTCCCGATTGCCTTTCCGCCCCGCGCGACAACGAGGAAACACCAATGGACCTGCACCGCGCTGCCGCCTCGCTGGTCTGCATCGGCTTTGAAGGAACCGCCGCGCCCAAGCCCGCGCTCGATCTCATCGCTCAGGGCGTGAGCGGGGCGATCCTCTTTCGCCGCAACATCGCCGAGGCCGAACAGGTAGCCGGGCTTTGCGCCTCGCTGAAGCGAGTGGCCGGCCGGCCTTTCCTGCTCTCGGTCGATCAGGAAGGTGGTCGGGTCGCCCGGCTTCGCGATGCGCCGTTCACCGCGGTGCCGACGATGCGGGAGATCGGCGGGCGTGGCGACGAGGCGCTCGCCCTCGACGTCGGCCGGCTGCTCGGACGCGAGGTGCGCGCCGCCGGCTTCGACATGGACTTCGCGCCGGTGCTCGACGTTGACACCAACCCGGCCAATCCGGTCATCGGCGATCGCTCGCTGTCGCGAGATCCCCTCGAGGTCGTGCGGCTCGGCGTCGCCTTGGGCGAGGGCCTTGAGTCGGCCGGCGTAGCCTCGTGCGGCAAGCACTTCCCCGGCCACGGCGACACGAGCCAGGACAGCCACCTGACGCTGCCGCGGCTGCCCCACGAAATGTCGCGGCTTCGGGAGGTCGAGCTCGTTCCGTTCGCCGCGTGGGCGCGGGCGGGGCTCGCCGCGGTGATGACCGCCCACGTCGTGTTCGAAGCCATCGAGCCCGGCCTCCCGGCCACCTTCTCCGAGCGTGTGCAGACGGGCCTGCTCCGAGGCGAGCTGGGCTTCCGGGGCGTCAACGTCTCCGACGACCTCGAAATGAAGGCGATAGCCGACAACTACCCGATGGACGAGGCCGCGATCCGCTCGGTGCTCGCGGGAGTCGATTTGCTGCTCGTCTGCCATTGCGCCGACAGGCAGCAGGCGTGCATCGACGGCATCGCCCGCGAGGCCGAACGCTCGGCGGCTTTCCGCGAGCGCGTCCTCGCTTCGTCGCGCCGGGTCGAGAAGCTCCTCGCGCGTTTCGCTTTGCCAGCCCGCGACCCCAGGGAGAGCCTCGCCGCGCTCGCCACCGAGGAGCACCGCGCCCTCGCGAGGCGCGTCGCCTCCGCCGGCAAGCTCGTCGACCTTCACGATCCGACCGAGCTTCAGCGCGAGAGCTGAAGCTGCCGGCCCGGCGTGCCCGCGGGTCTGTCGCTACCTTCCTCTCGTCGGTGCCCTCGCTTGGTCCGAGGGCCCTCCGAGAGAGGAAGGGGGCGGGGCGTGAGAGTGGTCTTGGTCTGCTTGGCAGCAGTACTGGCGTTCGGATGTGGCAGGGGCGGAGAGGTCGAGAACGAGCCGGAGCCGCTGGGGCTCAAGGCCCACGACGCCTTCTTCGGCGAGGTCCCGGAGGCCGACGTGGTGGTCGTCTCCATCATCGACAAGGCCGGCGCCTGTGAGGCGGTCCAGGAAAAGGCGATGCTCAAGAACGCCACCTCGCTCACGCTGGTCTTCACCAAGCCAGCCAGCGGCGAGCTTCTGCCGGGCAGCTACGAGGTATGGCAGCCGATGACGGGGCTCCCGACTCCGGGGCTCGTCGTCGCCGATCTCACGCGGACCGACGACGCCTGCGCCAACACGCTGGCTCCGCTCGAGCGCGCGCCCGTCAAGGGCTCGGTGACGCTCGAGACGATCCGGTTGGAAGACGACGGGCAGGTGACCGGGAGCTATGACATCGTGTTCGGCGGCGGGAGGCTGACCGGTTCGTTCGCCGCCTCGAAATGCGGCATCCCGGAGCTCGTCGAGCAAGCCGAGGCCGGCTGTCGATAAGCGCCAGCGGGTGAAAGACGCCGACTGCGTCGCCCTCCTGAAGTGGGCGCTGCCGCGGCTGCACTTGCGATGGGAGGGTTTCCGGCGCGTTCGAGGCCAGGTCTGCAAGCGAATCGCGCGGCGCATGGGCGAGCTCGGCCTGGACGATATCGGCGAGTACCGCAGGCGCCTCGAAGCCGATCCGCTGGAGTGGCGCCGCTTCGACTCTCTGTGCCGGGTGACCATCTCCCGGTTCCATCGCGACCGGCGGGTGTTCGAGCCGCTCGGCGAGCTGCTCGCGCGACGCCCGTCGGCAGGTGAGGGGCAGAGCCTGCGCGTCTGGAGCGCGGGCTGCGCGTCGGGCGAAGAGCCCTACACCGTGGCGATACTGTTCCGGCGCCGGCTGCTCCCGGCTGCGCCGGGGAGCCGGCTCGAGCTGGTGGCCACCGACATCGACCCGCACCTGCTCGAGCGGGCGCGCGCTGGCTGCTACGCCGGAGGCAGCTTGCGCGAGCTTCCCGAAGAGTGGCGCGAGGACGCCTTCGAGCGCGTCGGCGACGAGTGGTGCATCAAGGGCCTCTATCGCGAGGGCATCGAGTGGCGGTGCGAGGACATCCGCGAGCAGATGCCGGACGGACCGTTCGCGGTCATCCTGTGCCGCAACCTCGTCTTCACCTACTTTGACGACTCCCTGCAGCGGCGGCTGCTCGAGCAGATCCTGAGCCGGCTCGAGGAGGGCGGCCTTCTCATCCTCGGCGCGCACGAGACGCTCCCGAGCGATCGCCTCCGGCGGCTCGAGCCTGGTGTGCCTATCTACGGTTGAGCGAGCGCGGGGCGAGCTTCCGTTGGCGGACGCATCGCGGCTCGCGGGACGCCCGAAGCGTGGCCCGCGTCGCCGACGCGAAGCAGAATGTCGGCCGTCCTTGGCGACAGGAGGCAAGAATGCTCGCGGTCGATATCCCCGGCTTTGGCAAGCTGACACTCGAGCACCTCGTGCTCGACTACAACGGCACGCTCGCCGTAGACGGCGCGCTCGTCGTGGGGGTTCCCGAGCGTCTGCGGCGGCTCGCGGCAGATCTGCAGGTCCACGTGATCACCGCTGATACGCGGGGCATGGCGCGCGCTGCGCTCGCCGGTTTGCCTGTGAAGCTCGACATCCTCGCCAAAGGCGCCGAAGCCGAGGAGAAGCTCGACTACGTCCGTCGGCTCGGCGCCCACCGGGCCGCTGCGATCGGCAACGGGCGCAACGACGCGCTGATGCTGAGTGAGGTGGCGCTGGGCATCGCCGTGCTCGAGAAGGAGGGGCTCGCCGTGGACGCGCTGACCAGCGCCGCGGCAGTCGCCCCTGGCATTGAGGCTGCGCTCGACATGCTGCTGGATCCGCTCCGATTGACGGCCACGCTGCGGCGGTGAACGAAGAGGCGCCTGCGCGGGGCGCCGTCGATTCGTGTCGCGGGCCGCGTGCTCAGAGGTGCGACTCCGGCGACCCGGCGCCATCGGCACGTGCACGGGCCATTCCTCGGTTTGCGCATCAAGCTCCCGCAACCGCCTGCGATGGCCGAGGGCAGGTTGAAGAGAGGCGCCGACTCAGGGCTGTGGATCCCACCAGACCGGTCCCTTCCCCTCCACCGCTTCGACAGCGAGGCGGCGAATCTCGTCCATCTCGTAGTCGGTATAGGGCAGGAAGTTGGCGGCGGCGGCGAAGGCGGCGTCCTGCTCGACCGCGGTGCTCAAGCCGAGCAGCGTCACGTCCGGATCGCAGGTGAGCGTGAAGCGCAGGCACTCCTCGACGCTCAGGTGGGCCATCGTCTTGCCGAAAGGATCGCCAGGCGCCGGGGCGGGGAGGGGATGCCCGTAGCCCTGAGTATCGGAGATGAGCTTGCCCGCGCCGAACGCCTTGAAGCAGATGGTGCCGACGCCGAGGGCGCGCGCGAGCGGCAGGCACTCGCGGATGTAGCGGGTGTCACAGTAAGGGCCGACAGGGAACATCACCACGTCGCAGAGCCCGGAGCCGATGGCGGCCATCACCACCGCCGGGTGATGAGCCGAGATGCCGCGATAGCGCGCCTTGCCCTGTTTGACGCACTCCGCGAGCTCATCCATCGGCCCGACCGGAGCCGCGAGCGCCCGCCAATCCTCCATCGTCGCCACGCCGTGGAACGCGAACAGATCAACCTGTTCGAGCCCGAGGCGTCGAAGGCTCTCGTCGACCTGTGGGGTGACCGGCTGATCGAGGTAGTCGATCTTGTCGATAAGGAACGCGTCGGCGCGCCTGCCCTGCAGCGCCCTGCCGACGACCTCCTCGCCGAACCCGTCCTCATAGCTCGGGGCAGTGTCGATGACGTTCAAGCCCGCGAGCATCGCCCGATGGATGAGCGCGACGAGCTCGTCCACCGGCGTGGAGCGATCGGCCAGGTCGCCGACGCCGAGAACCGACGCGACGAAGCCGGTCTTGCCGATGCTGCGGCGCGGCAGAAACCGCCAGGTGGGTATCGCCTCGATCATGGACGCCCTCCGTTCCCGTGAAGGGCAGCGATCCGAGCTCAGGGCACGGCCGGCTGCCAGCGTTTTCCCACGTCCTGCGGGCGCGCTGTTTCGCAGGCTACCTCTCGCAGACCGACCGTTCCGAGCAAAGGGGCCTCTGCTCCGGGCACTCGCTGTCGCGCGAGCACAGAATCTGGCAAGTCGGCGCACCCTGCTCGAGCTCAGCGCAGCGCTGACCCACGGGGCATTGTCGGTCGCACGAACACGGTGCCCCGGTCTTGCCGGACGGAGGTCTGCACGCGCCCGCGACGCAGACGAGGTCGTCGGGACACTGCGAGTCGTCGAGGCACTCCGCGCCGCCTCTCGCGCAGGCGTAGGCCGCGCCGTCAGGGACTGCGGCCGGACAGTTCTCCCCTTGCAAGCAGTCGAGCGCGTCCGCACACGGGCGCAGGCAGCTCCAGGCAGGCCCGGCGAGTCCGTAATAGCCGAGACAGGAGAGGCCCTGCTCGCAGGAGCAATCGGTCATGCACTCGCTGCCGAGCTCTCCCGGGCCAGAAGGTGTCCCGTACGAGCACGAGCAGTCCTGCGAGCCTGCGCAGGGTTCGCGCTGGTACTCGAGGAGCAGCGCTCCCAAAGCGTTGGCGTCGTGCACGACGACTCGGAAATTGCCGTGCGTGCGGCCGGGCACCGCGACGAGCGCTCGGTGCGAGTCGCTTCTCGGCGCGCAGTCTCCGCTCCTGGTCCACGCTCGAGCGTTCACGGTCAGGAAGTCGGTCGCATTGCCGGGCATGACCGCAACGTCGATCCTCCCCGGCCTCTCGCAGGGCGAAGCGGCGGCGACTTCGACTATGAAGCGATCGGTCGCGCCGAGGCGGGTCAGTTCGGGGCTCTCGACGAGCTCGACGCGCGAAAGCGCGCGCGGCTCGAGGCGCCACCAGCGGTCTTCCGCGCAGCCGACGTCTTGTCCTGCATCGTGCGCCTCGCCGCCTTCGAGCGCGGCATCAGCGGTGTGCGGTTTCCCGGCGTCGGAGCTCGCCTCGCCCGCATCGTCGATCAGGTGCGCAGCCCATGGCTCGCTCCGCCCGCAGGCGAGGAGCCCAAGACTCAGCACTAGCAAGAGGTTTCGTGGCTTCTTCACGCGAGCGCCCCTGCGGCAGACGGGCCCTTGCTTGAGCGGGTCGGCTTCGGCGAGGCAGGATCTTGCCATGAATGCTCTTGCGCTTCTTCTGGCGGCGGCCCTGGGCGCGGAGGTCGAGGCCTCTGCGGTTCGCGTCAGTCCGGGAGCCCAGAAGGTCCTCCAGATCCCGGGCTTGGAGCGGGTCGCCATCGCCGATCCCGGAGTTGCGGACGTGACGCTGACAGGCGACCGGGAGCTGCTCGTCCTCGGCCGCAAGCAGGGCCAGACGAGCCTGACGCTCTGGATCGATGGGCATCCGACCACGCGCACGATCATTGTTGACGACGGCCGCCTCGCCGCGCTCGCGACGCTCATCAAGGAGAGGGTCAACCCGTCGTTGCAGTGCGAGGTCGTCGCCGGGAAGCTCGTGGTCGATGGTTTGCTCGACTCGGTCGAGGAGTACGGCCGCCTCAAGTCCATCGCCGCCGACAACCCTGAAGTGAAGCTGCTCGCGCGCCTCGATCCGCGGGTGCTGCCAGCGGTCGCGCAGGCCATCACCGACGCGATGCAGAAGCACGGCCTGAAGAACGCGCGCGCTGTGGTCTACGGGCAGCGCATCGTGCTCGAAGGTGCGGTCGCCGACGAGGAGGAGAAGCAGCGCGCGCAGCTCATCGCCGACTCACTGTACAAGGATCTGCTCGACGTCCCCTGAGCCGCGCGGGCTCGAGCGAACACCTCGCGGACCTCGCGCGTCGGGGCGCTTGCCGCTGGCGGCAGGACGAAACCCTGAGGCTCCGCGTCTCTATGCCCGGCGCTCGAGTACCGAGAGCGCGACGAGGCCGTAGAGGAAGCCATGTACGACGTGCTCGGGCCTGCCGGCCAGGGCCACGATTTCGGCCACGGTGCGCGTGCCGTCGACCTTGGGCAGCAGCTCCGCTTCCCACCTCTCGAGATCGATCTCAGAGAGCGAGTAGGCCGGCTGCAGCGATGGCAGCACCCGATCCTCGGGCGCGAGCAGCCGTCGCAGGCGCTCGGGCTTATAGAGCTTCTTGATGCCGCGCATGATCAGGTTGGCCGGATGGATATCGAGCTTGATCGACTCGTCCTTGGCGCGGCGGCGGAAGGCGAGTTCGTAGACGCCGTCCTCCCAGCCGAAGAGGCTGTAGATGATGCTCTTGACCTGCTGGCCGACGTAGTAGAGGCGCTCGGTCTCCTTGAGCACGCCCATGTCGACGAGCACCTCGCCCGTGCGGCGCTTGGTCGCCGCGGCCATTCCGGCGGCTTGCTTGAGCTGGGCCTCGTTAATCTTGCCAACCCGAAGGAGGAACTGGCCGAAGCGGTCAGTCACTACGTTCGAGAGCGCGAAGACCGGCTGCCCCTTCTCGAAGTAGACGACCTTCTTCACCTTGCCGCGCTGCGCGCCGAGCTCGCCCGTCTCCTGGGACTGGTAGAAGGCGTTGATGAGCGAAGGCAGGTTGTCCTTGAGCTCGCCGCGGCGCGTCCCGCGCTCCTTGTCGGTCACAGGCAGAGGCGCTTGCGGGTAGTTGGGCGGAGGAGGACGCACCAGCGCGGCGGTCCCTGGCTTGGCGCCCCCGGCGGTCAGGCGGGCGCCCTTGAGCTCGGCGCTGATGTTGTCGCCACCGGTGATCCGCACGACCCCGGTGAGCTCCATCGGGTCCTGCGCCCGCTCCTCCTCGACGTCGATGTCCAGCTCGACCTCGAATCCGACATCTTCCTCAGGCTGTTTGGGCTCGGGCGCGACGACGGTCTTGACCGTCTCGATGAGCTTGTTCGCCTCGAACGGCTTTTCGAAGTAGGCGACTGCGCCGTACTTGCTGCGCGCCTCGCTCGCGTGCTTGCCGCCCTTGAAGACGCCGGTGACGAAGATGACTGGCGCGCCCAGCTCCTTCTTGACTGCCTCGGCGAGGTGGTAGCCCATCATGTCGGGCAGCAGGATGTCGATGATGGCCAGGGCCGGCTTCTCGGCGCGCGCGACCTCGAGAGCAGCCTTGCCCTTGTTCGCCGGCAGCACCTGGTAGCCGGCGTCGTCCAAGAGGCGCGACAGCAGGTTGAGCAGCTCCTGATTGTCATCAACGAGCAGGACTTTTGGGGGCGACATAAGGCTCGGACGATACCATGAGGTCTGGGTGAGTCAAAGCTGTCCTAGCACCCATTAGGGAGCAAATACGGAGGGGTATAGGCGCTCGTCATGAGTGCTGTGCGGCACGGCTTGGGAGCTTCCGACGGGTCGTCCGGATCCCAGGCATTCGTCAGCGGGATGAGGAGTGCCTTCCGCTGTTGAGCATCTGTTCGCCCGGAGCGTTCGCGATCGTCCTCGGCCCGAGCACGCCCTCATCGGTACTCTTCGGGCGCGGAGTGAGCGTCATCAGCGCCGTCGTCGCAGACGAGACGGCGGTGCTGCGCGGGCTGAGCCGGGGCGGCCACTCCCGGCAGTAGGAAGGGGGCCGGATGCTCTGCTGGGATCGTGACGGAAGCCGAAGGGGCCGAGCCTCGCCTCATCGGCGGAGCCAGAGCCGATCCGGCGCGCTTGGGCGGCGGCAGGTCGCATCTCCGACTACCCGGCCGCTTGTCCTCACGGCTGAAGGCTGACTCGCGCCCGAACTCGGGCGCCGCCGAGAAGATGTGCATACGAAAGCGCGAGACGGTGCTACTGTTCGCCGGGTATCAAGACCGGGATCCGGCGACATGGACTTGCGAGAGATCAGCCGCGCTGCCTTCGTTGCTGCCGCGGGGCTTGCGCTTCCGTTCCTTTTTCATGCGCTGCGCCTCGGGAGTGTCTTCTTGCCCATGTACTTGCCGCTGCTCGCCGGCGCCTTCCTACTGAGCCCGCGTTGGGCGCTGGCGGTCGGGGCGCTCACGCCTCTGGTTTCGGCTTTCGCCACTGGGATGCCGCCTCTTTTCCCTCCGATAGCGCTTTGGATGTCCGTCGAGCTTGGGACGATGGGGCTGCTCGCCGCGCTTGCCTGCCGGAGGACGGCTCTTCCTGTCGCGGTCATCCTGGCAGCCGTTCTCCTCGTCGGGCGAGTGATCTACGCGGCGCTCGTCTTCTCGACCGCTGCGTTCTTCGAGCTTCCGCCCCGACTGCTGAGCGTCGCCTCCTTCGTCTCCGGATGGCCCGGGATGCTCCTCGCGATGCTTGTCATTCCGGCTGCGCTCGCCGCGATCAGGCGCATTCAGCCGTCGGCAGAGGCCCGGATTGATGGGGGACCGACTTGAGCGCGATCGCAGCGGCGCCCGACGGGCACTTGCGATCTTGCGGCGTTTTTTTCGAGGGATGAGATGAGTCGCCAGGACTTCTTCGAGGGCCTAGCTGACCGCTGGGACGATCTGCACCCTGTCGAGCCCCAGCTTCCGGCCATCCGTCGCGGGCTCGAGCTGGTCGGGCCCCTCGGCGGCTGTGCCATCGCCGATGTCGGCTGCGGAACGGGCGTGCTGATGCACGAGGTGCTGCCTCGACTCGGTGACGGCCGGGTGGTCGCGATCGACTCTTCGGCAGGGATGGTGGCGCGGGCGCGGGCGAAGTTTCCAGACGCGCGAATCCGCTGGAGTGGGACCGATCTTTTCGCCGCTGGCATCGCGGAGGCGAGCATCGACGTTGTGCTCTGCTACAACACCTTTCCGCACTTTCCGGACCGTGCGCGGGTGCTCGCTGAGTGGGCGCGGTGGCTCGTTCCCGGCGGCCGCGCGATCATCTGGCACTCCCTCGGCCGAGAGCAGCTCGCCGAGCTCCATCGGCGCGCAGGCGAGGCGGTGAGCGATGATCTGCTACCGGCGCCGGCCGAGCTCGCGGGGCTCTTCGCGAAAGAGGGCTTCGAGAGCCTGCACGCGAGCGAGTCGCCCGATTCGTACACCGTGGTCGCGAGGAAGCGGGCTTGAGGCGTTGCGAGCCGAGAGTGGCGATGGCCTTCGCGGCGGCCGGCGTCGCGGCGGGAGTGGCCGGAGCGCGCTCGGCCGTGCTCGGGCTGGCCGCGCTCGCGGTCTGGAGCCTGTGGTTGCGGCTCTCGTCGCGCAGCCTGCTCTGGCGGATGGGCATGCTGGTGAGCGGGTTCGGGCTCTGGATTCTTGCCGCGCCGTTCGCGCCCGCGCAGGCGCTCGGGCTCGCGCTGCGCGGCTTTTCGGTCTCGGCGGCCGTCGTCGTCGTGGGGATGGCCGTCCCGTGGACCGCGCCGCTGGCGCTGCTTCAGTCGTTGCGTGCCCCCCCGAGCCTGGTCGCTTTCCTCGCCATCCTGGCTCGGCACGCGGTGACCGTTCGCGACGAGGCGCAGCGCGTCTGGCAGGTGCTGCTGCTGCGCGGAGCGTTCGATCGCCGGGCCAACCTTCCTGCGGCCACCCGCATCCTGCTCGTCGCGCTCGTCTCGTCGGCGTTTCGGCGCGGAGAGCGCGTAGCGGACGTGCTCGCGCTGCGCGGCTTCGAGGGCCGCGTCCCCGCTTTGCCCCCTTGGCGATGGAACTCGGCCGAGCTCCCCGGGTATCTGCTCACCGCCTTCACGTTGTCGGTGGCCACCTTCGAGGCGGTCGGATGAAGCCCTTGTCGCTCGAGATCGAGCAGGTGCGCCATCGCCACCCCGGGGCCGCGCTCGACACGCCGCCCGAGCTGAGCTTCCGGCTCGCGCCAGGCGGGCGAGCGCTGCTGCTCGGCCCCAACGGCTCTGGGAAGACGACCCTGCTGCAGCGCATCGCGGGCCTGCTCGACGGGGATGGAACCGTGCGCATCGGCGGCGTCGTGTTGTCGCGACGCAACCTGCCGGCCGTCCGAAAGGGCCTAGGTTTCCTCTGGCAGAACCCCGACGACGCGTTGCTGTTGCCGACCACCCTCGAGGATGTCGCGCTCGGCCCGGTGAACGACGGGATGGACCCGAAGCGTGCCCGCGCAGTGGCGGCCGACTGGTTGGCGCGGCTCGGCGTCTCGCACCTTGCCGACCGACCGATTCGCCGGTTGTCGATGGGCGAAAAGCAGCTCGTCGCGCTCGCCGGGGTGCTCGCGCGCGAGCCCGGATTGCTCTTGCTCGACGAGCCGACCGCCGCGCTTGACGACGACGCCAGCGAGCGCCTGGCGCTCGCTCTCGACGAGATCGAGGCGACGACGCTGCTCGTCACGCACGAGGCGGACTTCTGGCTTGCCCGAAAGCGCAGGTGGGACGTGGTGCAGATAGCGCCTTGAGCCGGACGGGTTTTCGAACCCGCGATCCGAAGCCAGCCCCCACAGCCATGCCTCCTTCGAGAGGAAGCCCGAATTGTCGGCGCGGGCAACCCTCGGGCCGTCAATGCGGAAAATCCTTCCGTTGAAATGCTTCGCGACGCCGCCGGAGGCGCTCCCGAATCTGGCGACGAACCTCACACGAACGGACGGAACCATGAACGGCAAGACCCTCGTGCTCATTGCTGTCACGCTCCTCCCCGCTGCCGGCCAAGCGGCCGAAGACCCGGCTTGGGAAGCGGCCTTCGCGCTCGCCGATCCCGCCCAAGCCGAGGAGGCCTGGGCGACTTTGAAGCAGATGGGCCCGCGCGGCTTCGACGTCCTGGCGAAGGTCGCCCGGGTCGGCGGCACCTTCGAGCCTTTCGCGAAGGCGACCGAGGCGATGGGCTGCCAGCATCCGCACGCGATGCCATTCGGCTTCCCGCGGTCCCTGTTCGTCCCGGCCGATGCCGACCTGCCGCGCCTCGCCGCGGAGCGGGCGGTCCAGATGCTCAGAGACGATCCGGCGCTCGCCCAGAGCAAGCTCGTCTCTTCGGTCGCCTTCGAGCGAGCGCTGGCGGTGCTGACTGCCGCTGGTGACGAGCAGCGCCTGATGGCATACGCGAAGTCCCTCGCCTCCGAGCAGGACGGCCTGGTCCTCACGTGCCTGAAGACTGCGCTCACCTGCGAGCCGGGCTCACGATGGCCTACAAGAAAGGAGCTCTCCGCGCAGGTCGCCGCCGAGGTCGAAAGCATCGAGCGGCGGCTCAGCAGCGGAGCCGCGCCGCGAATGTGCGGCGAGCCCAACGAAAAGGTGGTCGCCTACTTCGTCGACGGGCTCGCGGCGGGCGAAATCAGCTCGGCCGGCTGGTCAGCCTCGCGCGACAGCTTGACGCTGCTCCTGCGCAAGGGCGAGCAGAGGCTCGAGGTCTCGCCGGCCTGTGCCCTCGCCATCTATGACGGTCTCGCGGCGCGAAAGGCGCCTGCCGCCTTTCTCCTCGATCCGATCCTGACGCTGGACAAAGATCCCGAGCGCAAGGCGGCTGCCGAGAGAGCCACGCGCGATCTTGTCGGCTTCCCCGAGGACGCGCGCAACGAGTTGGCCGCTGCCCTGGTCGTCGCGGGCTTCGCGTCCCCGATCAAGGTGGAGCTCGAGCCGAAGACGAGGTCCTTGAAGACGGACCGGCTGCTCAAGGCCGCGGCGATGCAAGGCTCGAAGGAAGCGCTCGAGCGAATCGAGCGCGCGGCGGTCTGCCCGGAGGCCGATAGGGGTAGCGCTGTCGCGCTGCTCTCACTCTTGCCGAACAAGCGGGGTGCGCCGCTGGCGTTCGACATCGCCCAACGCTGCCCCGGCGCTCCGCGAGCGGCAGCGGTGCTCGCGCTGGTCGAGATGGGCGACCCGCGCGCCGCGCAGTACCTCGGGGATGCGTTCGATGAGCCCGCCTATTCGATGGAAATCCAGAAAGCCATCCGCAAGGGCTGCACGCCGGCGATTGGAGCCGAGCTCGAGAGGCTGGCCAAGACGCGCCCGAGGGCAGCAGCGCTCCTGACGTCCCTGCGCGCAGAGGGGATCTTTTCGAAGGTTCGCGACTAGGCCGCCGCTGCCTGCGCTGAGCGGCACCGACTTGGCTTGGCGCCGTCCGCGTGACCAACCTCGGTCGGGGGCGGGGCCGCATCCAGCCCTATGAAATGGCGAGGGCGCCGGGGTTGCCCCGGCGCCCTCGGCGCGTGCACGTCGGCTGGCGCTACTCGGCCGCCGATTGACTGTTCTGCGGATCGCGCACCTGTCGCTGCACGAAGTTCGAGGCGTTGTTGTTCGAGTCGTAGCCGTTGCCGGCGAGCGCATCGCCGCCGCCCGGGCCCATCGACCCGAGGTCGATCGCGCCGTCCCAGCCGGTCGAGGTCACGCGCGCCTTGCGCTCGATGGATCCGCCGGTGGGCGGGTGGGCGACGGCGGCGCCGCTGCCTTCGAAGACGTTGGCGCTGCCCCAGCCGACCATGTCCACGACGTGGGGGTCGGAGGGGGCGCTCGGTACCAGCGCGCTCTCGGTGAGCCAGATCTGACCGCCGGCGCTCGGCGAGCCGCTCATGTCGACCGCGCTGTAGATGAAGTCGGCGGCCGGCGGCCCGATGTAGCCGGGGCTCCCGCTCGCACCAGGCCGCTTGCCGATCAGGAGGTACTTGCGGGGAGGCACCTGTGTGCCCGTCGGGAACGTGACCAGCAGAATCGGCGCGTTGGGGCCGGTGGCAGGCCGGTACCAGAGCGCAGCCCCGCCGATATCGACCGTCATGTTGCTCGAGTTGTAGAGCTCGATGAACTCGTTGGTCCCTTCGGTCTCGCCCGGCGTGGCCGCGGAGAAGCCGCATCCGGCGAGCTCGGAGATGAGCAGGCCTCCGTTCGTGCAGCTCGGCGCGTCGCAGACCGTGCCGTTGCCTGCCGTGTTGCACGTGAGCTGCCCGCTGCAGCCATGGGCGTT
>JBMNNX010000319.1:0-6779 GCA_050942745.1 Myxococcales bacterium
GGCCGCCGCGTGAGGGCGAGGAATCGGGAGCGCCGGCCTTCGTGCCGGCGCCCGCGTGTTGAGCGACGCGCGAGAGCGAGGAGTGGGGGGCGCCGGCCTTCGTGCCGGCGCCCGCGTGTTGAGCGACGCGCGAGGGCGAGGAATCGGGAGCGCCGGCCTTCGTGCCGGCGCCCGCGTGTTGACCGACGCGCGAGGGCGAGGAGTGGGGAGCGCCGGCCTTCGTGCCGGCGCCCGCCTGTCGGCCGACGCGTGAGGCCGACGCTCGGACGCTCAGTAATCGAGCGAGTGATCTGGCACTTGGCTGGCCATCGCTCGATCCGCAAACCGAGCTTCGGCTTTCACCGCGGGCGCTCCAGCCTGTATCGTCCGCGGCGAGCAAGGGCGCGCAGGCGTGAGCGCAAGCCCGCGCCAGGAGGCAGAAGCCAAGCAATCGTATGGGCTGTCCAGATGAAAAGAGCCTCGAGGGAACGCTCCTCGGAACGCTGCCGAGAGAGCAGGTGGAACAGGTACAGGCCCACCTCCTCGAGTGCGCCGCCTGTCGCGGCCGTGCCCTCTCTTTCCGACCATCCGAGCCGACCTTCGTCCCGAGCGAGCCGCTTGCAGGCTCCGGCGACGACCCACCGACTGTGCGGCGGACCGGGCCACCTGAGGACCGCCCGGAACAGGCGCGGCAGGGCACGCGCATCGGCCGCTACCTCGTGCTTCGGGCGATTGGCGAGGGCGCGATGGGCACGGTCTACGAGGCCTACGACCCCGACCTCGAGCGCAAGGTGGCTCTCAAGCTGATGCGCGGCGGCGGCGCGCCGGGCAGCATCGACAGCGAGGGACGCGGGCGCCTGCACCACGAGGCGAAGGCGATCGCCCAGCTCTCCCACTCGAACGTCGTGACCGTCTTCGACGTGGGCACCTTCGGCGACGAGCTCTTCCTGGCGATGGAGCTGGTCGAAGGCGGAACGCTGCGCGAGTGGGCGGCTGCGCGCACGCGCGCGCCACTCGAGGTCGTCCGCGTTTTCGTCGAGGCCGGGCGCGGCCTGGCGGCGGCCCACGCGGCCGGGCTCGTCCACCGCGACTTCAAGCCCGACAACGTCCTCGTCGGTCGAGACGGCCGGGGGGCGCGTCACCGACTTTGGCCTGGCGCTGCGCCCGGCCGATCTCTCCGACGGTGGTCTCGCGGGCCCGAAGGCGTTCGCGGGCACGCCGGCGTACATGGCCCCCGAGCAGTGGTCGGGCAAGGGCGCCGACGCGCGGTCGGATCAGTTCGCCTTCTGCGTGTCGCTCTGGGAGATGCTGTGCGGCCAGCGCCCGTTTCGCGTGGACATGGCTCGGGGAACGGTCGATTGGTCGGTGCCCGAGTCGCCGCGCGGCTTCCGCCTTTCGGCTCGGGGCCGGCGCGTGCTGCTGCGCGGGCTGAGCCTGGATCCAGCGGCGCGCTTCGGCTCGATGGACGAGCTGCTCGAGCAGCTCGCCCCGGAGCGCGGCCGTTCGCGGTTCCTGCCGGTCGGCATCGCCGCCGCCGTCGCAGCGACGGTGCTCGGCGCGGCTTTGGCCTCGAGCCAAAGCCGCACGGCGATGTGTTCGGGTGCCGGCGACGCCCTGGCCAAGGCGATGTCACCCGCGCAGCTCGACGCGGCGCAGAGGGCTTTCGAGGCCTCGGGGCGCCCCAACGCGCTCGCGACCTGGCAACGGGTTCGCGCCGGTCTCGAGGCCTACGGCAGGGCCTGGGCCGGCGCGTACCGCGAGGCCTGCGAGGCGACGCGGGTGCGCGGCGAGCAGCCCGAGAGCATCCTCGGACTTCGGATGGCGTGCCTCGAGCGGCGCCGCTCCGAGCTGGCTGCCTTCGTGAGCCTCGTCTCGCAGGCCGACGGCGAGGTGGTGGACCACGCCGCGGTCGCGGTGCTCGAGCTGTCGGACATCGGGATCTGCTCGAACGTACCCTTGCTCAAGGCCAACGCCGCGGCGCCGCTGCCGCCCGAAACCCGCGAAGAGGTCGAGCGGGTCCGCAAGGGCCTGGACGAGGCCAAGGCGCTGCTGCACTCGGGCAAGTACGCGGACGGCCTGGCCAAGGTCGCCGCGGCGTTCGAGACGGCGCACCCACGCTCGCGCGAGGCTGTATTGGGCGAGGCCCTGCTCGCGCGCGCGAGGCTGCAGAACCGCTCAGGGGCGCTCAAGGACGCCGAGCAATCGGCCTTCGACAGCGTGCGCGAGTCGGTCGCCTTCGGCGACCGAGAGTTGGGGGCAGCGGCGGCCATCGAGCTCGCGGACATCATCGGCTGCCAGCGCCAGGAGCGCCCGGAGGAAGCTTCCCGGTGGCTGGCGGTGGCCGAAGCCCTGCTCGACTCGCTGGGCGAGCGGGGCGAGCTGCGCGCGCGGCTGCTCCTGACGCGCGGCAAGGTGCTCGGCATCCAGCGGCGCTGGCCAGAGGCTTCCGACGCCATGCGGCAGGCGTTCGCAACCGCCGAGCGGGTGAACGCGCGCGGGCTGGCGGTCGCCGACGTCCAGAACAGCCTCGCCCGCGCCCTGCTCTCGGCCAGGGAGTACGCGCAGGCGAAGGAGGCTCTCGAGACTGCGGTCGAGATCTATGCGGAGAGGCTCGGGCCAGAGCACGACAAGACGCTCGGAGCGCGCTCGAACCTCGCCTCGGTGCTTCTGTGGCTTGGCCATATCGATGAGGCGCTGCGCATCCTCGAGGAGACCAGAGCGGCGATAGAGCGGGCGCTCGGCCCCGAGCATCTGTCGGTGGCCATCGCTCTGTTGAAGAAGGGTTTCGCGTTGATGGAGCAGCGCAGATTCGCGGTGGCCGACAGAGTGCTCGAGCGCTGCCTGGCGATCCGCGAGAAGGTAATGGGCGCCGAAACCCCGGGGCTCTCGGAGATCCTCGCCGACCTCGCCTACTCCGCGACGCACGCGGGGCGGTGGGCGGAGGCCTCGGCCCTCTTCGACCGAGCCCTGGCGATCGACCGGCGGGCCTTCGGCGGCGACGCCCCGCGCATGGCCGCCCGGCTCGCCGGCCGCGGCTACGTGGACGCCATGACCGGCCGACCGAAGGAGGGAATCGCGCTCATGCAGCGCGCGCTCGAGCTCGCTGGTCCGGAGCAGGGTGTGTACGGCGAGATCAGGCGGGCGCAGATCGAGTACTACACGGCGCGCGCCCTCGCCTCGATCGACGCCGCGCGGGCTCATCAGTACGCCCGACAGGCGCGCGAGACATTTGCGAGCGTGGGCCCGCGCTTCGACGCGCTCGTTCGCGAGATCGACGGCTGGCTCGCCGAGCAGCGGGCCGCGATGCCCTGACGCGGAAGAAACGGCGCTCGAGGCACGCGCCGGGCGCCTACTCGAGGTAGGGGTTCATCGAGCCGATCTCCTCGCGCGCGAGCAGAGTGTGGACCTCCGCCGCGTTCCGCGCCGCGAACACAGCCTCGCGCGTCTCCTCGTGATGCCCGAAGACCTTGGCGACCGCGGCGAGCATCTCGAGGTGCTGGTCGCGCCGATCGTCGGGGGTCGCCACGAGGATGACGAGGCGGATCGGCTGGCCGTCGTGCGTGTCGGCGGGGATGCCCTCGCGGCTGACGCCGACGACGCCGATGATGTCCGGCCCGCCCTCGTAGACGCCGTGGGGAATGGCGATGCCCTTCTCTAGGTAGGTCGACTCCTGGCGCTCGCGCTCGAGCACCGAGGCGAGGATGGCAGCGCGTGCCGAGCGCTTGACCCGGTGGACCCGGAACAGCGTCTTCGCGAGCCGCTCGATCGCTTCGGTCATCGACCCGGCCTCGAGCCCGACGACGATGTGCTCCTCCTCGAGGAAGTTGACGAGCCGCAGCCGGTCGCGGCCGGCTTCGCCGCTCTTGGTGATCGCCCGCGAGGTGAGGATCGGCCCGAGCAGCTCGTTGGCGACGACGACGCCGAGCACGGTGGTGGTCAGCGTCCCCGCGAAGGCGGCGAACCGCATGTCCGCCTGGACGACGAGCGACAGGCCCACGGCGATGCCGGCCTGGGGCACCAGCGCGAGCCCGAGGTGGCGAGTGACCACCGCGGGCGCGTGCGCGAAGCGGCCCGCGAGCCGCACCGCGAGCACCTTGGCGAGGATGCGCGCGCCGAAGATCACCGCGCCGACCGCGCCCGCAGCCAGGAGCTGCGAGGCGTTCAGGTGCGTGCCGGCGAGCGTGAAGAATGCCGCGAATAGCACCCCCTCGGAGTCTTCGAGCACCTCGAAGGCCTGGCAGTCGTTGTGGCTGATGCTCGCCAAGGCGGCGCCGTAGACGAGGCACGCCAGCAGGCTGGAGAGCCCGGCCAGCTCGGCGACGCCCACCATCAGGAGGACCGAGACGAAGACGAGCGAGAAGACCCCGCTGCGGCTCAGCCTGTCGCCGGCTATCGACGTGAGCAGGGCGAAGCCAAGCCCCAGGGCGGCCGCCAGGCAGATGGGCCCGAGGACGGCCAGCCACTTCTCGACGCCGACGGTCGTCTCGAGGCCGAAGGCGCGCACGAACTCGAAGGCGAGGATGGCGAGCACGTTGGCGATGGCGACCACCGCGAGCAGCGTCTTGACAAAGACCCCGCGCGCTCGCTTCTCGCGCACGAGGTGGAGGACGGTCGCGGGCGCCGGCGCGATGGCGATGGCCGCGTAGAGCAGGCGCTCGATCCGGTCGAGCGAGGCGAAGACGAGGCTGAGCGCAGCGAAGATGACGCCGAGGGTGACCACGGCGTCGGAGAGGGCGATGAGGGTGATGCGCCGGCCGGCGACGGCGATGCGCCGCAGGTCGAGGTGGCGCCCGATGGAGACGACGATGATCCCCAGGGCGAGATCGACGACCGGCCGCAGGTTGGTGAAGGCGTGCTCGGGGAAGAGGTTGAGGCCGATGGGGCCGATGAGCATCCCGCCGAGGATCTGGCCGGTGACCGAGGGCAAGCCGACCACTCGCACGGCGCGGCCCATGAGCAGGCCGGCGACGAGCACGACGGCGAGCGCCAGCAGCGGCGACGGGTGCGCGACCAGTGCGGTGAGCGGAGCGGCGTGATCCATGAGTTGGGTGCGGCAGGGGCGCAGGTGGCCTCTCGCCTCTCGCTGGCCTGACGTAGCGAGCGTCTGGAGAACCGGCGCTTCTCCTCCGGGACGCTTTAGCCTTCGCTCGAGTCGCGTCCGCGAGTCAGGCGTTACCGAGAACCGTCGTTCCGGCGCTGTCATTCGGCGCCGTTCTCACTTCGCTCGCCGGCCTGGCGCCGATGCCGGCCATCGTCGGCGAGGACATCGCGCGCGAGAGGCGCGCCGCGCAGACAGCGCGCGTGACTACGGGGCGCCAGATCGAGCGCCGCGCTGCCGAACAGCCGGTGATGGTGGCGGCCGAGGAGGCGCACTCGCTCGGATGCCGCCTCGCTCTCCGCCGGCGGCCGCGTTCGCTCGGCGGGTGCCGCGCTCGCTGCTGTCGATGCCATCGGCGGCCGTCTGGCAGGACAGGGGGCAGCGTCTTCGGAGCCTGCGAGGTTCCTGTGGACGCACGCGAGCTTTCGCCGGGTTGCGCGCCCGGTCGGAGTTGGTGCCGAAATGCGCCGAATGGAGAGGGCGCATCCTCAGCGGCCAGGCGGCTGGTTCGTCGATCCGAGCTCGGTGCCTTTGCCGGCGGTGGGTGTGCGACATAGGCTATCGCTCGCCTTGAACGATGGCGGAAACGAGGGGAGCGACGTGGGGCAGATCAAGGAGATCTACGTGAGCACCGACGTCGAGGCCGACGGCCCCATCCCCGGCCCGTACTCGATGCTCAGCCTTGGCTCGGCGGCCTTTCTCGCGGACAAGACGCTGGTGAGCACCTTCGAGGTCAACCTCGAGACGCTGCCCGGCGCGGGGCAGGACCCGGCGACGATGGAGTGGTGGAAGGGCCACCCCGAGGCCTGGGAGGCGTGCCGCAAGGACCCGCAGCCCCCCGACGCCTCGATGCGGCGCTACGCGGCCTGGGTGCGCCGCCTGCCGGGCAAGCCGGTGTTCGTCGGCTACCCGGCCTCGTTCGACTTCGCCTTCGTGCACTGGTACCTGGTGCGCTTCACGGGCTCGAACCCGTTCACCCACTCGGCGCTCGACATCCGCACCTATGCGATGGCGCTGATGCGAGTCGACTTCCGCCTGGCCACCAAGCGCAACATGCCTGCCCGCTGGTTCGATCCCCGCCCGCACACGCACCGCGCCCTCGACGACGCGCTCGAACAAGGCGCGCTCTTCTGCAACATGCTGCGCGAGCGGCTGGCGGAGCCGGCGCCGGAGCCTTGATCGGTCCTCGCCTGCTGCGGCCGCAGCAGGCGCAACCGGCGCCCCGAGCGCCTGCCAGGCGGGCGGCCGCCAGCCTCTGCGCCTGCTCAACTCTCCGGGTTTGACAAGCGCAGCTTGCCTCTGCTCTATCGCCGCCCGCTGTGGGCGAAGGGCAGGCGACGGAGAGGCAGATCATGGCGGCGCAGTCGGCGCTGGCGAGCGCGGTCGATTCCTACGGCGCGGAAGACAGTCGGGTTCGGTTCGTCCTGCAGCTTGGCAAGGCACTGCATCGCTACGGCACTCCGGCGCACCGGCTCGAAGAGGTGATGGTCGCCGTCTCCGGCCAGCTTGGGCTGACGGCGCGCTTCTTCACGTCCCCGACGGCCATCTTCGCCTCCTTCGGCGAGGTGGACGCCCTGTGCGCCACCTTGATCCGCGCCGATCCCGGCGAGCTTGACCTCGAGCGCCTCTCGCGCCTCGACGCGCTCACCATCGATGTCCTCGACCGGCGCAAGACGCTGGAGCAGGGCGCCGAGGGGATAGA
>JBMNNX010000444.1:0-3689 GCA_050942745.1 Myxococcales bacterium
TCCGGCAGCTCGGCTTCGGCGAGCTGGCGTTCCCGGGGGCGACGCACACCCGCTTTGCCCATTCCCTGGGCGCGATGCACGTCGCCACGCGCCTGTTCGACGCGGTCTTCGCCCGCGTGAGCGTGCACGAGCCCGAGCGCGTGCGGATGCGCCAGGCGGTGCGCGCCGCGGTGCTCTGCCACGACATCGGCCACATGCCGCTCTCGCACGCCTCCGAGCGCATCGCCCCGACCCGCGCCGCGCTCGGCCTGCCCGACTGGCTGGCCGAACCGTCCGACGGCCAGGCCGACCACGAGGACTTCACCGCGCGCATCCTGCTCGATTCGAGCTTCACGCCTGTCCTCGAGCGCCAGCTCGCTCCCTTCGGCCTGTCCCCCGCGGCGATCGCCTCGCTGGTCACCGGCGTCGAGCCCCCGGGCGGCTCGGCCTTCGTCGCCGGTGGCAAGGACTTCATGCCGGTGCTGCGCCAGCTCGTCTCGGGCGAGCTCGACTCGGACCGCATGGACTACCTGCTGCGCGACTCGGCCTTCACCGGGGTCAACTACGGCCGCTTCGACCTCGACTGGCTCGTGCAGAACCTGATGCCGATCGAGCGCGAGGGGCGCGTCTACCTCGCCCTCGCCAAGGCGGCCATCTTCGCCTTCGAGGACTTCCTGCTGTCGCGCTTCCACATGTTCGTGTCGGTCTACTTCCACCACACGAGCGTCAACTTCGACGAGATGCTGCGCCGCTACTACCTCGAGGAGCCCGAAGGGTTCGAAATCCCCGCCGACCCCGAGAGGTTCGTGGACTGCGACGACGTGACGCTGGCGATGGCGCTGCGCGGCTCGTCGAACCGCTGGGCGCGCCGAATCGTCGCCCGGCACGGGTACAAGCTCGTCGCCCAGGCGACCGAGCTCGACCGCGACTACGACTTCGACGCCATCTCCCGGGCGCTCGACGCCGAGGGGATCGACCACTTCCGCTGCGAGTCGCTCGGCGTGCTCTCCAAGTACCTCGCCGACGGGGGCGGGCCGCCGCTCTACGTCGTCGATCCGCACGCGGGCACGACTACGCCCATCGCCGACTACACGCCGCTCTACCAGCGCTACGCGGGCGCGCTGCACCTCAAGCGCGTCTACTGCGCGCCCGAGAAGGCCGAGCGGGCCCGGGAGCTCGTCCTGGGGGTCGTGCACGGGGTGCGCCAAGGGCGCGGAGCCCCGAGTGCTTGAACCGACACCGGTCAGCCCGAGCGTAGGCCGAGCTTGCGAGGCCGGGGTCGAGGGCCTGTCGTGGCCGCCCCGAGTTCCTTGCCGGTTCCGTGACCGGGTCTGACCTCGCGCCGATCGGCTGTTGGTTTGGAGCGTAGCCTCCCGCCGCTTTCGCGCCGGGAGCCACGTTCCTCACCGTTTGCTCTGCTTTGTTGCATGCCGGGCGCATCGCCCATGCGCCCCGACCGACCCGGCCGGGCAGGCGCCGCCGGCTCGCTTCGGGCGCCTGGCGACCTGCGCATGGCTGGGCAGCGGCCGCGCGGGATTTCCCCCGTCGTGGCAATAGCGGTCAAAGCGCCAAGGCTTGACTTTGACCCCGCCTTTGGCGGCGCTCGAGGGGTCAAGCCCCCGGATCGAGAAGGGAGTCGCCATGCGAGCGGGCGCGAGCGGGCGCTCCGACAGGGCGGGCGCAGGGCCCGCGAGGGGATGGTAGGGACATGCCCAGGATCCTCCTGGTCGACGACGAACCGGTGATTCTCAAAGTGCTCGAAGAGCTGCTCGCGGGCGACGGCCGCGAGCTGGTGAGCGCGCCGAGCGCCGCGCAGGCCTTGGCCCGAGCAGAAGAGCCTGGCGGGCTCGAGGTGGCCATCCTCGACAAGAACCTGCCCGACAGAACCGGCCTGCAGCTCGCGCGCGACCTTCGTGAGCGCCACCCCGACCTCGAGGTCATCTTCATGACCGGCTATCCGTCGCTCGACTCGGCCGTCGAGGCGCTGCAGCTTGGCGCCTGCGACTACGTGCGCAAGCCCATCCTCGACTTCGAGGAGCTGAGCGAGAAGGTCGCGCAGGCGATCGAGCGGGTTCGGCTCAAGCGCGAACAGCGCGAGGCCCGTGCCCGGCTCGAGCAGAGCGAGCGGCAGCTGCGCGAGCTGAGCGAAACGACCGGCAGCGTCGCCCACGCGTTCAACAACCTGTTGACGGTCATCCTGTTCAACGGCGAGGTGCTCCTGTCGCGCCTGGGCGACGACGAGCGGCGCGCGCGCCACGTGCGCGGCATCCTCGCCGCCGGGGGCCGTTCGGCCGAGCTGGTCCGCGAGCTGGCGCGCGCGGGGCCGAAAGCCGCGAGGTAGCCCGCCCTTCGCGCCTCGCGACGGCAAGCCGACGGGCGCTCGTCCCATCGCAGGCTTAGCTTTTCCCCGTGTAAGCCGGTAGGCGGGGAGGGGCGATGACGGGGTTGACGGGCGCGGTGGCGCTGCTCGCGGCGGCGCTTGCCCAGGGGGCCGATGTCCGGGTCTGCACGAGGATCTCAGACGGAGCCATCACCTACCCCGAAGGCCACTACCTGGCCGGCGCCAAGGTGCTCACAGGGTTCGACCCCTACGGCTACAACTTCGAGGAGCGCCTGTTCATCGGCTCCTACGCGAACGCGTACCTCGGGGCGGACGGGATGCCGCCCTACCAGGGCGACGACGAGGCCTATCTCGCCGTCACCCCGGCGGCCGAGAACACGTGGTACTGGGCTTTTCGAAAGCTCGAGCTGCGCATGAGCTGGGACGAGGCCTGGCTGTCCAACCGCGACTGCGACGGCGACCGAAGGCTCGACCGGCACCCGGGCTTCAAGAGCTATCTCGCCTCGGGCGCCGAGCTGACCAACTTCATCAGCGGAGGCGAGGGGGAGGCGCGCTGGACGCACTTCAGCCGCATCGTCGCCGTCCCCGCGGGCGCTATCGCGCGCGACGGGCGCTGGTATTGGCCCGACGGCACGCCCATCGGCCCGGCCATCTGGGGCGGCTTCGCCATCGCCTCGCGAAAGGAGAGCGGGCTGACGGGCGCCTTCGTCCGGCCGGCCGCGGCGGGCATCGGAACCTGGTAGGCGCTCGGGCCGGCGGACGACCTCGTCGAGGAGAAGAGGGCTGGGCGGTGTTGGCGAGCGCAGCCTCGGAACAGATTCTCTCGCTGCACGGCTGGGTGGCGCTGGTGCTCGTCTTCCTCTTGCCGGCGCTTCAGGCCGCGGTCTTTGCGGGCATCGCGGTGCCCGGCGAGCTGGCGATCCTCCTCGGCGGCGTGCTCGCCGGACAGGGGCAGGTGCCGCTGGCGGCGGCCTTCGCCGCCGCGGTCTCCGGGGCCATCGTGGGCGACAGCGTCGGCTACTGGGTCGGCAAGCGCTACGGCCGGGCCATGCTCGCGATGCTCGGGCGCTGGGTGCCCAAGGCCCGGCTCGAGCGGGCCGAGGCGTTCCTGAAGCGCCACGGGCGGAGCGCGGTGTTCCTCGGCCGTTTCGCCGCGCCGCTGCGCCCGCTCGTGCTCGGCCTGTCGGGGATGGCGGGCATGCCGCTCCGGGCCTTTTCCATCTTCAACGCGGGCGGCGCGCTGGTCTGGGCGGGGGGCTGGACGCTCGTCGGCTATCTGGCGGGCGCGAGCTGGGAGCAGACGCACGCCGCCATGGGCCGGGCGCTCGCCATCGGGCTGGCCCTGTCGCTCGCCGCGTTTCGCGGCGCG
>JBMNNX010000480.1:0-3077 GCA_050942745.1 Myxococcales bacterium
GCGCGGTTGCGGCGCGGGAGCGCCGGCGGGAGCGCCGGCGTTCGTGCCGGCGGGAACCCCGGCGGCGGATCCCGCGCGCCCGGGCCTCGTTGGGAGGTCGGGCTCCTCGCCCTCGCGGCGCTGCTGTGCGCGGCGGCCTTCGCCGGGGTGGCCATCGACGCGCTCTCCGGGACGGGGATCGCCGCGTTCGACCCGGTCGTCCAGTCCCGGGTGGCCGAGCTGCGCACGCCCGCCGCCATCGCCCTGATGACGGCCGTCACCTGGCTCGGCTCGAGCGCGGCCGTCGGGGCGATGGCGCTGGCCGTCGGGCTCTGGTTCGGGAAGCGCCATCGCGACTGGGGAGTCGGCATCCGGCTGGTCATCGCGATCGTGGGCATCATCGCCCTCTACAGCGTCGTCAAGCTGTTTGCCGCCCGGGTTCGCCCCGAGGGCGCGCTCACCCTGGGCCTGGGCTACGCCTTTCCCTCCGGCCACGCGGCCGAGTCGCTGGTGGGCTTCTCACTGCTCGCCCGGATCTTCGCCCGCGGCCAGGCGCGCTGGGCGCGCCTGGCGATCTGGACGCTCGCCGTGCTGCTGGTCCTCGGCGTCGGCTTCTCGCGCATCTACCTCGGGGTGCATTGGCTCTCCGACGTGGTCGGCGGCTATGTGCTCGGCGCCTTCTGGCTCCTGGTTCTCGCGGCAGCGAGCGCGCGTTCGGCACGCGGAGCCACCGCCGGTTGATCGCTCCGGAGCGCATCGGGCAAGCGCCCTGGGCCGCGCTTGGCAAGAGGGCTGCCTGCCAGGGGTAGTGGCAGGAGGCTGATGCCACTGCGCAAGTTTTCGCCGGCTGCCCGCCGCAAGGGTGTGGTCGCCTGCGGCTGCCAATCAGGAACGACACGCCGGGCCCGGCGGTTTCCCCTTTCGGGCACCGGGTTTGCTAGTCTCAGCGAAAGGCTGTCAGCGAATGGAGCGGCGGATGGATTGGCGCAAGCTGATGTTCGTGTTGCCGAACCTGTTTACGGTTTCGTCCATCTTCTGCGGGTTCTACTCGATCACGCTGAGCGCCGGGAACCCCTCGCCGAAGAACCTCTACACTGCGGCCATCGCCATCTTCTTCGCGATGTTCTTCGACGGCTTCGACGGGCGGGTGGCGCGCCTGACGAAGACTCAGAGCGACTTCGGGGTCGAGCTCGACTCGCTGGCAGACGTGATGAGCTTCGGGCTGGCGCCCGCGCTCCTGGCCTACAAGTGGGCTCTGCACCGCTTGGGATTTATCGGAATTGTGCTCGCTTTCGCCTTCGCGACCTGCGGCGCCCTGCGGCTGGCCCGCTTCAACGTCATGGCGCACCGCCGGGTGCCGGGCTCATCGAAGTTCTTCACCGGCCTGCCCATCCCGCTCGCCGCCGGGATGATCGTGGCGATGGTCATCGCCCACTACCACGCCTCGCTCGATCCCTTCGAGCCGGGCAGCCCCGGGCTCATCCTCGTCGCGGTCCTCGTCGCCTTCCTCGCCCTCTTGATGGTCTCGAACGTGCGCTACCGCACCTTCAAGGACGTGCGGCTTTCCAAGAGGTCGGCGACGGTCTTCTTCGTGGTCGTGCTCGCGGGCGTCGTGCTGGCCACGCAGATGCCGCCCGCCTTCGTGCTCGTCGCCTATTTCTCGGCCTACCTGCTCCTTGGGCTCGCTGAGAGCGTGGTCGGTCTGACGAGGCGGGCCACGCAGCCTCTCGCGGTTCCTGCTGTCGACGACGGGGCTGCGACCGCGGTCATGGATGACGAGGACGAGGAGAGCGACGAAGGCGAGGAGTACATCTGAAGCGACCCGGTGCGAGCCTCACCGCGTCGCCTCGGGCGCTTGTCGCACTGGTGGTGTGACCCGTCCTGTCCTATTAGCGACGCGGCGTGTGGGCCGTAGGGATACGGATGTGCAACCGGTCGAGTTGTAGACTTTTCAGCGGTTGAATCGTCGAGTAGGCTCCGGTCATTTTCACCCTGGAGTGCCGCGCTCCCAACCGAGCCTGTGACCACGCGGCCTTATCAATGCGTGCGAGCCTGCGGCTTCTGATTGGCAACACCGGCGTTTGAACGGGAGGATGGTCTTCAACCGGCAGCGGTTATCAGGAGGGTAGTCGCAGCGGGTCGTCGCGCATCGGGGCTCTGCCGCCGTGTGATCGCTTGTGCTCCGGCGCTGGCCCGTCGTTCGGCCACATCCATCCTCGATGAGACTCCGATTCGGATCGGGCAGAAGGCGCCTTCCACCTGAAAGGTGTTGAGCGTTTCAGAGGGGGCGAAGCCTCGACGATTGACAAAAACTTTGTTGGGCGGCGTTTTCTGCGCAGGCTTCTCACCTCGCGCAGTAGCCGGGGAGTCGAGTACATGGGTTTGCGGTGCGATGTCCTCATCGTCGAAGACGATTACGACATCCGCGAAGTTCTTACCGAAGTTCTCCAGGACGAGGGCTACGAGGTCTCGGGCGCGGCCAACGGGCGCGAGGCGCTCGATCTGCTCCACCGCCTAATCGCCGCCGGGCGCAGCCAGGACGAGGGGAACAACGACGTCGGCCCGCGCTTGATCCTGCTCGACCTGATGATGCCGGTCATGAGCGGCTGGCAGTTCGTCGCCGAGCAGCGCCAGACCCCAGAGATCAAGGACATTCCGGTCGTCGTCGTCTCGGCCGACGGAAACCTGCAGCAAAAGGCGACTTCGCTCGGCGCGAGCGGCTACCTCCGCAAGCCGATTGAAATCGACGCCCTCCTCAACATCGTCAGCCGCTACTGCAACAAGGAGAGGTAGCGAATCTCCGCCCTGAGCTGGCTGGTAGGGGCGCGTAGCAGCGCGCCCGTCGAGGAATCAAGCAGAGTTGCGGCGAATTCGAGCGGCCGGCCGAAAGGCCACGCTCGTGGGAATGCGCCGGCACGACGCCTGGGCCCGGAACCGTGCTGTTGCGCCATGGACCTCGAATACTGCGTTCAGGCGGCCGAGCCTGTGAGGCCGAAGTCGAGCAACTGTGTCGCACGTCAAGCGCGTGGGCGTCTGTAGGGTTCGCCGGACTTGAGCACCGTGTTGGCAAGGATGGCTTGGCGGCGCATGCAGGCGGT
>JBMNNX010000320.1:0-6709 GCA_050942745.1 Myxococcales bacterium
CGCGTCGGCCGGCGTCGCCCGCGCTGAGAAGGTCGAGCGGCCCGTCCTCACCCTGAGCGGCGCCAACTTCCGACCGCTCCCGCTCGCCATCGCGCAGCCGCTCTACCCCGACGCCGCCGCGAGCCGCGCGGCGGGCAAGGAGATCGACGAGACGCTCGCGCAAGACCTCACCGTCTCCGGGCTCTTCGAGCTGCTCAACCGCAAGTCCTTTCTCGCCGACGAGAAGGAGGGCGTGCTCTCCGCCGACATCAAGTTCGCGCGCTGGCAGGACGTCGGCGCCGAAGGGCTCATCAAGGTCGTCGTCGCCGGCAGCGACCCGCTGACCGCCGAGTTCCACCTCTACAACACGGTCCTCGGCAAAGAGGAGCTCAAGAAGCGCTACAGCGGCCCTGCCTCCGAGGCGCGCCGCCTCGCCCACCAGTTCGCCGACGACGTCTTCACCTTCTACACGCGCGAGCCGGCGGTCTTCGGCACGCAGCTCGCCTTCGTTCGCAAGGTGGGCGGCTCGAAGCAGGTTTTCCTCGCCGACTGGGACGGGCGCAACGCCCGGCAGCTCACCTCGGGCGCCATGAACCTGCTGCCCTCTTGGACTGCCAACGGCCGGTCGGTCGCCTTCACCAGCTACAGGACCGGCAGCCCCGCCATCGTCGTCCTCGACCTCGCCACCAAGCAGACGACCACGATCTTCAAGCGCCCCTCGGCCCTCGTCACCGGCGCCAGCTTCAGCCGCGACGGCAAGAAGGTCGTCTTCTCCATGAGCCAGGACGACGGCAACAGCCACCTGTGGATCGCCGACGCCGATGGCGAGAACCCCCGGCGGCTCACCGACGGCTTTGGCATCAACTCCAGCCCGAGCTTCTCGCCCGACGGCAAGCAGATCGCCTACGTCTCGAACCGCTCGGGGAATCCGCAGATTTACGTCATCCCCGCGAGCGGCGGCGAGCCCAAGCGCATCACCTTCCAGGGCAACTACAACCAGACGCCTGACTGGTCGCCCCGCGGCGATCTCATCGCCTTCACCGCCCGCGACGAGCGCAACGTCTTCGACATCTTCACGGTCGATCCCGTGACGCTGAAGATCACCCGGCTCACCCAGGACCAGGGCAACAACGAGGAGCCGAGCTTCTCGCCCAACGGCCGGCTCATCGCCTTCACCTCGACGCGCACCGGCCGCAGCCACCTCTACGTCATGAGCGCCGACGGCAACTTCCAGCGCCAGATGTCCTTCGGCAACGAAGACGCCTACACGCCGGCCTGGGGGCCGTTCCCCGCCAAGCCGTAAGGAGCGCCGAGCTCGGGAGCATCGGCCATCGTGCCGGCATCCCCTTCGCGCCGAGGTCGCCCCCGCTGCCGCCTCACCGGCCGAGCTCTAAGACCGACCATGCCCCGCTTCGCCACCCTCGACATCGGCACCAACACCGTCTTGTTGCTCGTCGCCGAGGCCGACGGCCCGCGCTTTCGCCCCGTCGTCGAGCGCGCCGAAATCACGCGCCTGGGCAAGGGCGTCGACAAGACCGGGCGGCTCGCCGAGGACCGCATCGAGGCCACCGTCTCGACCGTCGCGCGCTTCGCCGCCGAAGCGCGCTCCCTTGGCGCCGAGCAGATAGCCTGCGTGGCGACGAGCGCCTCGCGCGACGCGGCCAACGGCCAGGAGTTCCTCGCGCGCCTGGAGCGCGAGGCGGGCGTGAGCGCCGAGATCATCGGCGGCGACCTCGAGGCGCAGCTCACCTTTCTCTCGGCCGAGCGCGAGCTCGGCGGCGACCGCCCGCTCGCCGTCCTCGACATCGGCGGCGGCTCGACCGAGCTGGTCATCGGCGCGGGCGGCAAAGTCGCCTTCGCGCACAGCTTCGACATCGGCTCGGTGCGGCTCACCGAGCGCTTCCTGCGCTCCGATCCGCCTTCGCCCGACGAGCAGGCGGCGCTGCAGCGCTTCATCGACGAGACCCTCGCCAAGGCGCCCTGCCCTCCTGCCGGCTTCCGCTTTGTGGGCATCGCCGGGACGGTGACCACCGTGCTCGCGGTCAGCCGCGGCATCGATCCCTACGACCCGGCGCGGGTACACCTCGCGGCGATGCCGTTCGCCGAGGTGCATGCCGAGCGCGAGCGCTACTTCTCGCTCACCGTCGATGAGCTGCGGCGCCTCCCCGGCATGGAGCCCAAGCGCGCTGACGTCATCGCCGCCGGCGCGCTCATCCTCGAGCGGGCGATGGTGAGGCTCGGCGCGCCGGAGGTCATCGTCAGCGACCGCGGCATCCGTTGGGGCCTGCTCTATCAGCGGTTCGGCACGGCCCTCGGAGACGCGAGGTGAGCGCCGGCGCGGCGGGGCTCGAGCAGCCGGCGGCCGGTCGGCGCGGGTCGCTGCCGTTCGCGGCGCTGGCGGTCCTCACCGCTATCAACCTGCTCAACTACGCCGACCGCTACGTGCTCGCCGGCGCGCAGGAGCTCATCAAGGCGGACCCCGGCATCGCCGGCGGGCTGCGCGACGCCGCCGGACGCCTCACCGACGCGAGCCTGGGGACGCTCGCTGCGGCGTTCTTCGTCGTCTACATGATCGCCTCGCCCTTCACCGGCTTCCTCGGCGATCGCTTCCCGCGCAAGTACCTCATCGCCGCCGGCGTTCTGCTCTGGAGCCTCGCGACCTTCGCCTCGGGCCTGGCCACCAGCTTCACCACCCTGCTCGTCGCCCGCGCCTTCATCGGCATCGGCGAGGCGGGCTACGCGGCCGCGTCGCCCTCGCTCATCGCCGACCTCTTCGACAAGGGCTGGCGCGGCAAGGCGGTCGGCATCTTCTACGTCGCCATCCCCGTCGGCTCGGCGCTCGGCTTCGCGGCAGGCGGGATGATCGGCGCGGCCTGGGGATGGCGCTCGGCCTTCTTCGTCGCGGGAGTCCCGGGGCTCGTGCTCGCGCTCGTCGCGCTGCTGCTGCGCGAGCCCGAGCGCGGCGCGCACGACGAGGCGAGCGACGCCAAGGCCGAGCTGCCCTCGCCGCGGGAGATCGCCGGGCTGCTGCGCGGAAACCGCGGCTGGCTGGTGGCGACGATCGGCCAGACGCTGATGACCTTCGCCGTCGGCGGCCTCGCGAGCTGGATGCCGAGCTTCCTCGTCCGCTTCGCCGGGCTGAGCCAGGGCGAGGCAGGCCTCTTCTTCGGAGCGATCACCGCGGTCGCCGGGCTGCTCGGGACCATCGCCGGCACCCTCGCCGGCGAATGGGCGACCCGCCGCCGGCCCGACGGCTATCTCCTCGTCTCGGGCGTGAGCCTCGCCGCGGCGGCGCCGCTGCTCCTCGCCGTCGCCGCGCACCCCGGACGCGGCGCGACGCTGGCCCTCACCTTCGCTGCGCTCTTCCTGGTGATGCTCAACACCGGCCCGCTCAACACGGCGATCATCAACTCGGTCCCGGCGCGAATCCGCGCGAGCGCGATGGCGACGACGATCTTCGTCATCCACCTCTTCGGCGACGCCATCTCGCCCACGCTGGTCGGCATGGTCTCCGACTGGTCGAAGAGCCTCGCGGTCGCCGTCGCCGCCTGCGCGTTGCCGCTGTTCCTGGGGGGCCTGGTGCTCACCTTCGGCGGGCGCCCGCCGTCGCAAAGGCTGCCGAGCGACACCCCGCGCGCTGCTGCCCAGTAGCGGCCGACGGCGCCCCTCTTCTTCGCGGGCCAGTTCTGGGATTTCTCCGCCACTCAGAAAAGTGCGAACGATGGGGAGATTCCCAATTGGCCCTTGCAGCCCGGCTGGCGTGAGGAGGGCTCGTCCCTAGCATCCTCGGTCAGCACGGCTCCGCGTCGGCCTCTTCGCACGCTCGAAGGGGCAGGGCGAAGCCGTGCTGTGGCCAAGAGGGTGCAGGACTTCGACTGGTCTGCCGAAGCGGAGCAAGCGCCAAGGCCTCAGGCCTGTGGGGCGGGAGGAGAACGACGCGTCTTCTGGAAAAATGTGCTCTCGAGCGTCCGCGCCTTCTGGCAGGGTACGCCCGGCGGAGCGATGCCGCCGCTGATCGCCAGCTTCGGCACGCTGTCGCCCAACCCGTACCGAGTGCTGGCCGACGGCGCGATGAAGGTGCCGCTCCTGCGCAATGTCGAGCTGACCGGGCCCTACTTCCACAACGGCGGCGACCTGACCCTCGCGCAGACGGTCCAGTTCTACATCCGCGGCGGCAACTTCGCCGACCTCAACGCCAAGGACATCGAGCCGAGCATGGCCGTCAGCCTGATGGCGATCGAGGAGGCGGACACCGCCCCGCTCGTCCACTTCCTGCTCACGCTCACCGACGAGCGGGTCCGCTTCGAGCAGGCGCCCTTCGATCACCCGCAGATCCGGGTCCCCAACGGCCACCTCGAGGCCACGCAAGAGATCACCCCGGGAGTGGTCGTCGCCGCCGACGACATACTCGAGGTCCCGGCGGTCGGCGCTGCGGGGCGGGCGACGCCCATCGCCAACTTCCTCGGCATCTCGCGCACCCCGCTGCCGGGGCCCAACAACGACCACTTCGACCCGCAACCGCCGGTGGTGCCCTAAGGGCTGGAGAGGAGGGTTTCCATGAAACCTTCCGTGCGATGCGCCTTGGCGGTCGGGCTTTCGACCGCGCTTCTGGCCGGCTGCGACTCGCTGTCCACCCTGTCGACCGGGCAGACCGAGCAAGCGCTGGTGCTGACGCCGGCCTCTCCTTCGGAGTTGGTCGTGGTGGCGGTCAACGCCGCGCAGGCCAACGTCAGCTGGGTCGATAACTCCACCGACGAAACCGAGTTCCGCCTGCAACGCGCCGAAGACGAGGAGTTCAGCATCGAGCTCGTCGAGGTGATCGTTCCCGCGGACACCACGCAGTACACCGACTTCACCACCGTGGCTCGGACCACCTACTTCTACCGAGTGCTGGCGGTGAACGATAACGGCGCCTCGGCGCCCTCCGAGGCGGTGCGCATCTTCACCCCGTCCTCCTCGCCGACCGTCTCGGTGGTGACGCCCTCGGGCGCGCCGGCGGTCTTCCAGAGCGGGGTGCTCAACCTCGTCGAGGCGCAGACCACCGGGGTTGGGGCGGACATCGGCTCGGCGGGCTTCCAGCTCGTCTTCCAGGACGAGGCGGGCACCTACGTGGCCCAGGAGATCATGGCCCAGCCCGACGACAGCCCGTACGCCATCCCCGCGCCGCTGTCCGGCAGCCCGATCGACGACACCACCGCGATCCCGACGCTGCCCCCCAGCGCTGTCGTCGAGTTGCAGATCTACGGCCGCGTCGCCCAGGCCGGCGAGGTCGGCAACGGCTTCGAGTGGCGCATCGGCGGCACCGCGAGCTCGCCCACCTTCATCGTCTACGAGAGCGCGAGCACCCGCTTCCCGAGGCCGCGGCGCCCGCAGGTCGGCGACGCGGTGTGGATCACCGCGCTGCGCACCATCGGCCCCGGGCCACTGGTCGCGCGGCGCATTGTCTTCCGCGCCCCGGACCCACAGCCGGTCGCCCCGGCGGCCTTCAAGCTCGCCGCGCTCTACAAGGGGACGATCGAGTCGATCGACGCGGCCTTTGCGGTGCCGGGCGTCAGCTACGGCGGCAGGTACGCCACCGTGCACAACGCTGCCGACGGGATGAGCGTCCCGTTCCGCTTCGACTACACCACCACGCCCGGCTTCCCCGCCTTCGTCGATGACGGGCTCATCGCGGGCAACGCGGTAGAGGTGCGCTTCTGGGTGGCGCCTCCCCTGGAGAACCGGCCTGTCGCCCGTCTGGTCTTCCCGCAGGTGCAGCCGCTCGACCTGCCGCCGGTCAACCCGAACGCCACCGTCATCGACGACACGCCGTTGCCGATGGGCCTGCCGCCGGGGACCTTCGTGCAGTTCATGATCGCCGGCGTCATCACCGACATGAACTCCGACCTCAAGACCTGGCAGCTCGGCGTCGCCCCCGACCACGTCGTGCTCTACGGGCACGGCGCCACGCTGCCCATCTCCGACGTCTTCCGGGCCGAGCCGGCGATCGGCGACTTCGTGATCGTCACCGCCCGGCGCACCCTGGAGCCCGGCCCAATGATCGCCGACCAGATCCTCATCCTCTTCGACGGGCCGGCGCCCTCCTTTGCCCGGCGCGAGGTGAGCATCCAGCCGGTGTTCCTCTTCAACGGCACGGTGACCGACGTCGGGACGGCGGTCGGCGGCTCGCGCTGGACGGTGAGCGGCGAGGCCGGCCCGGTCGAGTTCATCATGGACGACCCGCACGATCCGGCGGTCATCGACCGCGGCCCGCTGCCCTCGATCGGCTTGTCCTCGCTGGTGACGGTGGAGTTCATCCCCCCGACGCAGGTGCTGCCCGAGGACAACTGGGCGCCCCTCTCCTTCGACCTCCAAAGCAACCTTTGGAGCGGGTTGGCGACGCTGCCCGCGGTCTCCGCGGACCGGATGGGGACGCTCTTCGTCCGCACCACCGACGTCGCCGGGATGACCCGCACCGTCGCCATCCCCGCGCAGTTGCTGGCTGGGACGCCGAACACCCCGCCGACCGCTGTCGATGATTCCTACGCGGCGACCGGGACGTAGACGCTCGACGTGCCGACCCCGGGCGTCTTAGGCAACGACATCGACCCCGACCTCGGAGCGCTGAACGCCGAGTTGGTGACGGGCCCGGTCGGGACCAGCGCCTTCACCTTCAACGCCGACGGCTCCTTCAGCTTCACCTACGGGTCGAACCCGATCGTCGAGACCCGGGGCACCTTCACCTATCTGG
>JBMNNX010000321.1:0-6705 GCA_050942745.1 Myxococcales bacterium
GACGCCGACCGCGCCGGACTGCTCGAGCGGGCCGTCGCCGCCGGTGCCGACTACGTGGACATCGAGCTCGACGCGCCCCTCGCCCTGCGGCGCCGAGTGGTCCGCGCCGCGCGCCGCGCCAAGTGCCAGGTCATCGCCTCCTTCCACGACTTCGCGGGCACGCCCGAGCGCGCCGAGCTCGAGCGCATCGTGCGCCGCTGCTTCGCCGCGGGCGCCGACATCGCGAAGGTCGCCTGCACCGTCTCCGCGCCCGAAGACGCGGCGCGCCTGCTCGGCCTCCTCGGCGGCGGCCGCCCGCTGGTCGTCGTCGGAATGGGGCCGCGCGGCCGGCTCGTCCGAATCGCCGCGCCGCTGCTCGGCGGCCTCTTCACCTACGCGGCACCCGACCGCGGCCGGCCGACCGCGCCGGGCCAGCTTCGCGCCGCGGAGGCCGCGGCCGCGCTCGAGCAGCTTCGCCTCGTCGGAAAGAGAGGGCGCCGATGACCACGCTCTTCGCGCTCGCGGGCCGGCCCGTAATGCACAGCCTCAGCCCCGCGATGCACAACGCGGCGTTCGCGAAGCTGGGCATCGACGCGCGCTACGTGCGCGTCTACGCCGAAGACTCTTCGGGCGCGCTCGAGCTGTGCCGACAGGTGAAGGTCGCCGGCTTCAACGTCACTGCGCCCTACAAGGAGGCGCTCTGTCGCAGCGTGCGCCTTCAGGGCGACGCCCGGCACATCGGCGCGGTGAACACCGTGCTGCTGCGGGGCGGGCGCGCTATCGGGCTCAACACCGACGCCGTGGGCGCCTTGCGCGCGCTCGCCGAGAACGGCGTCGAGCCTAAGGGCCGTAGCGCGCTCGTGCTCGGCGCAGGCGGAGCGGGCAGGGCGGCTGCCTTCGCGCTCAAGGCCGCGGGCGCGCAGGTCACGGTCGCCAACCGGACCCGCAGCCGCGCCGAGGCGGTGGCGCGCGAGCTCGGCTGTGTCAGCTCGGGGCTCGATCCGGCGAGGCTGAAGGCCATCGTGCGCGAGTCCGAGATCATCGTCAGCACGCTGGGCGCGCCGGTGAAGGTGTTCGACGCGCGGGCGCTGGGCGCGAAGACGGTGGTGCTCGACGCCGCGTACGGCTGGGAGTCGCCGCTGGTGGCAGGCGCGCGAAGGCGCGGCTGCACCGTGATAGACGGGCGCGAGTGGCTGCTTCACCAGGGCGTCGCCGCCTTCGAGGCCTTCACCCGCGAGAAGGCGCCGGTCGCGGTAATGCGGCGCGCGGTCTACCGCGAGGGCGCGGCGGTCCCGGCGCGGAACCTGGCCCTCGTCGGCTTCATGGCGGCGGGCAAATCGACGGTCGCGCGCGAGATCGCGCGGCGCACGGGCATGCGGCTCCTCGACATCGACGAGCAGATCGAGAAGCGGGCGGGCGCGAGCGTCGCCGAGATCTTCGCGACCCGCGGCGAGGCCGCTTTCCGGCGGCTCGAGCGGGCCGAGCTGCGCCGGCTCGCCGCGCTCGAAGGTGCGGTCGTCGCCTGCGGCGGCGGCGCGGTGCTCGGCCGCGCGAACGCGGCGGCGCTGCGCGACTGCATGGTCGCCTGGCTCTGGGTCAGCCCTCGGACCGCGGTTTCGAGGATTGAGCCGAGCACCCGTCCGTTGTTGAAGGGAAAGAATCCAGTCGGAAGAGCGAAGCAGATCCTGGAGGCCCGGCTGCGCGCCTTCGCGGCGGCCAGCCACGTGGTCATCGACGGCGACGAGCGGCCGCCCGAGGCCATCGCGGGGCTTGTCCTCGAGTGCTTCGACGAGGTCTCCCAGCGTTGAGGACGATTAGCCCGTCGCCGGTTCGAGGGGAGGTCAGGGCGCCACCCTCGAAGAGCATGATGCAGCGCGCCCTCGTCGCCGCGCTGCTGGCGAAGGGCGAAACGCACCTGCTCAACCCCGGCGACGACTGCGACGACGTGCGCAGCGCGACCGGGGCGATCGAGGTGCTGGGGGCGACCGTTCGGCGGGAGAGCGACCGTGTGGTGGTCGTCGGCGGCGGCGGGCTGCGCGGGCGCGTGCTCGACTGCGGTGAGTCGGGGCTGTGCATGCGGATGCTGGCGCCGGTGGCCGCGCTCTTCGACGAGGAGATCACGCTTACGGGTTCGGGCTCGCTCGCGCGCCGGCCGATGGGGATGCTCTGCGCGCCGCTCGAGGCGCTCGGCGTCGAGTGCCGCAGCGACGGCGGCCACGCGCCGCTGGTGGTCCGAGGGCCGATGAGCGGCGGCCGCGCCGAGGTGGACGCCTCGCTCACCTCGCAGGTGCTCACCGGCCTGTTGATGGCGCTGCCCGCGTGTCCGGTCGGCACCTTTCTAACGGTGCCGGTGCTCAAGAGCCGGCCGTACGTGCAGATGACCGTCGAGCTCTTGCGGCACTTCGGTGTGCAGGTGCACCACGACGGCACCTGGCGGCAGATCATCGTGCACGGCCGGCAGCGCTACACGGCGGCCGAGTACACGGTCGAGGCAGACTGGTCGGGCGCGGCCTTCCTGCTCGTCGCCGGCGCGCTCGCGGGCGAGGTGAGGGTCGAGGGATTGAGGCCCGACTCGCGCCAGGCCGACCGCGCGGTGCTCGGGGCGCTGCGGCAGGCGGGCGCGACCGTGCGCCTCGACGAGACCGGGGCGACGGCGAAGGGCGCGCGCCTGCGGGGCTTCGAGCTCGACGTGAGCGAGTCGCCCGACCTCTTGCCGCCGCTCGCCGCGCTCGCCGCGCACGCCGACGGCCGCTCGCGGATCACCGGCGTCTCGCGCACCAAGTACAAGGAGAGCGACCGCGCGCGGGTGCTCGCCGAGGAGCTCGGCAAGCTTGGCGCCGACATCCGGCTCGACGATGATGCGCTCGAAATCGCGGGAAGGCGGCTGCACGGCGGCAGGGTCGAGGCCCACGGCGACCATCGGATAGCGATGGCGTGCGCGGTCGCGGCCCTCAGGGCCGAGGGCGAGGTCGAGATCGACGGCGCCGAGTCCGTCTCCAAGTCGTACCCCGGCTTCTTCGAAGCCCTCGAATCACTGGCAGCTCGATGAACTCCTTCGGTCGTATCCTCCGGGTCCAGCTCTTCGGCGAATCGCACGGCGAGCGGCTGGGCGTGCTCGTCGATGGCTGTCCCGCCGGGCTCGAGCTCGGGCCCGAAGACCTGATCCCGGCGCTCGAGCGGCGCCGCCCCGGCCGCGCCGGGACCACGGGGAGGCGCGAGGCGGACGCGCCGACCATCTGCAGCGGCGTCTTCGAAGGGCGGACCACCGGCGCGCCGATCCTCATCGAGCTCGCGAACCGCGACGCCGACCCGTTGGCCTACCGCGAGATCGCCCGAAAGCCGCGGCCCGGGCACGCCGACCTCGTCGCGCGGCAGAAGTACGGCGGCTTCAACGATCCGCGCGGCGGCGGGCACTTCTCCGGGCGGCTCACCGTCGGCCTCGTCGCCGCGGGCGCCATCGCGCGCAAGCTGCTGCCCGAGGTACGCATCTCGGCGCGGGTGATTGAGGCGGGCGGCAAGTCCGACGTCGATGCCGCGGTGCGCGAGGCGGCGCGCGACGGCGACTCGATAGGCGGCATCGTCGAGTGCGTCGCCGAGGGGCTGTCCGCTGGTTTGGGCGAACCGTTCTTCGACTCGGTCGAAGGGCTGCTCGCGCACGCGGCCTTCGCCATCCCGGGCATCAAGGGGATCGAGTTCGGCGAGGGCTTCGGCTTCGGCCGCGCGCGCGGGCGCGACGTTCGCGACGAGATCACCGATGCCGCCGGGCGGCTGCGGCGCAACTACTCGGGCGGGGCCGACGGCGGCATCACCAACGGCAACCCGCTCGTGTTTCGCGTCGCCGTCAAGCCAGCGGTGAGCTTCGGAGAGCTGAAGACGGTCGATCTGGAGACCGGCGAGTCGGCGGTCCTGAAGATGGAGGGGCGCCACGACCCGTGCATCGCGCTGCGGGTGCCGGTGGTGCTCGAGTCGGTGACGGCCCTGGTGCTGACGGACCTGATGCTCCTCGAGGGGCGGCTGCCGCGCGTGTTGGGCGAGCGAGGGGGCGAGGCGAGGAGACGGACCTGAGCGAGGAGAGGCTGGAGCAGCTACGCAGGCGCATCTCGGAGGTCAACCGGCGCATCCTCGACGAGGTGAACGAGCGGCTCGAGCTGGTCAACCAGGTGCGCGAGCTGAAGCTTGCGCGCGGCCAGCCGATGTACGACCCGATGCGCGAGGCGCGGATGTTCGAGGAGCTGGTCGCCGCGAACCGCGGCCCGCTCACCTCGGCGCAGGTGCGGGAGATCTTCCGGCCCATCTTCGAGGCTTCGCTCTCGTACATGGAGCGCCGCGCGCGCGAGGGGCTTCGAGTCAATCGCGCGCCGGGCGAGCCCGATCGGCGCGTCGAGGTGAGGGGCGCGGCCATCGGCGGCGGCGCGCCGGTGCTCGTCGCCGGGCCGTGCTCGGTCGAGAGCAGGGAGCAGCTCGCGAGCGTGGCCGCGCGGCTGCGGGCGCTGGGCTGCCGTTTCCTGCGCGGCGGGGCGTTCAAGCCGCGCACGAGCCCGTACACGTTCCAGGGCATGGGCGACGAGGGCTGGAGGCTGCTGCGCGAGGTGGCCGACGAGCACGGGATGGCCGTGGTGAGCGAGGTCGTGGACACGCGACAGGTCGAGGCGATCGCCGAGCTCGTGGACGTGGTCCAGGTCGGCGCGCGCAACATGTACAACTACGAGCTGCTCAAGCTGCTCGGGCAGATTCGCCGGCCGGTGCTGCTCAAGCGCGCCTTCTCCGCGACGCTGGAGGAGCTGTTGCTCGCCGCCGAATACCTGGTTTCGGGCGGCAATGAGCAGGTGATCCTCTGCGAGCGTGGGATACGCACCTTCGAGCGCGAGACGCGCAACACGCTCGACATCTCGGCGGTGCCGCTGCTTAAGCAGGCGACCGCGCTGCCGGTGCTCGTAGACGTGGCGCACGCGGCAGGCAGGCGGGACATCCTCGCGCCGCTCGCGCGCGCGGCCCTGGCGGCCGGGGCCGATGGGATCATGGTGGAGGTGCACCCGTTCCCCGCTTCGGCTTCGAGCGACGCCGGGCATCAGCTCGATCTCGAGGGAGTCGAAGCGTTCTTCGAGGCGGTGTTTGGGGCGGGGCGGTGAGAGACGTCTCCTCTCCCAATGACGTGGCGGCTGTCGACCGCACTGGAGCGGCCAACACTTCGAAATCGAGCCACTCTGAGGCCGGGACCTGGCTCTCGCCCATCTGCATCCCTGGCACCGAAGCGAGAACCATGAGGTGCGCTCGCTTCTCGTCGCGCCGCGGGTCGCCAACGCTCTCGCGGGCCGGGCCGACGGAGCGCCCTTAGCCGAGCGCGCGTCACGTAGTATGCGAGCCGCGGCTCTACGGTCGGCTCGCAACGCGTGGCGTGAGCGCCAATTCGAGCGAGACGCTTTCGGTGCCAGTCAGCTCGCGCTCCAAAGGCTCGAAGCCATCGAGCGAGACGTTGAGCTTCGCGGGCCGAGCGGGGTCGAGCCGATAGCCCTGAATCGGCGTGTGGCCAATCGCCTTCCCATCGACCCGTACGAGCGCGCCGGGCGGGACGGTCGAGATCGCCAGCGTCGGCTGGAAGGCCTGCGTGGCGGGAGCGGCCGCCGGGCGAAGCAGTTGCGAGAGCCCGATGGCGAGGGCGGCCCCGGCGAGCGCGGCGAGCAGCGCGAGCGCGATCGCCCGCCGGCGTGGCGTGGCCGGTGCGGCCGATGCGGCCGATGCGGACGGCTCCTCTCCCGGCGGCCCCTCGGCACGCTCGGTGATGGTGGCGACCAGCGAATCGGCGCCGAGCGGCTCGAGGCGCCGTCGAATTGCCGGCACGGTCGGCGCGGTAGGGCGCCGCGGCGAGACGGCGGTGCGCCCGGTCGGCAGGGTCGAGACCGCGGTGTCGCCGAGGTCGAGCAGATCGGGAAAGGTCAGCCGCAGGAATGCGCCGAGGTCGCGCGCGGCGGTCGCCGCCCCCTCCGCCGCGAGCCAGCCGCGCAGCGCGGCGCCCAATTCGCTCGCCGTCTGGAAGCGCCGGGCCGGGTTGCGCTCGAGGGTTCGCACCAGAATGGCTTCGAGCCGGGGGTCGATCTCGGGGTTGAGGCTCGAAGGCGGAGGGATGGGGGCTTCGATGACCGCCTGGAGCGCGGCGATCTCGCTCTTGCGGCGGAACAGGCGCCCGGAGGTCGCCAATTCCCAGAGCACGATTCCCAGCGAGAAGATGTCCGAGCGCTGGTCTATCAGCTCGCCGCGGGCCTGCTCGGGCGACATGTATGCGGCCTTGCCCTTGAGTCGGCCGGTCGCCGTGCGCACGAGGCGGTTGGCGACCTTGGCGACGCCGAAGTCGATGAGCTTCACGCCGCCGTCGAAGCCGAGCATCAGGTTGGGAGGCGAGACGTCTCGGTGGATGAGCCGCAGCGGGCGCTGGTTTTCGTCGACCGCGCGGTGCGCGTAGTCGAGCCCGGCGGCAACCTCGGCGCCGACGTGGGCGGCGAGGGCGACGGGGAGCTGACGCCCGGAGGCGGCGAGGGCGCGCAGCAGGCTCGCGGCATCGACCCCGTGGACGTATTCGGCGGCGAGGAAGAAGGTCCCGCCTTCGCGCCCCAGGTCGAGGATTCGCGAGATGTTGGGGTGGTTGAGGTGCGCGGTGATGCGCGCCTCGTCGAGGAACATCTGCAGCGCCTCGGGCTCCTCGACGAACTCCGAGAGCAGGACCTTGACGAC
>JBMNNX010000322.1:0-6695 GCA_050942745.1 Myxococcales bacterium
GGATTGGCACGCGCCAACTCGCGCTCCGAAGGGTCCGGAACCGGATTGGCACAGTGCCAATCGCGTTCCGGAGGGTCGGAAACCCGATTGGCACAGTGCCAATCGCGTTCCGGAGGGTCGGAAACCTGATTGGCACGGTGCCAATCGCGCTCCGGAGGGTCGGAAGGCCGATTGGCACGGTGCCAATCGCGTTCCGGAGGGTCCGAAGGCCGACTGGCACGCCGCCAGGTGCGCTCCCGAGGCGCGGAAAGCGGAGGGAATCCGTGGACATCGGGACCGTGGCGCGGGGCTTTGAGCGGGTCTTCGTGTCGCCGTGCGCCCCCCAAGTCGTCCGAACCGAAACCAAAGAGTCCAGGCGAGCGGAGGCGGCCGGCTGGCGCCAAGCGTCATGCTTCAGGCCTCAGACTCTCGCCAGTCTGGTCAAACGGTGCCCAGTAGGTCGCCGAAGCCCTTTCCCAACGGCGCGCATTCGCCCTTGCAGCCAGGGCGGCGCACTCAGCGCGCCGTCGAGGAGGGGCCTTTCACGTTGCGGGCGCGGGGGACCAGCGCGAAGCGGGTTGAAGCCGCCAAACGAATGCCGACCGGAGGGCAGGGCAGCCTGATGCATGCGCAACAAGCGCGCCCCCGCGCCACCTGCCGAGGCCTTGCTGTGCATCGAGGGCAGCTTCAGATCCTTCTCGTTCCCCGAACGACGGAGGGTTCATGGAAAGGCGGTTTGGCCGGGGCAGGGCGTGGTTGGCGGGGTGTGTCTTCGTTGCGGCGCTGGCTGTTGGCGCATGCGGCGACGACCCGGACACCGCGAAAGGCTCCTCGCCAGTCAACGGGTGGATCGTCGTCAACAACCTGAGCGCGAAGGACGCCGAAATCTACATCGACGCCGAGCCCGTCGGGACGGTGGAGGCGGGGCAGAGCGCGACCTACGAAGGGCTCTACGCGGGCGAGCGCGAGCTGCGGGCCGACGCGACCGACGGCTCGGCATGGTGGGGCCCGGTTCGAGTGACCATCGAGAAGGGCTCGTTGCACACCTGGAACCTCCACGACGCGGCCGAATAGCGAGGTCCGCGTCGCACGCCGACGCGTCGGCGCAGCATCTCGTCGGCGCGGTCGAAAGGTCGGCGTGGCGGGGTGAGCTCGAAGGACTCCGGCTGCGCGCCGGTCGGGCGTCGCTCCTGCTCGACAGGTCCATGGGTGCGAGGTCACATCCGGCTACGAGACCGGCAAGTAGCTAGGGGCGGCCGCGACAAGGCCCTCTACTTCGGCCTCGCGAGCTCGGCCTCCTGAGCTACTGCCTTCGAGATTCATTGCACGGAAGCACGATTCTGGAGGGCACGTCTTTGCGCCGGCCGTCGGGCCGTCGAACTCCCTGACGCGTGTGCTTGATTCCTCGACGGGCGCATTGTCATGCGCCCCTACCGGCCTGCGTTCCGGACGAAGCCCGGCCTGCGGCCGATCGTTTGCGTTCCGGGCGAAGTCCGGGCTGCGCCGGGTCGAAGGGGCTCTTGCTGACCGGTCTTGGTTTGAGGCACAGCCGACCAAAGGACCCGTGGCGAGCTCCTAACTAACAGCTCCCCCGCGCCTCCCCGCTTGAGCGCGCGCGAGCCCCGACGAAGCCCCCTCCCCGCCCCGCGGGCGCAAGCGCGGGAGAGGGGACTTTCACGTGCTCGCACGCAGTGCTTTCAGGGCAATCCGCTGTTCGTTCAAGGCCACAGCCAGCCAAAGGGCCGGTCTCTCGCTCGGGGGGAATTCCCTGGCACGTCGGAGACCGCCGAACCCGGACCCGGGCGCGTTCGATCTCGCCCGCCATCCTTCGTCGTATCGCCCAAGCCCCCGGCGCTAGCCTACAATCTCCAGACTTTGCTCGACGAAGGCCGGACGCTGTCGCGCCCGGCCGGAACTGGGGGCTTCCCATGCACCGATGCCTCGTACTGTTGCTTCTGGCCACCGGCGTGTGGGCTTGCAGCTCTGATCCAGCGGGCAGCCAGAAGGAGCCCCGAGACGCGGGCGATGCCGGCGAGGCCCCGATCACCTGCCTCGGCGACGGCGACTGTCCCTTGGGCCTCGCCTGCATTGCGGGAGACTGCAGGCCGCGTCCCGACGCAGGGCTGGTCGAGCCGGGCCCGGACGCATCGACCGGCTGTCTGACGGACGAGGAGTGCGGGGACCTGCGCTACGCCTGCAGCCTGACGGCCTTCCGCTGCGTCCGCGTGCCCGGCCGCTGCCTCGACGACGCCGACTGCGAAGAGGGCTACCGCTGCGATCGCGCGCGCCACCAATGCCTCGTCTCGCAGGACGCGGGGACCGAGCCGCCATGCCTCGAGGGCGAGCTGCGCGGCTGTGGGACGTCCAAGGTCGGCGAGTGCCGCTACGGCATCCAGGTCTGCGAGGGCGGCGCCTTCGGCGAGTGCTTCGGCGCGGTCGAGCCTTCGGAGGAGAAGTGCGACCGCCTGGACAACGACTGCGACGGCACGGTCGACGAGGGCATCGACGTCAGCAGTGACGCGCACAACTGCGGCCAATGCGGCAACGCCTGCGACTTCGCCCACGCAGCCTCGACTTGCGAGCAGGGCCGGTGCCGGATGGGGCCGTGCGTGCAGGGCTGGTTCGATCTCAACGGCGATCCGTCCGACGGCTGTGAGTACGCCTGCGCCCCGACCAACGGCGGCCTCGAGGTCTGCGACTCGCTCGACAACGACTGCGACGGCGTGATCGACGACGGCGTCTGCGCGCCCCAGGTCAGTTGCCCCGGCAACCAGACCGTGGGCCCCAACGCCGACCTGACGCTCGTGACCAACGCCAGCTCGACGACCGGCAGGCCGATAACCTGCGCCTGGAGCGTCGTCAGCCGGCCGGCGACCTCCAACGGCCAGTTCACCAACACCAATTGCAACAGCACCCGATACTTCGCCGACGTCGTCGGCGTGCACCACTTGCGCTTCACCGTCACCGACAGCGCGGGCGCCTCCAGCTCCTGCGACACGCAGATCACCGTCAACGCCCTCGGCGATCTGTGGGTCGAGCTGACCTGGGATCGCCCGAACGACATGGACCTGCACCTGCAGCACCCGAACGCCGGAAACTCGCACCTCGCCTCGAGCTGGTCGGCCAGCGCGGATCCGTACGACTGCTACTACGCGAACAAGACGCCGAGCTGGGACGCGGCGGGCACGGCGGACGATCCGTCACTCGACCGCGACGACAGGACGGGGCAGGGGCCGGAGAACATCCGCATCAACAGCCCCTCGACGACGCACGCGTACACGATAGGCGTGCACATGTACAACAACATCGCCGGCAGCGTGGACGCGACGGTGAAGCTCTACTGCGGCAACGTCCTGATGGCGACCGAGCGCCGGGTCTTCAGCTCGGTCAAGACCATGTGGGTCGTCGGCCGGGTGCAGTTCAACTCCAACCGGACCTGCACGTTCACGCGCGACGGGTACGTCCTGAACAAGCCGTAGGCGGCGAGGTTGCCTGCGGAGCGCCGGCCTTCGTTCCGGCGGCTCCGGACCTCCGATTCGTTGCGAGTCAGCTCAATTCCTCGCCGGGCGCATTGCCATGCGCCCCTACCGACCTACGCCGGCGCCGCGCGCGCTGCTCAGGGGCGACTCGTGCGCGGGCGAGGATTTTGGCGAGCGCCGGGCCGAGCTCGCCGCGCCAGACCGGGCCGTGGCCGCAGTAGACAGTGCGGACTTCGAGCCTGCTGGCCGCGAAGCGCTCGAGGCTCGCGAGCGCACTGTCGTAGTCCTCCGAGAAGTCCGGGCTCGGCAAGCTGAGCCGGGTGACGAGAGTGTAGGGAGGCACCGCGTTGAGCAGGGCGTCGCCGCTGAAGAGCGTCGCGGACGGCTCATGGTGCAGAAAGACCGAGCCCGCCGTGTGGCCGGGCACCCAGCGCACCCGCAGTCCGGCGACGAGATCGCCGTCCTCGAGCGGGCGGACGCGTTCGACGCGCGCGGGGAAGCGGTTTTCGACCCAGCACATCGCGCCGGTCGCCGAGGCAGCGGTTGGCAGGGGCGGCGGCGGCCGCTGGCCCATCAGACACTCGGCGTCGAGCCGATGCGCGTAGACCGGCACTCCCTCGCTCCAGAAGCGCGCCGCGTTGGCCGCGTGGTCGCAGTGGCGATGGGTGAGGATCACCGCCCGCAGATCGCGCGGACGCAGCGAACGCCGCCGGAGCTGGGCGAGCATCGCTGGCCACAGCGCGGAGAAGCCGGAGTCGACGAGCACCGGGCCTTCGCCCGCGTCCATCACGAGCCACGCGTTCGAGACCGGCCTGCCGAGGCGGAAGACGGTGAGGTCGCTTGTTGACATGGAGCGCCGTACTGCGCCGGGGAGCTACTCAGCGTTCCAATCGCTCGCCGGCAGGATCTTGAGCCCGGTGTCGATGTCGTTCGCGCGGAAGCGCACGACTCGCAGCGGCCACGTGCGCGGGCGCTTGTCCTCATGGGCGCCCTCGATGGTCTCGACCCAGAACAGGTCGATGTCGACGACGTAGTCGCCCTTCTTGCCAGCCCTCTCGAGCAGCGGGCGAAAGGGATTCTGCGGGTGCCAATAGACCTGCTTATCTACCCGGGCGACGTAGGCGAAGACCGGGTGGCTCTTGGCAAAGCTGCGCGCCCGGGCCCGGGTCGGTTCGAGCAGGCGCGCCGCCTCTTCGGCGGTCAGCTCCTGCATCTGCATCCCGTCGGGATCACTGGGGGCGGTGACCATCATGGCGAGCGCGATGCGCCCCGCCTTGTCGATGGCCGCGACGTTCTCGTGCAGGCGCTCGAGCCGGCCCTTCTCCTGCCGATGCTTCTCGCGGCCGACGATGCGCCAGTTTTCGATGGTGTAGATGCGCGCGGTGAGCGTCGCGCCGCCGAGCAGGGACTCGATGGGCTCCTCGCTGCCCTCGCGTGCTATCGCCTTCAGATAGGCCTCGGCGAGCTTGCGCGCGTCGTCCATGGCGTCGAGTCCGACTTCGGTCTCGGTCACCTTGGCCGCGCGGGGGGCGCGCGCCGCGGCTTTCGCGGCCTTTGCCGCAAACGCAGGGGTGCCAATGGCGGCGGATACAGCGAGAGCCAGAAAGAGCGGGCGAATCTGCATGAACCCTCCAGCGTTGAGCGTTGGAGAGCATGCCCGCCGGAGGGTCAGGAGGGCAAACGGCTGCTCGGAATCCGCGGCGCGAAGCGGACCGTTGCGCGGCGGACGAGCGTGCTCCATGCGAGAACTCGACTTTCCGGACCAACGCGGCGTTGTGGTAGCACTTCACCGCAGATGTGTCGAAGACCCCTGCGAGCGAAGGCCGGTCAGTCCGAGCAGGCAGGCTTGCGAGGCTGAAGTCGGGTGCCTCCGACTTCGCTCCAAGTGACGGGAGGACGGGCTGAGGCCAGGGAGATCTCGCGACACCTATCGATCCGTCGGCCGGTCTATCCAAAGGAGAAAACCATGGGACGTTGGGCAACCGCTTCGCTCGCAGTGGTCATTGCGCTCTCGCTCGGCGGTTCGATGGCAAGAGGTGACGAGGGCGATGACGAGGAGCCGGTCTTGGGCTCGCTCGGCACGAAGGATCCGGGGCTCTTCAACATGAAGGGCGCCATCTACCTCTTGCCGGTCGAGGTCACCGGGATGCCCGAGGACATCGAGAAGCAGAAGCCGGTCGGGTACATCTACACCGACAAGCTCGATATTCCGGCGCGCGAGTTCGACAGGGGCTTCCCCGGCGTCACCGACCGGTACGAGTGGTTCGGGCTGATTTACAGCGGCGTCTTCCAGATCGAGAAGCCGGGCAAGTACCGGTGGATCCTCACCTCCGACGACGGGTCTCGCCTGTGGATCGACGGCAAAGAGGTCATCAACAACGACGGCCAGCATGGGGAGGAGCGCAAGGAGGCGGTGACCGAGCTCGCCAAGGGGAGCCACACGATCAAGGTCTGGTACTTCCAGGGACCTGCCTACGAGATCGCCCTCCAGCTCTACATCCAGCCGCCCGGCGAGAAGGCGCGGCCCTTCCGGCTTCCGGACTATGCAGCCGACCTCTCGACGGCGCTCAAGAAGGTTCACGCCGAGGCGACCGCGGACGGCATCAAGATCAAGCTCGACTCGGCCATCCTCTTCGACACTGCGAAGTGGGATCTCAAGCCCTCGGCCATCGAGGCCATCGACGCGGTCGCCCAGGTCATCCGGGCGTACCCCGGGTGCTCGGTGCGCATCGAGGGGCACACCGATTCTGTCGGCTCTGATGCGGACAACCAGAAGCTGTCGGAGAAGCGCGCCGACTCGGTGAAAGGGGCGCTCATCGCCAAGCAGATCACCGCGTCGATGGAGTCCAAAGGCTTCGGCGAGACCAAGCCCGCCGCCTCGAACGCAGACGAGAAGGGCCGCGCTCTCAACCGGCGCGTCGAGATCTTCGTCAAGCCCTGACGACTCGAGAAAACGCCCGTCGCTCGCGCGAATCGGCGTCCCTTTTGCGCGCGAGCGTCGGCAGCGGGTGCGCGCGGCGTCCGCCAAGCTACGCTCAGGCTGACCGGCATAGACCTCGCCTCAAGCCTTCGCGAGTGGCGGGATGCCGCGCGCCGCCGCCCCGGTCACCCCGAGCGAGAGACCGGCCCGTTGGCCGGCTGTGGCCTTGAACTAACAGGGTTTCGGAACGGCGGCGGTTTCTTCTACAAAACGTCATCGACGTGAGGGCAGCCGAGACCGTTGTTAGCTCTGGTGCC
>JBMNNX010000351.1:0-5879 GCA_050942745.1 Myxococcales bacterium
CTCGCGCCGTTCGCCGTCGTCAGCGCCACCGCGACCTCGGAGACCACGGTCGAGGTGAAGTTCAACCGCGAGGTCGATCCCGACACCGTGGCCAGCGACGGCACGCAGTTCCTGGCCTACGAGACCGTCTCCGGAACCGAGCTCAGCATCACCGCGGCCTCGGTCAGCGGCGACACCGTGACCTTGACCACCGGGCCTCAGACCAGCGGCACCGAATACACGCTCATCTTCGATTCGGTCCGCGACCTAGCGCTCTACACCGCGATCCCCGCTGACACCGAGCTCTCTTTCGTCGGGTTCGCGACGCAGCCTCCGCTCGAGGTGCTGAGCGTGACGGCGACCTCGGCAACCACCGTCGATGTCGTCTTCTCGCGCGAAGTCGATCCGAGCTCGGTCTCGTTCGATGAATTCATGGTCGAGGGAGTCGCTCCGGCCATCGACCTCGCGGTCACGGCAGTCTCCGTCAGCGGCGACACGGTCACGTTGACGACCTCGAGCCAGGCCCCCGGAGGCAACTACAACCTCTTCGTCCCGGCGACCATCACCGATCTCTCCGGCGTCGGCATGGCGGACGACGCGATCGTTAGCTTCACCGGCTATCTCGCGGCACCCGCTGAGCCGAGGGTTGTCATCAGCCAGGTCTACGGCGGGGGCGGCAACAGCGGAGCGCCCTACAAGAACGACTTCGTCGAGCTTTTCAACGCCGGAACGGCGCGCGCCGAACTGACTGGATGGTCGATTCAGTACGCGAGTGCGACTGGGTCGAGCTGGACCAACAAGGTCGACTTGGCGGGCAGCATCCCGCCCGGCGGCTATTTCCTCATTCAGCTAGCCGGAGGCACCAACGGCGCGGCGCTCCCGACTCCGGATCTGACCGGAGGTATCTCCATGGGGACTTCCGGCGGGAAGGTCGCCCTGGTGGCGAGCACCACAACGCTGAGCGGCTCGTGCCCGCTCGAGGACGTGATCGACTTCGTCGGCTTCGGAAGTGCCAACTGCTACGAAGGGGATGACGCGACCCCGGCTCCGAGCAATACCTTGGCGGTCTTGCGCACGCTGTCGGGATGCACCGACGCCGACGAAAACGCGAGCGACTTCGAGACCGGGACTCCGAACCCGCGCAACTCGGCGACCCCGGCACATCAATGCACGCCGTAGCAGTCCGATAGTCGCCCTGTCGCTCCGACCGACGAGGGCTCAGCATCAAGAAAGGCCGGCCTCGCGCCGGCCTTTCTTCTTTTCTTCGGCCTCGAGTCCGATAGCTGCCGCGTGCGCCGGCTGTGCCCTGGTATCAGGCCACCGAGCAGCCGTCGGGTGAGCTGCCGGCGGCTGCCAAGCCAAGTGCAACTCCGAGCTCGCGAAGACCTTTGGGCAGCGCGTCCTCCGGCTTCCGTGCTCTCGAAGCAGCTCGGCGGCGAGGTGCTCGCGCACCAGCAAGTCGCCCCACCGCCTTTCGCTCGGCGTGTCGAGCAAAGGCGAGAGCTTCACCAACACACTCCGCGGGCCATCCACGTCGTCCACGCAAGCGGCGAACTGCGGTTGCTCGCCGGGTGGAGGTGAAGCCGCTCGCCGTCGAAGAGGTCCCGGCCCAAAGGCCGAGAAGAACCCTGCGCGATTGAGCGCTCGGCCGAGCCCAAAGAGGTGTGGAACGACCGATTCTGTTCCCTGGAAAACAATTGGCTGTCTGCTTGCGCGGCGTTTCAGCGTTCCTGCGCATTATTTTGCGTTTCGAGTATTGACGAGCCTCCCCGCACCTTTGTTATCTCTTGCGTCACCTCGCGAGCTTGAGCGCGCATCTACAGGGGGAAGTTGGCTGCGCTCGCGGAGGGTGGCTCCAACCAATTCATTGCGAGGAATCACGCACATGGCTTTCGACTTCGAAACCGAGGCCGCGAAGCTGCCGCCGGAGCTGGCGGAGAAGCAGCCGAACGCGAACGTGGAAGCAGTCGTCTTCGACGCCGAGCGGGTCTACTCGATCACCAAAGAGCGCCGCGACAAGCTCGCCGTCGTCCCCTCCTTCGATATTGCCAATCTCGACAACATCCTGCCGATCGCCGGCATCCTGCGCACGACCGATCTCGAGTGCGAGAAGGCCCAGAAGCTGATGCTGACCTCTTCGGTCAAGGGCGCCCGCGACGAATCCGGCATGCTCATCGCCGCGGTCAAGGAAGCCGCCCGCTTCCTGTACCGCAAGGACCCCGAGACGCTGAAGGACATCGACGCGATGGGCGACATCGGCGCGCTGCACGACAGGGCTGCGGACCTTCACCGGGTCGCGGCTTTCTGCGAGGCGCACCCCGAGCTCGCCGCGGCCGACAGCCGCGTGCCCGCCGACGCGCCGGCGCGGGCGCGCGAGCTCGCCGCGATGCTCGCCACCGTGGCCGACGACTCCGCCGCCAAGGCCACCTTCCGCAAGCGCAACCTCGCCTTCTGGATGCTCCGCGAGGCGGTCGAAGACGTGCGCGCCGCGGTCCGCTTTGCCTTCCACGACGACGAGCGGTTCGTCACCCGCGTCTGCACCCGCTACGAGCCGCCGAAGAAGAAGGCGAAGGAGGAGCCGGAGCCCGAGCCGAAGTAGTCCGAGCTGCGCCTTTTGCGACCACCTGGGGCGTCCATGCGCGCGCATGGGCGCCCTTCGCGTCTTCGCCTCGGCTTGAGCGCGGACATCTGAGCGCTCGGTGCGTCCCGCGCCTGAGTCGAGCCGAATGTCTCCCGGTTTGGGGCCTTTCGGGCTGCCTTTTCCCCATCCAAAGCACCGCCGCGCCCGACCAGCGCGTGCTTGTCGCCAGCGGCGGTACCGCCGCGCCCGACCAGCGCGTGCTTGTCGCCAGCGGCGGTGCCGCCGCGCCCGACCAGCACGTGCTTGTCCCCAGCGGCGGTACCGCCGCGCCCGAGAAGCACGTGCTTCTCGTGAGCGGCGGTCGCTGAGGCGCATTGCTGATTGAGGTCGGACCGCGCGTCGCGTGGCCGAGCGTGCGACGTCGCCGGGATGGCGGCGCTCCCTGCTTCTCTTGTTTGCACCGCGCTCAGGCTCGAGGCGCCTTGCGCCCCCGTCGAACGACGAGCTCCCGATACCCTGTCCGCTCGTCCTGCTCGCGCTCGAATTGCACCCCAGCAAGCATGCCGACAGCGACCTCCGCGGTCGTGAACACGATGCAGCCGGGCTTGACGTGGCCGCCGACCACCGCTCCCCGCGTGTCGGCGAGCGAGACGTGCAGGTGCGAGCCGCCGCGCGCCGAGAGCGTCCCGACGAGCGAGACGATCTCGAGCTTGCGGCGCAGCGTGCGCGTGGTCGTCCCGGTGGCAAGCCGGATGACTGCGCGGCTCAGGCTGCCGACGCAGGTGATCACGACCCCGGCTTCTATCGCGTGGCGGCGCGCGAGCTCGTCGAGGGACTCCTTAAGATCCGCCCCAGGCTCGATGCGCAGCACGACGACCTTGGCGGGCACGGCGCGGGAAGTCTCGTTGCTGTGGTGACTGGCCATCGAGGTTGGCCTCTGCCCGTCACTTCTTTGCGAGCGCTTTGCCTCCGCTGGACGGGACGCGCGAATCGTCGCGCGCCCGCGAGCGCTTCCAAAGCAGAAAGTCGCGCCGCGCCTCCTCGAGCTTCTTGCGCAGGCAAATCGAGACGACCCACTCGCGGTAGGCGGCACGCGCCCGGGCCAGCGCGTCGTCGAGCGCATCGGTGTCTTCGACCGGATCGAGCTCGCGGAGAACCTCGCGCCGGAGCGCGGCGAGGTCTATCTGCCGCGGCCGCTGCGGCAGGCGCACGAAGACATCGTCGGAGACGTAGGCCTCGACCCCGGGAAACAGCGCCTCGAGCTCGGCGAGCGCGCGCACGAGCGCGAGGTAGTCGCGCGCCGCGTCCCGGCCGCTGCCGGGCGTCGTCGCGGCGAAGAATTCGTCGGTCGCCGGAAGGCCCGAGACGTCGTACCCCGAAGCGCCGCGGCTCAGCCTGCCGCGCCATCGGTCCGCGTGCTCGCGCAGCCTGCGAAGCTCGTCTTCGTTCCACGACCCGCGCCGTCCAACGACGCGATAGGCGATGCTCCACCTCATGGTTCCCCGGTCCCGCCCCCACCTGCGGCTTCCGCCGCGACCGTCCGAGAGCATAGCGAGGCCTCGCAGACGCCAGAAAGCGGCGGCGGCGCGCCGATCCGGACAAGGAGCGTGCCATTTCGCGCTTTGAGGGATTTCGCGGAGATGCGCCGCCGGCGCGGCCTTCGCGCCTAGGCGATATGCGAGTGGGCGCTCCGACCTCGGGCAAGCGGCCGGGCGCTGGCCGGGACCACCGGCGCCCCCGAGACCTGACCCGATGACGAGCGACCCGCCGGTGCCGCGACGTCGAGGCTCCCGCCGCCGGTGTCACCGGATCGAGCTGCGCCCGAGCCTGCCGGTCAGCGCGCAAGAGGCTCATCGAGGCGACATCACTCCGACGCGATCGCCGGCCGCGCTGGCAGCGGATCGCCCGAGGCGAAGAGCCTCTGCCGAGACCGCGTCAGATCTTTAGAGCTCGAAATCCGTTTTATACGTATCTCCATGCGGGCCGAACGAATCACGGCCCACAAAATGCCAGACCCAAACGCATCAAACGCTTGGCGAACCAGGAGCAGACCATGACAAGTACCCGGCTGATCGTGTCGCTGATTTCGCTCTGCGCCCTGCTCGCACTCGACGCGCGGGCCGAGGCTCCGGCCGAGAAAAGCAATTGGAAGATCCTGGTGAAGTCTCACGGCTGTGCTCTCGTCCCCGACGACCCTGAGCTCTTGTCTCGAATGCACTTTCATCACGAGGTAGTGGCGGCGAAGGGCAAGGTCACGATCACGCAGCTTGACCTGAAGAAGCGCTTGGAGGTCCCCGCCAAGGAGCGGGCCGTCCTCGAGCGTCTCGCGAAATCCATCGACTGGAAGGGACTCCAGGAGGCTGCGGCCAAGGAGATACCGCCGGACGGCGGAGTCTACTACACCTTCAAGGTCGAGACCGGGAAGGCGAAGCTCGAGTTCGTGACCTACCGGGCCAACGAACAGCCAGATCTCGAGAAGCTGCTTTCGGTAATCGCCACCGTCAGCGGCACGCCGGAAATCTATCGGAAGACCGTCTCCCCTTAGGTGCCGCTCATGAAAGCTCAAGTCTTCGCCCTCTTCGCACTGCTCGCCTTTTCCGCCCTTCCCGCTTCGTCTCGCGCGCAGGACGCCCGCGCCCAACAGGCTTGCCACGACGCGCTCTCGCAAGTGAGCCGAAGTCGCGTCGAGGAATGCCTGGAAGCCGCCGCGCGGCTGCGCCCGCACCACGCTGCCTCGATCGTCAACTCCTGCAAGAAAGCGTTCGGAGACATCAGCTCGGCCGCGGTCGTGCGGTGCATCCAGTTTGCAGCCGAGTCCAGTGGACGGGGCCGGCCGGTTGAGCCCGCCACCATCGAGGCTTGCCACGACGCCCTTTCGCACGTGAGCTCGGCCAAGGCCCAGGAGTGCATCGAGGCATCTGCGCCGCTGCCCCAGCGAACCGCGGCCTCGCTCGTCCGGGCCTGCAAGGAGGCGTTCGGCCAGGTCAGCTCCGCCAAGGTCTTGAGCTGCATTCAGAGCGCCGTCGAGTCGAGTGGACGCGGTCGGCCGGTCGAGCCGACCACCATCCTGGCCTGCCACGCCGCTCTGTCGCACGTGGGCTCGGCCAAGACCCAGGAGTGCATCGATGCCTCTGCGCCACTGCCCCAGCAAACCGCGGCCTCGCTCATCCATGCCTGCAAGGAGGCGTTCGGCCAGATCAGCTCCGCAAAGGTCTTGAGCTGCATTCAGAGCGCCGTCGAGTCGAGTGGACGCGGCCGGTCGTACGAGCCGGCCACCATCCTGGCCTGCCACGCCGCTCTGTCGCACGTGAGCTAGGCC
>JBMNNX010000325.1:0-6653 GCA_050942745.1 Myxococcales bacterium
ATGGGGCGGCATCTTTCAGATGCCGCCCGCATCGTCTACAAAAAAAACACCAGCCACCTAGGAGGCCTCCACCGGCGCGAAGGTGCTGCACCCGCGCTGCATCGCCCCGGTGCGGCGGCACCGCATCCCGCTGCACGTGCGTTGCGCCGGGCGCCCGGAGCTCGAAGGCACCGTGGTCGGCCCGGTGCCCGACGATCGCGGCGCGCGCGTCAAGGCTATCTCCTCGCGCAAGGGCGTGATGTTGGTCTCGATGGAGACGCCGGGCATGTGGCAGCAGGTCGGGTTCCTCGCCGACGCCTTCGCCGCCTTCAAGCGCCACGGGCTGTCCATCGACCTCGTCTCGACCTCGGAGATGAACGTCACGGTCTCGCTCGACCCGGCGGCGAACGCGCTCGATCCTGCGGTGCTGCGCGCCCTTCTCGCCGAGCTCGAGGGGCTGTGCAGCCCGCGGCTCATCGGCCCGTGCGCGGTCGTCAGCCTGGTCGGCAGCCGAATCCGCGCGGTGTTGCCGCGGCTGGGCAGCGCGCCCGAGGTCTTCGAGGAGCGGCGGATCCACCTCGTCTCGCAGGCGGCGAGCGATCTCAACCTCTCGTTCGTCGTCGACGAGAGCGACGCCGACCGGCTTGTTCAGCGCCTGCACCGCCTGCTCTTCGATCCCCATCGCGACGACCCGGCGCTGGGGCCGACCTGGCGCGAGCTCGAGGCTGGGGCGTCCGGGCAGCGCGAAAGAGCGCCGGAGCCCTGGTGGACGCGCAAGCGAGAGGCGCTGCTCGCGCGCGCCGCCCGCGCGCCGCTCTACGTCTACGACGCGCAGACGCTCGACGCTTCGGTCGCCCGGATCCAGGGCGTCCGCGCGATCGATCGCGCGCTCTACGCGATCAAGGCCAACCCCAACCTGGAGACCCTGCGGCGCTTGGAGCGGGCGGGGCTCGGGTTCGAGTGCGTCTTTTCCGGCGAGATCGACCACGTGCTCGGGACGATGCCCGGCCTCGCGCCGGAGCGGGTGCTCTTCACTCCGAACTTCGCTCCGCGCGTCGAGTACGAACGCGCGTTCGAGCGCGGGGTGCGGGTGACCGTGGACGCGGTCTTTCCGCTGCTCGAGTGGCCCGAGGTCTTCAAGGGGCGCGAGATCTTCGTGCGCTTCGATCCCGGGCACGGCCGCGGTCACCACCCGCACGTGCGCACGGCTGGTGTGCAGTCGAAGTTCGGCATCTCGCCGGCCCTCCTCGATGCGTTGCTCGAGGCCGTCGCGCGCTGCGGCGCGAAGGTCGTCGGCCTGCACGCCCACAGCGGCAGCGGCATCCTCGATCCGGAGACCTGGGCCGAGACAGCGCGCTTTCTCGCCCAACTCGCCGAGCACTTTCCGGAGGTGTCGATTCTCGATCTGGGCGGCGGTCTCGGAGTCGCGGAGCGCCCGGGGCAGGCCGGGCTCGAGGTCGACGTGGTCGGCGAGCGGCTGGCCGAGTTCAAGGAGGCGCACCCGCGCTTTGGGCTCTGGATGGAGCCCGGGCGCTTCCTCGTCGCCGAGGCCGGCGTGCTGCTCGCGCGGGTGACCCAGGTCAAGCGCAAGGGCGAGCACACCTACGTCGGCGTGGAGACCGGGATGAACTCGCTCATCCGGCCGGCGCTCTACGGCGCGTGGCACGAGACCGTGAACCTGAGCCGCCTCGACGAGCCGGCGACCCTGACGGCGGACATCGTCGGGCCTTTCTGCGAGTCGGGAGACGTCCTCGGCCACGGGCGGCGGATCGCGCCGGCGCGAGAGGCCGACGTCATCCTCGTCGCGACCGCCGGCGCCTACGGGCGCGCGATGAGCTCGCGCTACAACCTGCGAAACCCAGCAGACGAGCACATGATCGACTGCTGAAACCTCGTTGTCGGGCGCGCCCTGGGCGGCGCATCGCCGCCACTAGCGGGGGACTGTGCGGCTTCGGACAGCGGCTCGTGCAGGTCAGGGAAGGGATTTGTGGCGCTCGGCCGGCGATCGGCTAAAACCAGGCCCTCTCTGTTGCCTGCTGGAGGGTGTCGGGATGAGACCGAGACCTGCCTCGTTGCCGATCGCAATCCTTGTCGCCCTCGCCGGCTTGTCCGGATGCGCGAGCGGGCAGGTGCCCGTCCAAGTGGCCGCAGCGGAGCCCGCCCTGGAGCAAGAAGAGCAGGGCGCGGCGCAGCCGTCGCCCTCCGGGGCGGAGGAGGCCGCAGCCGTCGAGGAGACGCCGGTCGCGCAGGCACCCGAGGCGGAGGGGGAGGCAGCGCTCGAAGAGGAGGAGACGAGCGCCGCGGGGGCGCCGGAGGTCGATCCCGAGGCCGAGAGCAAGCTACCGCCGACCGCGGCCGTCAGGCCGGGCGTTCGCTACACCGCGGACATCGACGACGCGCGACTCGAGCAGCTTTGGAGTGAGTCTCCCGAGGCGCTCGGGTCGCTGTCGATAGGCTTTGCGGATGCCGGCCGCCTGGTGAACGGGCGCCAGATGCCCGAGGGGCCGAACTGGAAGATCGTCGCGCCGCAGTACTGCTGGGGCACCGAGGAGACGATCGAGTACCTGACGCGGGCCATCAACCACGTCGCCGCTCAGTTCGAGGGGACTCCGCCGCTGCGGGTCAACCACATGAGCAAGCCCGAGGGCGGCTGGATTCGCCCTCACGCCAGCCACCAGTCCGGGCGCGACGTCGACCTCGCCTTTTACTACCTGCCCGGAGGGCCGGATCGCGGGGCCTGGGCGCGGCGGGAGAATTTCGATCTGGCGCGAAATTGGGCGCTCGTGCGCGCGCTCATCACCGAGACCGACGTGCAGTTGATCCTCGTCGATCGGCAGATCATCAAGCGCCTGTACGACTACGCGCTCTCCATCGGCGAGGACAAGGCCTGGCTCGACTCTATCTTCCGCGCCGGGCGCAACTCCCTGGTTCTGCACGCGCGGCGCCATCGCGACCACTATCACGTGCGCTTCTACAACCCGCGCGCCCAGGAGCTGGGGCGGCGGGTGCAGCCGCTGATGCCCAAGGGGCAGCCGGAGCTCAACCGCGTCGTCCACCGCGTGCGCTCCGGCGAATGCCTCGGCGCTATCGCCCGGCGCTACGACACCACCGTCTCGGCCATCCGCAAGGCAAACGGCCTGCGCAGCACGCTGATCCGCGCCGGACGCACCCTGGTCATCCCGCTCCGCGGGCCGTGCGTGAACTGCCCGATGCCTCCTGAGGTCATCGTGCCGCCGCGCCGACTGCCGCCGGCGCCCCCGCCCGTCGCCTGCCCCGCCGTGCCGGCTCGCGTCGAGCTGGCGGTCGGCATGAGCGAGCCTTCGGGTTCGGCCGTGCAGTGAGCGCGCCGCCGACCGGTCCCTGAGCTTGCATCGAGCGGTCGCGCTGCCGCGGCAACGGCGCTGTGCGCGCCGCGCCGACGCCGCCGCCCTGCCCGCCGCGGGCAGGGCTTGAGGCCGGCCAGCCGAAGGCCGGCGGGATTCGGCCGCCGACGTCAGCGGTTGCCTTCCGTGAACTGCGTGACAGTTCCATGACAGGAGGCTGCCGAGATGCGCGGCATGTTTCGATTCCTGCTCGGCGCCTTCACCTACCTTGTCTTCTTCGGCTCGGCACTGCTGCTGTTGCCCGCCTTTCTCGCCACCGCGCTGGTACACCGCGCCGATGCGGGGTGCCGGATGCGCGGCCGGATGCTGCGACGCTTCGGGCGGCTGATCTCGGCCGTGACGCCGTTCTGGCGCTTCTCCGTCCGCGGCGACGGGCCGGCTGACATCCGGCAGCGGCCCTACGTCGTGGTCGCCAACCACGAGTCGATAGCGGACCCGTTCCTGATCTCGCTGCTTCCGTGGGACATGCGCTGGGTCGCCAAGCAGGAGCTGTTTCGGATGCCGCTGGTCGGATGGCTGATGCGGCTGGGCGGCGACATTCCCCTGCGGCGAGGCGAGCGCGACAGCGTGGTGCAGATGCTTGCGGAGTGCCGGCGCACGCTGGCGAGCGGAGTGCCGGTGATGCTCTTTCCGGAAGGGACCCGCTCGCCCGACGGGCGCCTGCTGCCGTTCAAGGACGGCGCCTTTCAGCTCGCCATCGAGGCGGGCGTGCCGGTGCTTCCGCTCGCGATCGCTGGGACGCGGCAGTGCCGGGCCAAGGGCTCGCTCGGCTTTGAGTTCGCGCGCGCGCAGGTGCGCGTGCTCGAGCCGATCGACACGAGTGGCATGACCCCCGACGACCTTCCGAGGCTGCGCGAGGAGGCGAGGGAGCGGATCGCCTGCGCCAGCAAGGCGTTGCGGGCCGAGCTCGGCGTTCCGGAACCCGAGCCTGCGGAAGGGCCTCTGCCCGAGCGAGGAAGCTCCATCGGCGAAAGGCCCTGGCACGCGCACTATCCGCCGGGCGTCGCGGCCGACGCGGAGATGCTTCCCTTCGCGAGCATCGGAGAGATGGCCCGCTCTGCGGCCGCGCGCTGGGGCGATCGGACGGCATGCACGATGGTGCTGCCCAACGGCTGGGAGGCCTCGCTCACCTGGCGCGAGGTTGACCGGCTTTCGGAGCACTTCGCGGGCTTCCTGCGCTCGCGAGGAGTCGGCAAAGGCGACCGCGTCGCCCTGGTGCTGCCGAATTGCCTGGCCTATCCGGTCTGCTCGCTCGGCGTGCTCAAAGCCGGCGCCGTGCTGGTCAACACCAACCCGCTCTACACCGAGCGCGAGCTGGAGGCGCAGCTCGTTGACAGCGGCGCGCGCCTGGTCGTGGTGCTCGGCAACCTTCGCGACAAGGTCGAGCGCGTGCTGCCGAGGACCTCGGTCGAGACGCTGGTCGTGACCGCCGTCGGCGACTTCTTTCCGACCGCGATGCGGTTGGCGATCGCCGCGAAGCTGCGCCTCGCGCGAGCCGTGCCCAAGGCCCGCGCGCCGGGCGTCCCGCTCGCTCGCGCGCTGCGACTGGGGGCGGCGCACCTGTCCGATGGTCCGGAGCCGGCCGTCGGCCGCGACGACGTCGCTCTCCTGCAGTACACGGGCGGCACAACCGGCGTGAGCAAGGGAGCGATGCTCACGCACGGGAACCTGCTCGCGAACGCCGCCCAGATCGCGCAGATCACGCGGGGAAGCCTGGAGTTCGGCCGCGAGACGGTGCTCACGGTGCTGCCGCTCTACCACGTCTTCGCCTTCACCATTAACCACCTCTACGCGTTCTACACGGGCCACCACAGCATCCTCGTGCCGAACCCAAGGCCGCTGAGGAACCTGCGGGCCGCGCTGCGCCGGCACGAGGTCACCTGGGCGACTGCGGTCAACACGCTGCTCAAGGGGTTGCTCGCCGAGCCGTGGTTCGTCTCGCGGCCGCCCCGGGGCCTGAAGGCGGTCTACGCGGGGGGGATGGAGGTCCAGCCGGCGGTCTTCGAGCGATGGGAGCGGGAGACCGGGTCGCTCGTCATCGAGGGCTTTGGGCTGACCGAGGCGAGCCCCCTCGTCACCTTCAACCCGAGCACCCGGGACGGGAAGGGAATGCGGCGCACGCTCGCGAAGGTGAATGGCGTGGGCTTGCCGCTACCGGGGACCGACTTGCGCCTGATGGATGAGCGTGGCGAGCCCGTCGCGCCGGGGGAGCGAGGCGAGATACTCGTGAAGGGGCCGCAGGTGATGCTCGGCTACTGGAAGCGGCCGGACGAGACGAGCACGGTCCTCGCGGACGGTTGGCTGCGCACCGGCGACGTCGGCGCGCTCGACGAGGACGGCTACCTTCGGATCACCGACCGCAAGAAGGACATGATCGTGGTGAGCGGGTTCAAGGTCTTTCCGAACGAGGTCGAGGCCTGCATCGCCGCCCACCCGCTGGTCGCGGAAGTCGCGGTTCTCGGCGTGCCCGATGAAAGGACCGGCGAGGCGGTGCGGGCCTTCGTCGTTCCGAAGAGCGCGGGCCTGACAGCCGAGGACGTGCTCGTTCACTGCCGCCGGCTTCTGACGCACTACAAGATCCCGCGGGCGGTCTCCTTCGTGGCCGAGGTGCCGAAGAGCGCGGTGGGCAAGGTCCTTCGCCGGGAGCTGCGCTCGCAGCTCGAGGCCGGCTCCGCCTGACCATTCGGTGCCCGAGCCCACCGCTCGTCTCGCCCGCTTGCCGGCCACCTGGGCGAGCGGCTCCCGCGTAGTCAAGGAGGCAGGCGAGCCGACCGGGCTCCACGCGAGGTGCGCCAGCATGAGCCGCAGGCACTCCGTCGAGCACTTGGCAGTGCCGAAAGAAAGGTGCGAAGCTGGCTCGCATGAGTGGTGACGACCCGCGTCCCAAGAAGGACGTCGTTCTCCTTCACAGTCCCTCCGAGGACGGCAAGGGCATTCGCGTGGTCCGCGCCCGAGAGAGCTCTCTCGAGCTCGCAGAGATACGACCGGTCAGCGAAGGCGAGCCTATCAAGGGCGAGCTCGTGCGCCTGAAGCGGCGCCCAGAGCACGCCCGGCTCTTCGACGTGGAAACGGTGTTCCCGCAGGAGCCGTCGCGCCAAAGCGCGCATAAAGGTCCTGCAAAGGTCTCGACGCAGTCGTTCCGCGAGGGGTGGGACACGGTGTTCGCCGGGGCCCGCAAGAAAGAGCTGCTGAACTAGGAGAGCGTCGGGGAAAAGCCCTTCGGCACTGAGCCGCCCCAGACGCTCCGTGGAGGATACAGCCGCTGACGGCTCCGATCGACGCGTCAGCGGT
>JBMNNX010000326.1:0-6628 GCA_050942745.1 Myxococcales bacterium
CTCGCGCAGGTACTCGCTCTGCCGCACCCGGGTGCGGCTCGACAGCCCCTTGAGAGCCTGCAGCTTGGAGCGGGGGATCCGGAACACCAAGGAAATCAGCCGCTTCGACTCGCTCATGTGCGCTCCCGTGTCGATGTCCTACATCTACACACAAGCTCGCACAAGGTGAGACATCGGTCAAAAAAACAGCAGCTACTCGAGCAGGTACGAACGCCCCTGAAGTCCGACCGTCGCGTCGACTCCGAAGCGCCGCCCGGCGCCCAGAGCGAAGCTCGCCCCGACCTCCCCATACAGACCAAATATCGGCGACAGATCGCACATGACGCCGAACGCCGCCCGAGCGCCCCCGGCTTTGATCGGCCGCAACATCCCCATCAGATCGAAGGCGGCGAAGGTCTTCCACTCGTCGCGGCCGAAGTAGTTGCGATAACCGAAGAACAGAGCTTCGCCGACGGCTGGAGTGAGTCGAATCAGTCGGAACTTGAGCGCGAGCTCGTTGCCCTCGCGCCCGATAGCGGCGGTCAACCCCAGGTCGAGCACCGCGCCCACGTCGTCGAAGGTCTCGGTCGGCCTGCAGGTGAGGCAGTTGGCGGATTCGGTGGTCGCGAACTCGGCTCCCGCTCCCGCGAGGAGGCCGAGGCTGCCCGAATGCTCTAGCGAAACCTCCGGCTGCTGCGCCAAGGCCATCGCGGGAACGAGCAGCGCAGCGGCGGCAACCAGGCGAGCGAGCGCGCCGACTCGGTTCTGGCAAAGCGGTCCGGCGCGGGCGCCGCCCCAGGGTGGGAGGCCTCGTGTTGGATTCATCGCATCACGGCACGAACGACGTGGGGTTGGTTGGCGGCAGCCCACAGCCGGGAAGGACCGTTTTTCAGTCTGAAAATGGCCCTTGTCAGCGTCAGGCCGTCGGCACGGGTTGTCTTTCAGCCTGAAAATGGCCGCAACGCCCTCCTCGCGTTCGGGCGACGCTCTTTTTCACCCGAAAATCGCCCTCGGCGGCCCCCCGGAAGCGGACGAGGGCGCCACGGCTGAAACGTCCTCGATCCGGCTTATGCTCCGCGTTCCGCTCTCTGGCGGCGGCGCAGCGCCAGCGGCAGGAGCGCGAGCGAAAGCAGGCCCGCCAGACCGCCGCCGGCCGCGCTGCATCCCGTGGCAGGAGCGACCGCGTCGCCCTCCCCCTGCGCCGCGGGCCCATTGGCCGGGCGAGACGCCAAATCCTCGAAGCCCCATCGCGCGCCACCGACGTTGCCCGCCTCGTCCATCACCTGGACCTCGAGCCCGCCGCCCGCCTCGACCGCCGCGAGGTCGATCTCGCGGGCGGGGCCGAACTCGGACAGCTCATCGCCGCCGAGTCGATAGGCAAACCGCAGCGACTCCGGCGCGCTGACGGCGTCGCGGGCGTGCACGAGAAGCCTGTTCGACGCCCGGTCGGCCTCGAAGGCGACGGTCGGCTCGTCCCAGTCGACCAGGAAGGTCAGCGCCTCGGGCGTCGGATCGATCATCTGGGCGTCGCCGGCCACGCGCGCGCGCACCTCGATCACGTGCTTGCCGGGAAGGATGAACGCGGGGTGCGAGACCTCGAGCGTCGGGCCGTCGAACCACGTCGACCACAGCCCGCCGTTGACGCGCCAGGCGTACTCCATCGGTCGCGACTCGCCCGGGCGATCCTCCGCCGAAACTTCGATGGTCGCCCGCGGCCAGGGCAGCGCGCGTCCGGGCTCGAGGAACATCTGCTCCTTCGTCGGCACCTGCGTCTCGACGAGCCGGGCCACGGTGGTCGGGCCCCAGCTCTGCACCTGCGTGGCGATGCCCAGGGTCGCGAAGGCGCCGAGGTAGTGGAAGTCATCGCTGGTGCCGATGCGATTGATCCCCTTGAGCTCCTTCACGTTGATCCGGAAGCCGTTCATGTCGGGGATGGCCACCGGCTGCAGCAGCGTCGCGATGACCGGCTCGGCCATGCCGAGGACCATCGGGACGAGCTGCGCGAGCGCCTGAGGATCCTCGGCGAGGATCTCGGAGTTGTCCGGCACGTCGGTGCGGATGGTGATCATCTCCTTCAGATCGCCGAGCGCCGGCAGGATGGTCATCGGCGAGCCTTCGATGATGAGCGACAGCGGCACCTTCACGTCCGCGCCCAGCGTAAACAGCCGCACCTGGCGCCCATCGATGAACGCGTAGAAGTCGATGCGCACGTCGGTCAGCTCCGCGGTCAGGAGCGGCTTGATCGGCTTCTTGGTCACCGGGTCGAACGTGCCCTCGCCGATGTGAATCCTCGGAGCGCCGAGCGGCCGGAGCACGACCATCATCGGCGCGTCGGTCGTCTCGCTGCCGGCCACGACGCCGAGCGACGGCAGGAAGGTCTTGAACAGCCCGGTGGTCAGCGGCGCGGCCTGCGCGGTGGTGAGGGTGATGCACGCCAGGCCCGAGCGGTGCGCCTCCCACATCGCGTAGTTGAGGAAGTGCTCGGAGACCGCGAGCCCGGCGTGGTGGTCGGACGGGCCTTCGGTGGCGAGGTTCGGGCTCGGCGCGTTGGTGTCGGTCGGCGCCGGCCAGGCCGGGACGCAGGCGGAGACGGTGTTGCTCTTGACCCCGGCCATCATCCCCACCTGGAAGCCGGTGTTGACGGCGATCTCCCCACCGCCGGCAGCCGCGAAGGTCTCCATCTTCACGGCCGGATCGGCGCCAAACGGCGCGAGGAGCGCGCCGAGGTTGATGTACTGCTCGAGCCCGAGAAGCTGCGGGACGCACGCGCCGCCGCGGTTGGCCGAGCTCACGCAGATGCGCGCTTCGTCCTCGCAGGTGCTGCCGCCATCCGGGCAGTCGCAGAAGCTGTCGATGCCCTGGTTCGGGCAACGCGCCACCAGCGGATCGCTCGGGTTGCACTTGCGGCAGCGCTGGCCGGCGATGGCGCTGGCCACCACCTTCTGGAGCTCCGGCTTGACGAAGCTGTCGATGATCAGGCCCTTGACGAGCCCGATGTTCAGGAAGCTGCAGGCGTAGTCGCACCACTCGGAGCCGGTGACCGGCTCGACCTCGCCGCAGGGAATCGGCGGGTCGTCGCCGGTCTTGCAGCCGCGGATCTCGATGTCATCGACCTCGACCGCGTCGAGCCCTCCGAGGAACTGGTCGGGCTTGGTCGGATCCGGCGGGGCGAGGTCGAAGGTGAGCTGCCCGTCCCAGTTCCGGTCGAGCGCGAAGCTGACCTTGGCCGAGAGGGTCTCGTTGTCTCTCTCACCGCGGCCGGACGAGTAGTAGTTGGCAAAGCAGCCGAGGGGCCTATTGACGAAGGGACACAGCCCCGCGTTGTCGACCGAGGTGATGAAGAGGCTCGTCTCCTCGCGGGTGTCCGGGTCCTTGACCATGTCGATGCGCAGGTCGGCCTCGACCGCGAGCTTGTCGGGCGACTCGGGGGAGAGCTGCACGCGCTCGATGGTCAGAACGAGCGGACAGGGCGAGTCCTCCCAGGTGCACTGCTGGTCCATGAAGCCGGCGCTGCCCGGTCCCGCGCGGCCGTTGTCGCAGAGATGAAGGTCACCGCCGGAGCCCGGGAAGCCGCCCATCGTCGTGCAGGGCAGCTCGAACGAGATCTCGATGTGCGCGGGGTTGTCCGGGCTCACCCGCGCGCCGGGCACCATCGAGGCGATAAGGTGCACCCAGTTGGTGTTGAGGTACTCGAAGCCCTCGGCCGAGATGCGCGCGACCGCCGTGTTCTGCTTCTTCACCCCCGAGAAGCCGTTGGGGATGGGCTCGACCACACCGCCACAGCTACTCGGGGAACCGGCGCACGCCACCGCAACTGCCGCCAACACAACTGTCAAGACACGAGATGCCCGCATGAGAACCCTTTCTGCGACAGGCCGAACAAGAGCGGGAATCTTACGGCAGGCGGCCCGGTCGCTCCAAGCGTGTTGAGGAGGCAACAATGGGCGCCTCCGGGGAGCCTCGAGCCCTGCGGCGCCCTGGTCAGAACGCCATCGCCGACGAGAGCAGCTCGCGGAGCAGCTCGAGCTCGAAGTCGAGCTCGGCGCCGTTGAGCTTGCTCAGGTCGCGCTTTCGGGCCTTGCGCAGCCAGGCATCGAGCGAGGGGTGGCGCCCGTAGAGATCTTGGGCGACGTGGTGCGCCTCGGCGAGCAGGGCCGCGGCCCGGGGCGAGCGCTCCTTTCGCGCCGCCTCTGCCTGCTCGAGCTTCACCCCACAGGCGGCGAACACCAGCCTGTCATGCTCGACGAGGCAGGCGCGTTGATTGATGATCGAGAGGCCCTCGGTGAAGCGCGCGAACTGCGCGAGCGCGTCGGCGACCGCGCTCCGCTCGACGCCGGGAGCCGAAGCGAAGCGGTGGAGCAGCGAGCGAAACTCGACGATGCGCCGCTTGTCCTGGGCGCGCAGGACGGTGTAGGACGACGAGCGCCCGAAGGCGTCGAGGTTCTTGGCGAGCCCGGCGACGAGCTCGTCGATGGCCGCCCCGGAGGCCTCGTTGAAGCGGGCGCGGCTGACGGCCAGCAGCCTCGCCAGATCGATGACCGCGCGGCGCGAGGCGATGGCGTCGCGCACCTCGTCGGCCCAGCCAGGAACGATCTCCGCGCGCGAGGCCGAGGTGAAGGCGAGAGCGGTCATATAGATGAGATCGCCCACTGCGCTGCGAAACTTGCCGCGAAACTCCTGGATGTCGGCGAGCAGGTTCCACCGGTCGGAGACGACCTGGGGGTTGCGGATGCGCTCGCCGAGGTTCGAGATCTCGGTGACGAGGGCGTTGGCGACGACGCGGATGTGATGACAAGCCTCCTCGCGGCGCCGCTGCAGCAGCGCCTGCGCGGGGTTGTCGCCCGAGGCGTCCTCGAGCGCTTCATCGATCAGATCGGCGATACCGCCGCTCGCCTCGGCGGGGAAATGCTTCTGGATGGTGGCCAGCAGCCGGTTGACTTCGAGCACCGTGTTGCGGATGACCGGCGCGACCTGCTCCCACAACGACAGGTCGGGGCAGCCCGTCTCGGCCATGTCTTCGTAGCGCCCCAGCCCGATTTCGCCCAAGCTGTCCATCGTCTCGAACGCCGCTTCGTAGACGCGCAGCAGCTTGGCGCCGAAGGCCTTGTCGGATATCGAGTCGGCCATTTCCCGAAGCCGGGCGAGCTGCGCGCGCGACGGGGCGGAGCCAGAGTTGCCGGAGGGATGGGAGCGCTTGCTCTCGGACATGCGCCTTCGCCTTCTGGAGGAGTAACCGAAGTGGCCTATTGTCGATTGTTCGGTCCTCTGGCTCAAGTTAGCATCCTGATGGCCTGCAACAGGGGCTGTCGCCAGCTCGCGAGGAGTACACGCCAGATGACCGACCTCACGACGGCCAGGCTTGAGCCCGACCTGGGAAAGGTGCGGCCGCTGCGCCGGCTGCCCGGCGCCTCGCGTTTTAGGTTCCACCCGCTCGCAGGGCCAGCGATGGCCCGAGCCTAAGAAGCTGGGGGCGACCGGTTCACGCCTCGTCGGTCAGGGAGAGCGCTTTGCGAGCCTTCGGGTAGCACAAGGCCCCGGGAGCAGATCACCTCGGCGGTGACGGCCGCACCAAAATGGCTTCGGCAGCGTGGGAGGCGACATGCCGCACAAGAAGATCGAGGGGACGAAGATCCATCTCGCCGACTCTGGTACCGGCCCGGCCGTCCTGTTGCTCCACGCCTTTCCGCTCTCCGGCGGGATGTGGAAGAAGCAGATCGCGGCGCTGCGCGCCAGCTACCGGGTCATCGCGCCGGATCTGCCGGGGTTCGGGGGCTCGCCGCCGCCCACCTCGCCGGCGAGCATCGCCGGCTTCGCCGCGCTCGGGCTCGGGCTGCTCGACGCGCTCGGCGTGGAGAAGGCGGCCGTGGTCGGCCTGTCGATGGGCGGCTATGTGGCCCTCGAGCTGCAGGCAGCAGCTTCGGAGCGGGTCAGCGCCCTGGTCCTGTGCGACACCAAAGCTCACGCCGACACGGAGGACGGCAAGAGAGCGCGTGAGGCGACCGCGCACGCGGTCGAGGAGGAAGGCTCGACCCAGCCGCTCATCGAGCGGCTCCTCCCGAACCTGCTGTCCCCGGCGGCCTCGCCCGAGCTGCGGCGCGAGGTCGAGCGGCTGATCGCCGACACCTCGGTCGAAGGCGCCGCCGCCGCTCAGCGCGCGATGGCCAAGCGGCGCGACTTCACTCCGGAGCTCGGCAAGATCGGCTGCCCGACGCTCGTCCTCGTCGGCGGCAACGACACGCTCTCGACGTCGGCCGAGTTGAAAGGCATCGCCCAGGCGATCCCCAACGCCAGGTTCCAGACGATTCCCGGAGCCGGACACCTGTCGAACATCGAGAAGCCGGAGGCGTTCAACGCCGCGCTGCGCTCGTTCCTCGACGACGTGCTCGGCTGAGGCCGGGCACTCGAGGCCCGGGGCGAGAGCGCGCGACTGAAGGGCGGCCGGCCGCCTCTCAGTCGCGCCCGCGGCGCAGCTTGATCCCGAGGACGACGAGGACGCCGGCCGCGCCGAAGGCGGCCAGGCGCAGCGCGAGCCCCCCGAGGCGCCGAGGCGCGACCGACGGAGGCTCGAACCCCTCGAAGCTCGCGTCGAACAGCGAGGCGAGCTCCTCCTCGCGCTCGGGCGGATAGGACGCGGCGAGGACGTAGTAGG
>JBMNNX010000043.1:0-31691 GCA_050942745.1 Myxococcales bacterium
CCGTTTCTGCCGACCACGCTCGACGAGGCCCGCGCGCGTGGCTGGGACGAGCTCGACGTCGTCCTCGTCACCGGGGACGCCTATGTCGACCATCCGTCCTTTGGCGCCGCGGTCATCGGCCGGGTGCTCGAGGCGGCGGGCTATCGCGTCGGCATCCTGCCCCAGCCCGACTGGCGCAGCGCGGAGGCCTTCCGCGCGCTCGGCCGCCCTCGGCTGTTCTTCGGGATCACCTCCGGCGCCATGGACTCGATGGTCAACCGCTACACCGCCCACAAGCGGCCAAGGCGCGACGACGCCTACTCGCCGGGCGGAGTCGCGGGCAAGCGCCCTGATCGCGCGACCACGGTCTACGCCCATCGCTGCCGCGAGGCCTTTCGCGAGGTCCCCATTGTCCTCGGCGGGGTCGAGGCATCGCTGCGGCGCCTGGCGCACTACGACTATTGGGACGACCGGGTCCGCCGCTCGGTGCTCTTCGACTCCAAGGCCGACATCCTCGTCTACGGACAGGGCGAAAAGCCCATCCTCCAGCTCGCCGCGCGGCTCGCCGCCGGCGTGCCGATCTCGCAGATCGACGACGTCGCCGGCACCGCGGTCATCCGCCGCGACTGGCAGGAGCTCGCCGCGCGGTGGGACCGCCCGGTCGTCGAGCTGCCGTCATTCGAGGAGATCGCCGGCGACAAGCTCGCGTATGCAAGGTTCTCCAAGCTCTATCACCTCGAGCACAACCCGGAGAACGCCAGACTCCTCGTGCAGCGGCACGGCGATCGGGCGGTCGTAGTGCTCCCTCCGATGCCGGGGCCGGACACGGATGAGCTCGATCGCATCCACGCCCTGCCTTTCGCGCGGGCCCCGCACCCGCGCTACCGCGGTGAGCGCATCCCGGCCTGGGAGCAGATCCGCTTCTCGATCCAGATCGTCCGCGGCTGCAACGCCGGCTGCTCGTTCTGCTGCATCACCGAGCACCAGGGGCGCGACGTCTGCTCGCGCTCGCCCGAGAGCGTGCTCGAGGAGGTGCGCGAGGTCGCCGTCATGCCCGAGTTCCGCGGCACCATCTCCGATCTGGGCGGGCCGACCGCGAACCTCTGGGGAGCTCGATGCGGCGATGCGCGCGCTCACCGGATGTGCCGGCGGGCGAGCTGCCTCTTCCCGACCGTCTGCTCGAAGCTCGTCTTGGCGCATGACCGGCTCGTCGAGCTTTACCGGGCGGCGAGGCGTATCCCCGGCGTGAAGCACACCTTCATCGGGAGCGGAGTCCGCTACGACGGCGCGCAGGCCGATTCGAGCCACGGCGAGCGCTACCTGCGCGAGCTCGTCGCCCACCACGTTTCGGGCCAGCTCAAGGTCGCCCCTGAGCACGTGAGCGCGCGCGTGCTGCGCCTGATGCGCAAGCCCGCCTTCGAGAGCTTCGGGCGATTTCGCGAACAATTCGAGCGGTTCAGCCGCGAGGCGGGCAAGCAGCAGTACCTCGTGCCCTACTTCATCTCGAGCCACCCGGGTTCGACGCTCGAGGACGCGGCCGAGCTGCACGACTTCCTGCGCGCCAACAACTGGCGCCCGCAGCAGGTGCAGGACTTCACGCCGACGCCAATGACGCTGGCGACCGACATGTTCCACAGCGGCATCGACCCGACGACGATGGAGCCGCTGCCCGTCGATCGCGACCTCGACGCCAAGCGCATGCAGAAGGCGCTCATGCGTTGGGCCGACCCGGACCTCGCTCCTTGGTATCGGCGCGCAATGCAGGCGCTCGGCCGCGCTCCTGCTGCGACACGGCAGAGGCCCGAGCAGCTACCTCGAGCACCGCGGCGCCGCGGCCGCTAGGCGCACAGCGCTCGAGCCGTAGCAGGCGGCGCCGCCTCCTGGCGCGTCCCCCGCGGCCCGCTTGGAACCTGGCTCCCGCCGCGCGAGAGCGGCGGCGAATACGAGCGTCCCTGAGGCTTCGAGGCGTGCTGCCTCTTCGCACCAACGCGGAGTTGCCCGGCGCCTTTCCTGCGACGCGCCCTGCGCGCGCCCCCAGCTTCGCAGCCCGCGTAGCCGTCGAAGTGGGCACGGCTGAGCGGCGCCCAACTCCGAGCTTCCCCGCTCGCGAAAACGGGACGGCAGGCCAGCCGAAGGCGCCGTGCCTTCGCTGGCCCGCCGCTGTTCGTCGTCTACTTCTTCACAAGGTCAGGATTCGGCCCGCTCTTGAAGTGCAGCAGGGTCGGGCCCTCGTCCTCGGAGTCGATCTCCAACACCTCCTCGACCCCGTCCCGCATCGCGACCAGGACCTTGCTCGGGTTGTGGATGATGTGGGTCAGAACCCGATCGGGCTCCGTCCCCACGATCACCTCGACCGCCGGGCTGCGGGTTCCTGCGAAGTCACCGGTGATGCCCTCGAGCGGCAGCGAGCTCGCCTGCAACTGGTGCTGCCCGTCCGCACGTGTCTCGATGTCGACGAGGGCGCCGAGGTGGTCCTTGCTGAATTGGTCGAAGAAACTCGGCCATTCGTTCGAGGGAATCTCGCGCTTGTCGAGCTCCAGCATCCTCGTTCCTCCTTCCGTCTGGCCGCCTCCATCCGGCTGCGCCGGAGTGGAGTGCGCCTCCTTTCGTTTCTGTCTCCTCTCCGAGTGTTTGTTGCTCCTTGCCTGTGATCGGCCTTGATGACCTGTCAAACCCGCTCGCCCGCCTCCCACACGGTCATCTGCCGCGACGGTTCTCCCTGTCGAACCTGCGCCTGGGCTTCAGCCGCTCCCTCGGCTCCAGGTGCCCTACTCCTCTGCGGACACCGGTCCCAACGATGTCTCAATTTGAAAAGTGGACGTCGTTTGTGCGCCGCGGAAGGCGTGCTCCTCAGGCGCGTGAGCCCCGCCCTGGGGTGACCGCGTTCGAGCGCTCGGCGGGCCGGAGCCGGCGAAGACGCGGCGGCGGAGCCCTCGCTGTCAGCGGCGCGCGATCGCGAGAGTCCGCAGCGGCCGCGGGCGAAGCGGTGGATGAGGCGAAAGCGCCCGGGCCTTCGCTCGCAGCGCGACCGCGCTGCGCAGCGGCTCCCCCCGTCGTTCGCGCCGCTCGCGTTTGGAGGCAGGCGGGGCTTGCCCGCCTTACTGCACGGGCAAGGCCGCGGGGTTGCCGGCGAGACCGGCGGGGAGAGCGGCGAGCCCGGCAGAATGGTTCTTCCCGAGCAGCCGGTCGAAGCCGAGCAGGAACACGCTGTCGATGTCGCGCCGCAGGTCGGCGGGAAAGGTCTCGGAGCGTGGAACGAGGATCTGGCCGTCGGCCGTCACCACGAAATCTCCGCGCAGCCCAACCAGCTTCTGGGACAGCTCGTCGAGCAGGGCGAAGTAGCCCGGAGGACTGAACCCGGCGGCGCGCAGGATCACGGGGGAGAGGAAAGGCATGCCGCTTTCGACGCTGCGCTTGGGCGACGGGTAGTTGGTCCACAAGGCGACCGGCACCGCCGCCATCTTTCGCCAGTCCTCGCGCGTCTGAGCCTCATGGATGAAGCCCGTCTCCTTGAAGACCGACAGGTTCGCGCCGAGCGTGGGAAGGTGGTCGCCGAAGACGACGAGCAGCGTCTTGCGCTCGCGGGAGGCGAGGAAGTCAACGAGCCTGCCGATCGCCTTGTCGGCCCGGAAGAGGGCGCTCGCGTAGTTCTCGAGGTCGTGGACGGTCGGCTCGGAGAGCGAGTCGAGGACGCGCACCTCCGGGTTTGGCGAGCGCGGGTACTGATAAGGCCCGTGCGTCACCATCGAGATCGCGAAGAGGAACAGCGGCCGCGACGGGTCCCCCTCCACCTGCTCGATGACGCGGTCCACCAACGGCTCGTCCGAAGGGAAGGGGCCTTCATACGGGATGCCCGGGAACTCGTTGAGAGCGATGAATCGGTCGAAGCCGAGGAGTGGGTAGACCTCGTCGCGGGACCAGAACCAGCGGTGGAAAGTGTGGATTGCGATGGTGCGGTATCCCTGTCCCTTGAGCAGTGACGGCAGCGCCTCGAGCGGCTTCTTGACGTAGGACTGGTAGGGGACCGAGCCCGAGGGGAATATCGCCATCGGGATCCCGGTGAGGACCTCGAACTCCACGTTCGAGGTCCCGCCGCCGAAGGTGGGCGTCAACAGCGAGCCGGAGGAGTGCTCGGCCATCATCCGGCGCATGTTGGGCATCGGATCGGTGCTGAAGCGCACGCCAAGCAGCGTCGGGTCCCAGAGCGCCTCGCCCATGTAGACGATGATGTCCGGCGCCTCCTCCGGCGCGCTCAGGAGCCGGTCTCGATACGGCTCTATCGCGCTCTCCACCGCGGTCCTCGAGTAGCCGGGCTGGTGCACGATGAGGGCGCGGGTGTTCATCAGCAGCGACAGGATGAGGCCGTTGCGGATGACGTTCTCCTTGGGATCCCAAAGGAGGTTGATGATCTTGAGCTTTGAGAAGTACGGCCCGATCTTCGGGTGCCGGTAGCCGACGACGGCGGTCAGGTAGCCGGCGGCCAGTACGACGGTGAGCAGGCGCACGGGCCAGCGCAGCGGCAGCAGCGGGCGCCGCCTCATCGAGACGACGAAGAGCGCGACGAACACCAGCACGCCGAGCGCGCCGAGGACGAAGGTCCACTCGTTCCCCGCGGCCACCGACCCGAGCAGCGCGAAGATCTGCCGCCACTCGAGCAGATCCCAAGGTGCCAAGGGCCTGTCGAGCACCCTGGACTTGTTGACGTGCGACGCGGCGATGAAGGCGAGAGCGCCCCAGCCCACGGCACAGCCGATAAGCAACCGGTTCGACACCGCGTAGATGAAGCCGATGAGCGCGGCGGCAGCGGCTATCGACACCACGACGGCCGGGCCCTGCAGGAACTGGAGCTTGGCGAGGTTGCCGTCAACCGCGTATCGGGTGAGCACTTCGCATGCGCCGACGCCGACACCGGCAGCGAGCAGAACGAGAAGGAGCCGCAGCGCTGCCCAGCCTATGGGCCGAGCCAGCCGCGCCGCGATTGGCTCGGGCCGAGGGCTGGGAGTCGAGGATGCCGAAATGTCCATCGCGCGGCATCCTCTACAGGGCGTGACCTCGTGAGGCAAGGTCTCGCCCGGTGTAGGGAGGCCGGCAGGGTCGCCTCTCTGGTCCCCGCCCCCTCATTCGGTCGCTCTGCCTGCGGAGGCGCGTCCTTCGCGGCGAGAGGCGGCGTGCTCGCAGGCCGCAAGGCGCCCCTGCGCCCGGTCGATGGCGGGCAACGCCGCCAAGCGGCCGGACAGGGTTGGCGAAACGTCGGCCTCTCTGGGGCCGAAGCCCGCGCCTTCTACTCCTCGGCCTCGGCGAGCCGCACGTACGCCCTCATCCCCGAGCTCGTCGCGACGAAGCGGCGCAGTGTCTCGGTCGAGTCCTCATCGAGCGCTTCGAAGCGCGCCCCGACGCGGGCCATGGGCGGCTCGCCGGCGGCGCGGCCGACCCGCAGGATGCTCACCTGCCCCTTCAGCTCGTCTGGGACGCCCGGCAGCTTGAAGGCAATGCTCAGCTTCTCGCCCACGGCGCAGTCGCCTTCGAGGAGCATCGAGACGCCGGTGAGGCTCACGTTGTCGATGACGCCATTCAGCGGGCCGTCGGGCCTGCGGCACACGACCGGCGCCTTCACCGGGATGCGCGTCGCGCGACGCTGCAGCAGCTCGACCGCCTCGGCGATCTGGTCGAGCAGCCGCTGCGGCTCGCCGGGGTCGATGAAGGCGACTTCTCCGGAGAGCTCCGACATGCCGCTGGTCACGACGAGCAGCCGCGTGCCTGTCGCCAACAGCGGGGCAACCGCGGCTTTCGGGTCGCTCCCCAGAGCCTGGCCGTCGACGACGACCAGCTTCGGGCGAATCCGCGCGATGGCCGCGGGCGCCTCCGCCAGCTTCGCGCAGCGCGCGCAGGCGACGCCCGCCCGCCGCAGGAACGCGCGCACGTCGCCCGGCAACAGGTTCTGCATGCCGACGAGCAGCACTCCGGTCATCTGCGGCGGCGGCGCGTTGGCGAGGCAGCCGGCCCGATACCCGGCGACGTAGGCGTCCATCGCGACCTTGAGGTCCTCGGGCATGTCGAGCAGGGCGATGCCCATCCCCGGCTGACCGGTGCGCGCCCCTGGGCTGTCGGCGGCGACCGAGCGCACGACGCGGCCGCGCAGGGTGAGGTTGCCGACCCGGAAACGGAAGGGCAGCGTCAGCCCCACGGTTACCTCGGTCCCCGTTGGCAGCGGATCGAAGGTGCGGACGAAGATGCCGCCGAGCGCGAGATTGTCCGAATACTCCACCATGTACTCGCGCGCCGACTGGAGGTGGACGTCGAGGTGGACACGCCCGGCGGGCAGCGCCGCCGAAGGCGTCGGGAGCACGGCCGTAGCCTTGGGAATCGGCGGCCGGGCGGCGAGCAGCTCGGCGACGACCGGCAGCAGGTCGCTCGGTGCCAGCGGCTTGCGCAGCACCGCGTCGGCCAGGCCGCTCGCGATGTGGTCGACGATCTCGTCGCCGGCGAGCTCGAGCGCGCTCGCGACGACGATGGGCAGGCCTTCGGCCCACGGGCGGCGCCGCAGCTCGCGTGCGAGCTTGAGCCCGTTCATCCGCGGCAACACCAGGTCGACCACCACGAGATCGACGCCGGCGTCCCAGAGCGCGCTCAGGGCCTCCTCGCCGCTGCGGAAGCCCAGCACCCGGTAGCCGGCCGCGCTGAGCGCTTCGGTGAGGATGGCCAGGGTGACCTTGTCGTCGTCGACGACGGCGAGGACGCGAGGGGAGGGCGTGTCGGTCATGGTCGGCTCGCAGTGCTGTTGAGGCGCCGACCATACGCCCGCGCCGGCAGCGCCCACAAGGAAACGGCCTCGTCGTGATGGCACCGGAGGGCCGATCTTCGAGTCGACCGCCGGTCGGCACCGGCGCGCCAAGCCGAGAGCCCGTAGGGCCGACCTTCGTGTCGGCCTGCCGGTCGGCATCCGTGCGCTGGGCCGAGGGTAGGTAGGGCCGACCTTCTTGGCCGCCGGCCGGCATTCGTGCGCCGGGCCGCGGGTAGGCAGAGCCGACCTTCGTGTCGGCCGCTCGCCGGCGTCGGCGCGCGGAGCCGAGATGGCGGTGAGACGAGCAGAGCGGCTCCAGTCGATATGACAGTTGCGTCGCACCCCGCGCGCGGCAATGGTGAGAAGCTTAGCGACTTCGCGAGGATACGGTCGCTCCTTCACAGGACGATCAGACGAGCATTCGTCGGCAGGCCTGACATTCCTTGAATCAAGCCCAAGGCTCCGCCGTCAGCCGGTTCGTGAACGCGACCGGAAGAAGGTCCGGCAAACCGAAGTGGAGGAGACCATGAAAGCGCGCGTCCTGACGGCCCTTGTCGCAGCCCTCTCCCTCGGCGGCTGCATCATCTACGAGAACCCGGGTCACGGCGGCGGCTACACCAACCCTCCGGCTGCGGCCCTTCCCGGCGACCTCACCTTGAGCTGGAGCTTCGGCGGCCGGGGCTGCGCGCAGATGCCCGAGGTCCGCTCGGTGGTCGTGAGCATCCCCGGCGAGCAGCTCGAGAACGGCGGCGTCTTCTCTTGCCGCGCCGGCGGCTTCGACGGCATCACGCTCACCGACTTCGCGCCCGGCTACTACTCGTTCAGCGTGCGCGCTCTCGGCTTCGCGAACGAGGAGCTCTTCTCGGCCTCCGGCTCGTTCCGCATCGACGGCAGCGTCTCGGTCGCCGTGGACCTGCTGCCGGTGTCCGGGCCCAACAGCTACGCCTACGTCTTCTGGAGGCTGCCCGGTGGCCAGAGCTGCTCTGAGGCCGGCATCGATACCGTCTCGCTGAGCATCGACGGAGGCGCCTTCGAGTCGTACCGCTGCGAGGACGGAATGCGGCAGCCAGGCGTGCGCACGCCGATGCTCCCGGCCGGCCGCCACAGCATCGAGATCTGGGCGTTCGACGCGTGGGGCTACGACTGGTTCTTCGCGCAGAGCTACCTCGAGACCTGGGTCGGAGCTCCCATCGCCGCCGAGTACAGCCTGCAGTGGTCGGTCGGTGGCGTGGCGCTGCGCTGGCAGCTCACGGACGGCGTCTTCGGTGAGAGCTGCTACGAGGCGGGCGTAGATACGGTCTACATCGACTTCGAGGACATGGACGGCAACCTGGTCTTCTCGGGCGCGAGTGACATGCTGCCCTGCGACAGCGGCCCCGCCCTCTACGTGCTCCGGCCGGGCGTCTACCGGGTCTACATCTCGGCGACGGGCCCTTGGGGCGCGCTCTACGAGTCGAACATGTTCAACCCGCCGGTCGTGACGGTCACCGCGGGGGTCTTCCCCGGCGAGTTCGAGGCGAGGACGGTGCAGCTCTACGCGGTCTACTAGCGAGCCCTCGAATCCGCGACGCGGAAGAAGAAAGGCGCTCCCTCGAGGTCCGAGGGGGGCGCCTTTCTCGTGTCAGCAAAAGCGCCTGCGTCCCGAGTCAGGGGAAGGAGAGAAGCTGCAGCATCACGTCCCCGTGCCCATGTCCGTGGCGCTCGGGGCGATGTAGGCGACGGCGATGGCGTCGGTCTCCGGATCGTAGGCCGGCACCGCGAACTTCATCGGCTGGCCGGCGCCGACCACGCCGCTGCGAGCGGGGAGCAGGTCGAGGTTCTGATCGACGAGCGTCACCAGGAGCCTGCCGCCGGCGTCGTGGGTGAGCACAAAAAAAAAGAGCCCGCCGCGCTCGAACATCGACGGGAAGCGGATCTCCACCCCGGACTGAATGGCACGGCCTCGACGACCGTTCCGCCGAGCGAAACCTTCATCAGGCGGGTCGTCGTTGGGTTGGTATCGGAGTAGAGGACGAAGTAGGCGCCGCCGCGGGCGCGCACCTGGAATTGGCCGCCGAAGGTCTGCGAATACGCGGCAGTCAGGCGGGTCAGCGGCACCGTGACCGCACCGTTGGGGTCAACCCGCGCGAAGTAGAGGTCATAGCCGATGAGGGAGAAGACGCCCCAGCCTGCGCCGTCCCAGGCGATCATGGTGCGCGTCCCGTCGCGATCGTCGCTGTTGTCCGGGTCGTGGCCGAGGAAGATGTTGGCGAGCGGGTCGCCGTTGCCGCCGATGAGCTCGTGGTCGATCCCGATGCGCCGGAAGTAGATGTCGTCGTCGTTTCGAACAGAAGGTGCCCCGGTTAGCGTAAGCTCGGCCCCGCCGATGAGAGGCAGGCCGGCGCCTGAGGGAGACAGCCGTGAGCAGACTCTTGATCGGCATGCTCTTGGAGGTTGCGCCGGGCGCGGTGGCCTATTGGAAGGGAAGGCGCCTCGTCGCGTCGCTCGACGCCCCAGCGCTCGCCGAAAGGACCCAGGCGGCCTTGACCCGGGTTCAGACCGCGGCTTTCGCGGTGGCGATCCTCATGCCCTTGGCGCTGCCGCACCCCTCGGTTGCGCTCGTTGTCGCGCTCTCGTGCGTCGGCGGGTTCGTCGGCTGGTATCCCGCGCGGCGGGCCATCTTCCGCGAGACATGGAGCCTGGCCGGCTACCTCTCGCACTCCCTGCGGTTCCTGCTGGGCTACTTCGGCTACTGGATAGCGGTGGCGAGCGCGCCGATGTTCCTCGACGGCCGGTGGGCACCGGCTGCGGTCTACGGCGCCATCCTGGTCGTCAGGAACATCGGGTATGGCTGGCTGCTCGCAAAGCTCATGTACGCGAGGCCGCTCGACCGGGCCGAGCTCGAAGAGCGCTTTGCTGCCATCAGCGCCAGGTCTGCCGTCGCCGCGCCCCGCGTCTTCGCCTGCGGCCCCGAGCAGGGCACCTGGCCGATGGCGTTTGCGCTGCCAGCGGTTCGCGGCCGTTCCACCGTGCTCATCGCCCGTACCCTCCTCGAGCGGCTCGAGCCCGACGAGATCGGAGCGATCTACGCGCACGAGGTCGCGCACCTGGAGGAACACCGCGGCGGCAAGCTTGCGCGCGCAATCGTTTTCTCATTCGGAATGGCGTTCGCAGCCGTGGCCGCCCCGGTCTTGCTGCGCAATGGGGAGGTCGATCTCGGGTGGGCGAGCGGAGCGGTGAGCCTGGCCCTCTTCGTCGTCGTCTTCGCGTGGATGGCGTCGCGCAAAGGCGACGAGACCAAGAGCGACCTTCGCGCAGCCGAGCTGTGCGGCGACCGCGAGGCCGTGGCGAGCGCGCTGGCGAAGCTCCATCAGCTCGGTCAGGTTCCGCGGCGAATGGAGGGCGAGGCCGAGGCGCTGAGTACGCACCCGAGCCTCGCGCGCCGGCTCCAGGCGCTGCGCCCAGGTGCCCCTCGCGCTCTGGTCGAGCCCGTCGTCCTCGCGTCGAGCACGCCCGGCTCCTTCGTCGTCCTCGAGGCGGACGCGTGCGCTGGCTGGAAGGGGTGCCCGAAGGCACGGCCTCCACGACGGCCGCGCTCCAGGAGGCTGCGCGCGTCGTTCGGAGCTATGCGGTCTCCGAGCTCAGCGAGCTGCGCATCGCCACTCGCCGCGGGCGAATCGAGCCCACGCGCGTGTGGCAATGAGGTCCTGCGCCTGGATCTGCGCCCGGAGGACGCGCGCCGCGCTGAAGAGGCGCTCAACCTCCTTGACGGCAAGCTCGCCCACAGCGAGGGCGCGGGGACTCGGGCGCTGGCGCGGCTGGCCGCCTGCTTCGCCATCCTCGCGGCGTTCGCCGCCGGGAGCCCGCTCACGGTGCTGCTCCCCGGGGCCGCCGCGTTGTTCAAGCCGGGGCCGCTCGCGCAGACGGGCTGGGCGTCGTCGGCGCCGGCGTCGGCCTGCTCGGCTTGAGCGGCCAGGCGGCGAGCGCGCCCGGCATCGCCGCCGGCGTCGCGCTGACCGCCTTCGGCCTGCTGTGCGCCGGCTTCGGCATCCGCGCTGCGCATCGGCAAGGCTCTTCACCGGCTCGAGAGCTCCTGGCCGTGGCCGCGCTGCTCCCCGCGGCGGCCTTCGCCATCGGCGCGGTGGCGATAGCCATCGGCTCGCCGGGAACGCTGGCGACCGTGCACCTCGCCGCGAACGACTGGCTCACCGGCGCGCTTCACCTGTTGGGCCTCGCGGTCGGGCTGTGGGCGCTTCGCCGTTCGGTGCTCCTCTGGCTTCCGGCGGCGACCGCTGCGAGCGCGCTTCTGCTCGCCGGTCTGCCGGGGATCTCCACTCTCTGGGTTCAGGACCCGTTCCTCGGGCACCGCGCGGCCGATTCGGTCACGGCCATCGAGCTGAAGCCCGCGGGGAGCGTGGAGCTCGACTGCTCAGCCTACGAGCTGAGGCTCTCTCCGGACGGAGCGCTCTTCGCCGCCGGCCCCTGTACCTCCGAGGACGGAGAGCGCGAGTACCTTGTCGGCGGCTTCGACGGCTGGCGGCACTCCGTGAAGGCGGAGAGCATTGTCTTGCCCGTCGCAGCGCGCGCGCTCGTTCTCGCGGACGGAGAGGCCGGGCGGCGGGTGCGGCTGTCGGCGGTCGAGCCCTCGGGGACGCGGGAGCTATGGTCGGTCGCGGTCCCCGCGAGCCTGAGCGCGATCTCGGCTTCGACCTCGGGCTGGCGCGGCGACGGCGCGGATTGGGAGAAGCGCCAGCTCGTCTCGGTCCAAGGCGAGCTCGAGAAGGTCGAGATCCACACCCGGCGCTTCGCCTTCCCGACCGAGGGCGAGCGGCGGATCGTCCCGACTAGCTTCGTCGGGTTGGAGGAAGGCCTCGTGGCACCGTCCGCAGTCTTCGAGCCACGGGCGCTGCTCGGATTCGCCGCGGCGGTGGGCAAGGGAGCTCGTGCGGTGTCCCTCCTGGCGGGCGAGGCTCCGCCCACGGTCGTCGTCACTGCGCTCACGCTGAGCTGTGCCGCAGGACGTCCGGGCGACGCGGACGCGCGCTGCGTGAGCAGCGCGACCGAGCGCACCTGGCTGTGGCGCGTACCGTGGCAGCCTGGAGCGCACCGTCTCGAGCAGACGTGGAGTGGCGAGTTCTCGCAGATTGCGCGCGGCCCTGGAGACGTGGTGGCGGCGTGGAGCCCGGAGCGCGTGTTGCTCGCGTGAGCTGGCGGGCGCACCTACAGGCTGAGCTGCGAGGAGTCGCACGGCCCCCGCCTGCTCGCCGCCGCCGTCGGGTGGCGGCATGTGGCGCTCGTCGTGGACGGTGAGAGAGGCGTCGAGCTGCGGCGATCCGAGCTGCCGCCGGACCTCGTCGAGGAAGCGCCTCCGCTGCAGAGCGAAGCTGGCGGCGAGCAGGCGACGGCCTCTGCCGAGTGAGTAGATGCCTGCGCACCCGAGGGCGGAATCCTGACGGGCGACAGCAAGGCGGCTCGCGGCATCGGCCCGCTTTGCGGCGATCGAGACTCGCCTGCGCTCAGGCGGCGGGCGGCGGTCCTACGCCCTCGGCGCTCGATCCGTCGCTATCGAGGCGATTCGCGACCGCTTCGAGGCTCGGAATATGGCTTCTCAGGAGCGGAACGCGACCGCGGCCGCTCCGAAGATGAAGCCGAAGATGCCGGCCATGATCCATTGGGCAGGCATCCACGTGTCGTCCTCGTGGGCGCGCAGCGAGTGCCGGATGCAGAAGCGCGCGAAGGCCAAGGTTCCTGCTGCGGCAGGAAGCGGAAGAACGGCGAGCCACGGCTCTTGGCTGAAGCGACCCACGGCGTAGCTGCAGAGCGCGCCGGTCGCCCCGCACAGGACTCCGAAGATCTGGATGCCCGTGCGCTCGAAAAACCGAAAGATCGCGTAAGGGTCGCCTTCGGGCATCACGGGGGCCGGAGCTTCGCTTTGTTGGATGACCTGCTCGAGATAGGGGTCATTGAGCGCCGACTCCGATGAGCCGGCCGGCGAGACGGCGTCGCTCTTGCGAGCGGGCGGTGCGCCGTGAAGGTCGCTGAGGCACTTCCAGCAGTACTCGTGGTCGTCGGAGACTTCGGCCTGGCAGGACGGGCAGCGCATCGTCTGGTTCTCCAACAGGTCGCAAAGCGAGGGCCCGGTGGAGGTCGGGCGCGAGCCGCGACCGTTATTCTCGGCCACTCCGTGGTCCCCGTCGCGTGCCAGATCTCCGCGGTCGGGCCGAGACCGGGTCGAAGATCAGCGCGGGCCACGATCCGTCCGCGGTCCGCCGGATCGGCCGAGCCCGCGCGGTGCGCGGAGGCGGTCTCGCCGGCCGTCGCGCGATTCGGCGCGGCCTATCCCGCTCGCGCCATCGTCTCGTCTTCGGCCACCTCGACGTCGCGCTTGCGCCGCCCGGCGATCTTGCGCTGCACCTCGTCGAAGAACGAGTAGGCCACCGGCACTATCAGCAGCGTGATCAAGAGCGCGAGCGCCTGGCCGCCGACAATCACCTTGGCGAGCGCCGCCCGTGACGCGGCGCCGGCGCCCGTGCCGAGCGTCATCGGGGTCATCGCCGCGATGAGCGTCAGCGTGGTCATCAGGATGGGCCGCAGACGCGCCCGGTTGGCCTCGAGGATCGCCTCGCGCGTCGGCCTGCCCTGGCGGATGAGCGTGTTGGTGTAGTCCACCTGCAGGATGCCGTTCTTCTTCACGATGCCGAGGAGCATGAAGAGCCCGAGCACCGAGTAGACGTTGAGCGTCTCGCTCGTCAGGTGCAGGGCGAGCAGCGCGAACGGCACGGTCAGCGGCAGCGACAGCAGGATGGTGACCGGGTGCAGGAAGCTCTCGAACTGCGCGGCGAGCACCATGTAGACGAAGATGAGCGCGAGCAGCAGCGCCAGCACGAACTCGACCGCGGTCTCCTCCATCGTCTGCGCGTCGCCCATGAACTGCATGTCGTAGCCGGGCGCGAGGTTGAGCTTCTCGACGTACTGCTGGATACGCGCCACGCCGTCGGCCAGGGCAACGCCGGGGGCGGGGTTGGACGAGATGAAGGCCTGCCGCAGGCCGTTGAGCCGCAGGATAACGGGCGCGCCCTTCTCCTCGCTTAGGCTCGCGACGTTCTCGAGCGGAATGAGGCTGCCGTCGCGGGTGCGCAGCGGGAGCCGGCCGATGGTCGCGGCGCCGTCGCGGTCCGCGAGGCGCGCGCGCAGCCAGACGTCGTAGCGCTCGTCGCCCTCCCGGTACCAGGTGACGATCTCGCCGCCGACCAGGGTCTTGAGCGCCTCGGCGACCACCTGCGGGTCGAGCCCGAGCGAGGCCGCCTTCTGCCGGTCGAGCCGCACGCGCAGCTCGGGGAGCCGGTCGGACACGGGGCTGAAGGTGTCGACGAACATCGGGTCCTGGCGCATCAGCGGCAGCAGCGAGGCGATGTACTCCTCGAGCCGGTCGAGCTCGGGCCCGCGCAGCGAGAAGCGAAGCTTGCCCCCGTAGCCGCCGCCGCCGATGTTGGCGGTGTTGATGCCGCGGATGGTTATCCGCAGGTCCGGGTAGCGCGCGAAGATCTTGCGCGCCATCGCCATGATCTGTTGCTGCGAGTGCTCGCGCTCTTCGATGGGGACCAGACCGACGTAGATGTTGGCGCGCGTCGCGACCCCGGAGCTGCCGCGGGTGTCGCCGACGGTCGCGAGCACGTCCCTGACCCCGGGCAGCGCGGCGATCTGCGGCTCTATCTCGCGCAGCAGCGCGTCGCCGGCGGCGAACGAGGTGCCGGTGGGCAGCTCGCCGGTGCACTCGAACTCGCTCTGGTCGTCCTCGGGCAGGAAGTCCTTCCCGACGGTCAGGAAGAGCGGCGCGGCCGCACCGACGCAGACCAGCGCGAGGGCGACCACGACGAGCCGATGGCGCAGCGACCAGTCCACGAGCCGGACGTAGCGCCGGTCGAGGAAGGCCATCATCCGGTCGGGGATCGACGCGAGCCCGGGCGGCTCGCCCTCGTGGCGCAGGAAGCGCGAGGCGAGCATCGGCGTGAGGCTGAGCGAGACGAAGAGCGAGACGAGGACCGCCACCGCGACGGTGACGCCGTAGGAGGAGAAGAGCTTGCCGATTTGGCCGGTCATGAAGGCTATCGGCAGGAAGATGACGACGAGCGACAGCGTGGTCGCGGTGACCGCGAGCAGGATCTCCTTGGAGCCGTCGATCGCGGCGCGCATCGCTGAGATCTTCCGCGTGGTCATGTGCCGGTGGATGTTCTCGACGACCACGATGGCGTCGTCGATGACCACGCCGATGGCCAAGGTCAGCGCGAGCAGGGTGATGTTGTTGAGGGTGAAGCCGAAGGCCTTCATCGCCGTGAAGGTGGCGATGAGGCTCGCGGGGATGGCCAGCGCCGCGATGAGCGTCGAGCGCCAGGAGCCCATGAACAGCAGCACCGACAGGGCCGCGAGGATGGCGCCGAGCACCAGGTGCAGGCGCGCTTCGTCGGCGCTCTCCTCGACGAAGACCGAGGCGTCGCGCAGCACGAGCAGCTCGCTGCCGGCCGGCAGGATGGGTTTGAGCGATTCGATGCGTCGGTGCAGCTCGCGGGCGGTGGCGACAAGGTTGGCTCCGCTCTGTTTCTGGATGACCAGGGTGACCGCGTCGTTGCCGTTGAGCCGGGCCGCCCCGCGCGGCTCCACGGTGCCGTCCTCGACCGTAGCCACGTCGTGCAAGAGCACCGGCGCCCCGGTCTTCTTGTCGGTGGCGACGACGAACTCCTCGAACTCTTTCACCTGCTCGGCGCGGCCCATCGTGCGCAGGATGTCCTCGCGCGCCTCGCGGGTGACGCGGCCGCCGGGAATCTCCACGTTCTGGGCCTGCAGCGCGCCTTTGACGTCCGCCGCGGTGAGTCCGTAGGCCTGCAGCTTCGCGCCGTCGAGCCAGATGTTGACCGCGCGGCGCCGCCCGCCCTCGACGGTCACCTGCCCGACGCCAGGCGAGGTGGAGAGCATGTCCTTGACGCGGGTCTCGGCAAACTCGGTCAGCTCGCGCAGCGACTGCTTGCCCGACAGCGCCACCGCCATGATCGGCGCCGACTCCGAGTCGTAGGTGGCGACCACCGGCGGCTCGACGTCGTCGGGCAGTCGCCGCATCACCGTGGCGAGCTTGTCGCGCACGTCCTGGACCGCCTCGGCCGGGCGGCGCTCGAGGCTGAAGGTGAGGATGATGAAGGACATGCCCTCGCGGTTGATCGAGCGCATCTCCTCGATGCCCGCGATGGTGTTGAGCTGCTCCTCGATGGGCTGGGTGACCGCGCTCTCGATCTCCTCGGGGCTGGCGCCGGGCAGCGCGGTGAAGACGGTCACCCGCGGCAGCTCGACGTCGGGCAGCAGGTCCACGCCGAGCAACGTGTAGGAGAAGGCCCCGAGCACCACGAGCGCCAGCGACAACATCGTGGCGAAGACGGGCCTGCGGATGCTCAGCTCGGGCAGGTTCATCCGCGGTCTCCGACGGCCGGCTTGTCGCCCTCGATGAGCACGCTGGCCCCGTCGTGCATGCGCGCAATGCCGGTGAGGATGACCCGCTCGCCCGGCTTCAGCTCGCCGACGAGCAGCGCGTCGCTGCCGCGCTTGCGCAGCACCTGAACCTTGCGCTCGCGCGCCTTGCCGTCCTCGGCGACAAAGACCTTGGTGACGCCGGCGACGCTGGAGATCGCGGTCTCTGGGACGGCGATCACCTGCTCGACGTCGCCGAGGCGGATGCGCGCGCGGGCGAAGAGCCCGGGCTTGAGCAGCCCGGCCTCGTTGCGCACGAGCGCCTCGACGGGGAAGGTGCGCGAGGAGACCGCGACCGCGGGGCCGACGCGCGACAGGCTTCCGGCGTGCTCGGCGCCGCCGGGGATGTCCACGGCGACCTCCACCGCCATCCCGGGCTTGACCACCGCGGCGTAGCGTTCGGGCGCCTGCCCGCGCAGCTTGAGCGGATCGGTGACGACGACGACGGCGACCGTCTGTCCGGCGCGCACGTACTCGCCGGGCGAGACGAGCCGGCTGGCGACCACGCCGTCGACCGGGGATCGCACGGTGGCGTCCTGCAGCTTCTTGCGGGCGAGGCCTGCGGCGGCCTTGCGGCTGCGCGCGGTGGCAAAAGCCGAGCGCGCCTCCTCGAGCGAGGCCTGGTGCGTCGCCTCGGCTATCCGCAGCCGGGTCTGGAGCTGGTCGAGCTCGCCCTGCGCCATCAGGCCCCGGCGCATCACCTCTTCGCCGCGGGCGAGGTTGCGGCGGGCCTCCTCGAGATCGGCGAGCGCCTTGCGCACCGCGGTGTGGGCCGCCGGGTCGAAGCGCTCGAGGCCGGCCTCATCGACGCCGAGCTTGGCGAGGGCCTGGAGGTAGTCGGCCTCCGCCTGCTCGGCGTGCAGCCGAAGCTCGGTGGCCGCGAGCTGGACGATGGGCGCGCCGGCCTTGACCTGGTCGCCCAGGTCGGCGAGCACCTTCTCGACCCGGCCCTCGACCTCGGCCGAGACAGGGCTCTCCTCCTCGGCGCCGAGGGTCCCGGTCAGCTCGAGCACCTGCTCGACCGGCTCGGACTGGGCTTCGAGGACCCGGACGGCGATGGGGCCGCCGCCGTCTCTCTTCTGGCCGGGCTTGCCGCCGCCGCCGGGGCAGCCGGCCAGGGCGAGCGCCGCGGCGAGCGCCGTCGCGAGCGATCGGGTCTTCATCGGTCTTCTCCTCGCGAGGGCAGCGAGCGCCGCCCCAGGGCGCGCTCGAGGCGCGCGGCCGCGACCGAGGCGTCGAGCGTGGCCCGGACGCTCGTGGCGCGGGCCGAGGCGAAGGCCGCCTGCGCGTCGGCGAGCTCGAGGGCGTCGCCCGAGCCGGTCTCGTAGCGGACCTCGGCGAGCTGCATCCCCTCCGAGGCCGACACCTCGAGCGCCTTGGCGGCGGCCATGCGCGCGCCTGCCTCGCGCATGGCGAGGAAGGCCGACTCGATGTCGAGCCGCACGAGCCGGCGGGTGTTTTCGAGCGAGGCGCGCGCGAGGGCGAGGTTCGCCTCGGCCTCGCGCACCCGCGCGGCGTCGGCGCCCCCGGCGAGCAGCGGGACGTTCACCTGAAGCAGGGCGCTCCAGTTGCCGCCGAGGTCCTGGATGTCCGAGCCGCGGTAGTTGACGGTCCCGGTGGCCACGAGCGAGGGCAGGTGGAGCGCGCGGGCGGCCGAGAGCGCGCGCTCGGCGGCCTCGACGCGCGCCTGGGCGGCGGCGATCTCGGACCGGCGCGCGAGCGCCTCGGCGATGGCTTGTTCGAGGCTGGGCAGCTCGGGCGCCGCGCGGGCCGCGGGCACGACGAGGGCCCCGTCGGCGGGCAGCTCGGCCAGGCCGCAGGCGTTGGCGAGCTGGGCGCGGGCGAGCTCGCGAGCGTTCTTGGCGGCGACGAGCGCGAGCGCCGCGTTGGAGAGCTCGACCTCGGCGCGGCTCACGTCGTAGCGGGGGCGCAGGCCCACCTCGGTCCGAGCGCGGGCGCGTGCGAGGTGCGAGGCCGCGCGGGCGCTCGCCTCCTCCATCGCCACGACGAGCTCGTCGGCGGCCATCGCCGTGCGGAAGGCGGCTTCGGCCTCGACGTCGAGCGTCTCGAGCAGGGCTTGGGCATCCTGCTCGGCGGCCTCTTGCGTCGCGGCCGCGGCGGCGTGCCCGTGGAGCGTGCGTCCGAAGTCCCAAATGGTCTGCTTCAGGGTAAGCCCGACGCCCCAGACCTCGTAGTCGGGCGCGCCGAGGAGGGTGGGGCTCAGCTCTACACCGGCCGGCCGCGAGGAGGCTTGGCCGCCGGCGCCGCGGACCGCCGTGAACGAGCCTTCGGCGGAGAGGCTCGGCAGGAAGCCGGAGAAGGCGATGGCCTTGCGGGCCTCGGCGGCCGCGGCTTGAGCGCGGGCGGCGGCGAGGCGCGGGTGCAGGTCGCGCGCACTGCGGCGGCACGCCTCGAGGTCGAACGCGGCGGAGGCGGGCGGCTGAGCGACAGCCGTTGCGGGGAGAGCCAATACGAGGAGCAGAAGGCAGTGTCGCAAAGTGGGTCCAATCCCAAGCCCAGACGAGGTGGCCCTTCTAACAACTGCGGTGGAGCAGGGCAAGCAAACCGCTACCTCATCCGCTCGCTTCCCGGAAGGCAGAACATGCTGAATCTGCAGGGCAAATCGGCCGCGCACTCCCGAAGCCGCGCTCGAGCGGCCTGCAGGGTTGTCGGCCGGGCGGCAGTCCGGTCGTGAGGAGGCCTGGCGGCGGGGAAGAAGGTTCGGGGCAAACACAGACGATGAGCGAAGGCGAATCGCCGAAGGTGGCAGTGGGCGGGGAGGCGCAGGAGCGACGGCTGTCTTTGATGAGGAGGAAGGCCGCGCTCGATAGCGGTGAAAGGGCGCTGTCGGTGAGGGCGGAGGGCGGCTCTCGATATGGAGGAGGGCGCTCTCGATGGTGGCGGCGCGCGGCTCTTGAAAAGGAGCGAGGGCTTTGTCGGTTGTAACGGCGGGCGGCTCCGCATGAGGAGGGGAGGGACGCCGTCTCGGCGGCCTGGATAAAGCGGCAGAACGAAAGCATTCAACCGGCCCGACTCCTCTGCGCCGAATCGGATCGGGCGGGGCGTGCCACCTACCCCCGCACCCCCTTCCGCACGGCGCGCACCTGGCTGCCGGGCACGAACCGCGCCTTCAGCGTGCCGTGCAGGAGGGGGCTTTCACTCGGGGCGGCGTGTCGCATCGAGGCAAGAACGATCGGCTGGTTGGGCAGAGATAGGAAGGGTCGCTGTCTCAAGGATGTAGGCGCCAGCGCGGCAGGAGAGGAAGGCGGTCTCGGCGGCTTCGATCACACGAGGCAGAACGAAAGCACTCAACCGGCCCGATTCCTCGGCGCCGAATCGGCTCAGGCGGGGCGCGCCACCTACCCCGCACGCCCTCCCGCGCGGCGCGCACCTGGCTGCCGGGAACGAACCGCGCCCTCAGCGCGCCGTGCAGGAGGGGGCTTTCACACAGGGCGACGTGTCGCTTCGCGGCAAGGACGCGCGGCTGGAAGGGCAAGAGTCGGGATGGCCGCCAGGGGGAGACACCGACAGTCCGAGTCCCCGCGCTCCCATCTCGCACGAGGCCGTGATAGGCACTGCCCGCAAACTTTCGCCGGAGGAGAAATGGACGCCCTGACCGCCATCGCGACCCGCCACAGCACGCGCAGCTTCACCTCCAAGCCGCTCTCTCGCGCCGACCTCGAGTCGATCGTGAACGCCGGCCGCGCCGCGCCCAGCGCCCGCAACGAGCAGCCCTGGGAGTTCGTGGTGGTCGCCGACGCCGCGACCCGTCGCCGCATCGCCGAGCTGACCGAGGGCGGCGGCAGCTTCATCGCCGAGGCGCCGGCGTGCATCGCCATCTTCAGCAAGCCGACCAAGTACTACCTCGAGGACGGCTGCCTGGCCGCGGGCAGCATGCTCATCGCCGCGACGGCCCTCGGCATCCAGTCGTGCTGGGTGGCCGGCGACAAGAAGCCCTACGCCGACGCCATCAAGAACCTGCTGTTCGCGCCGGACGACTACAAGCTCGTCGCGATGATCGCGCTCGGCTACAGCGACGCCCAACCGCAGATCTCGACCAAGCGCCCGCTCAACGAGGTGCTGCACTGGGAGCGCTTCTAGTCGCGCTTCAAGAGCGGCGCGGCCATCGATCGACGAGGGCGTCCCGCAGCGGCGTGACTTGCGAGGCCGGGACCCCGGCCGCGTCGGGCGCTGCGCCGATTTCGCCGCGCCGCTGAACCTCGTCGAGCAGACCCGCCATGCTCCCGGCCTTCACCGCGACGCCCGCGCCGTCGGAGAGCGCGTGCTCGTCAGCGGTCACGCCGCTCCTTCAGTCGCCCCGAAAGCCGCGATCGTCGCCGCGCTCGCTTCCTCGACTTGCCGGAGGACGTCCCCGAGCGACCAGAGCGAGGCCCGGCTGCGCTCCGTCTCGATCACCGTGACGCGCGCGTGCGCCGCCGCGGCCTCGAGCTGCGCGCGCACGCGCGCTTGCCGCTTTTCGGCCCGGTAACGCGACGACGCGACGAGGTGGACCACGACGTGCTCGGCCGGGTGCCGCTCGAGCAGCGGGGTGAGGAAGATCCGGTCGGCGACGCCGCCGTCGAGCAGCAGCCGGCCGTCGATCCTGCGCGGGGCGAAGAGGGCCGGCACCGCGCAGCTCGCGGCGACGGCCTCGGGCAGAGGACCCGAGTCGAGGAGGGCCGTCCGGCCGGTGGCGCGCTCGACGACGCCGACGGCGAGCGGGGTCTCGAGGTCCTCGAACCTCGCCGGGAGCTTCTCGCGCAGCAGCGCCACCAGCGGATCGAGCGAGAACAGGCCTGGGGTTCCGTCGGCAAACGGGAGGCGCAGCGCGAGATAAGAGCGCGGCGTGATCCCCGCGACGAGCTCGGCGACGGCCGAAGCGGAGTGCCCCGCGGCGAGCAGCGAGCCGACGAGCGCGCCGGAGCTCACGCCGCAGATGCGCGACGGGCGCACCCCGAGCCTCTCGAGACCGAGCGCGACGCCGGCGTGGCGGGCAAAGGCGAGAAAGCCGGAGGAGAGGACGAGAAGCATGCGCGCAGGATGAAGCGGGCTTGCATGGGCCGCAAGGGCGGCATCCGGTAGCGACCGGACCCCAGGCGCAAGAAAAAAGGGAAAGGCGGGGACGCTTCGTGCGTCCCCGCCCTCCATCGCTCGCGAGAGCTCGAGAGGCTATTCGCCGCCCGTCGCGCTGTAGAGCAGGGTGCCGTTGGCCCCGGCGAGCCAGACCACGTCGGGATTCACCTTGTCGCCCCGCACGTACTGCAGCTCGGTGGTCGTCAACCCGGTGTAGAGCTTCCGCCAGGTCTGGCCGTTGTCGGTGCTCTTGAGCAGCTCGGGCCCGCCCACCGCGTACCAGGTGTCGTTGCCGACGTAGGCGACCGAGCGCAGGTTGACCGTCGTGCCGCTGGAGACTGAGCTCCAGGTCGCGCCGTCGTCGGTCGATCTGACGATCGTGCCGCCGTCGCCCACCGCAATGGCCACGCGCGGAGAGGTGGGCTTGACGTCGACCTCCTTGAGATTCGGCGCTCCCGGGATGGTCCCGGCGGTGAAACCACCCCCGCTCATTCGATTGAGCGCACCGTTGTCGCCAACGATGATCGCGAAGAATTCGCCATCGAAATAGTGCGCCACCGACCGATAGGTGGCGCCGCCCGGCGAGATGCTGCGCGCTGCCCAGCCCGAAGCGTCATAGCCGACGATCGCGGCGTCCGCGCCGACGGCGAGGCACGCATTCGCCGACGCGCAATCGATTCCATAGAGATCTGCGGAGAGCGGTGTGCTGACGGCCCATTGCTGTCTGGGGCCCTGGCCGGTGAAGATCTTTCCACCGGGTGCCACAGCAAAGACCTTGGATGGTGTGGGCGCGCTCAGGCCAGAAACCGTTTTGATACTGCTCCGCAAAAAGGCTCCGGAAGGAGTCAGTCGTAGATATGAGCAAGTACTGGCAGAAATAGCCGGTCGTCGCGTTTGGCCATGTGGAACGCGGTGAAGTCAAGAAAAGAGAGCATCTGCGTGTCGGAAATGACCCCAAGAGTTCCGTTGTTAAGCTTCAAGATAACGCCCTTATCGCCCACGGCGAACATGTGCTGCGTGCTCGTCTCGAGCCCACGGATATTGTCTGCCACGGAATTGGCGTTTGTGTCCGTGTAGTTCCCGTTGCTGTCGATCAGCGCAATGAAGCCCTTGGTCAGGGAGGAAGTTGCGGAGTCCCTGCCGGAGACGTAGACGGCGGAGGGGGTCAGTTCGCGAAGCGAAACGGCCTGAATCTCTTTCCCGACCAAGTTGTTGCTGTTGACGACGCTCCAGGTGGCGCCATCGTCCGTGGAGCGCAGCAGTCCGCTTTGCCCTTGTGGCCCAATTCCGCCAGCCCAAAGCACGGAATGAGATTGGTCGCCAGCAACGGCCTTGAGGCTCATCTGGCTGTGTGTCGCAGGGAGAGCGACCGGCTGCCAGTTGGAGATGCCGTCGAGGGAGCGCCAGACGGCGCCGTTTTCTCCGACGGCGACGACCGCATTGCGCGAGGCTGCGACCGCGCGGAAATTCGGCAGCGCACCCGCGCTCGTTACCTCTTGATACGTCATGGCGTCGGTGCTGGTGAGGATGCCTCCATCGCCGACGACGATGCTGCGACCCTGGGCGTAGGTGACGCCATAGAGGTCACCCGTGCCGCTGGTTGCCGCGCGCTCCCATCGCGCACGATCGGAGCTGTAGAGGATTGTTCCTTGGGCTCCGACTAGGACCACCTTCGAAGCGATCGCCTCATCGAAATCGCACGCAGATCGGTATCGACGCGCGGATCGATGCGGGTGAAGGTGGCGCCAAGGTCGGTCGATTTCAGCATCATGCCGCCTTCGCCCACGAACAGCGTCTCGCCCATGACGGCCATATTCGCTGCATAGAGCGTGACCGAAGTCGGGAGCGAGTACTTGGGCGTGAAGGGGTAGCGCGGGGTGCTGGTCTTCATAACGGCCGCCGAGCGGTTGCCGGCTTTGTCCACGGCGAAAACCCGGAAGGGTTGCCCCACCCCATTCTGCAGATCGGTGACCACGAGCGAGGTGCCCTCCACCTGCATGACTCTCGTCGGGGCCGAGACCATGACTTCGTATTGGTCTATCCCGCTGCTGGCGTCGGTGGCCGGGTCCCATGAGAGCTCGACCTGCCGGTGGCCTGGGCGCACCGTAAGGTTGGCGACGGCCGAGGGAGCGACCGTGTCGAGGATGATCGAATCGCTCGCCGCCGTGCCGACGAGACCTGCGTGGTCCTTGAACCACACGTAGACGGTCTTCTGCCCGTCGGTGCTGGTGACGGTGAAGTAGGCGCCGGGCGAGTAGGCGAGGAAACACGCATCGGTCGGGGCGGGCGCCTGATTGGTCTGCTTGATGCAGCGCGCGGTATCCGGGTCGCTCGTGAGCGTAAGGACGAGGGCCGGGTCATTGGTCGCCTCGGCGCCGAAGTTGATGAGCACCGTCCCGCTCGGCGGGGTCATGTCGAGGGTGATCGAATCGCTCGGGTGGGGCGCTGCGCTCAGGTTGCCCGCGCGGTCCTTGACCCGCGCGAACACGGTGTAGGCCTGCTCGGTGGCCGGAAGCTGCCAGGTGGTGCTGGCGCTCCAGGCCTGCCACGGGCTCCACGTCGCGCCGTCGTCGACGGAGAAGGCGATCTCGACCGCGTCGGTTGCCGTGGTCTCGGCGACCAGGTTTCGGCTCGTCGCGTAGGGGGCGCCGCCGTTGAGGGTGAGCGCGGTAATCGTCGGGGGCGTCATGTCCAGGGTGATCGCGTCGCTCAGGACGTCGGAGTAGTTGCCCGCGCGGTCCTTGACCCGCGCGTAGAGCGTCTTCTCTCCATCCGGTCCCTGGAGCGTGGCGGTCGGCGCCGCGCCATAGGGCTGGCAGCTCGTCGGGAGGGCCGCGGTGCCGATGCAGATCTCGGCGAGGCCGCTGCCGGTGCCGTCGCTCGCGCTGTTGTTTCCGGTGACGTTGAGCGAGTTCGTATAGGTCGCGCCGGAGTTGATGCTGAAGCTCGTCAGGGTGGGTGCGGTGAGGTCGGCGGTGATGGTGGCCTGGGCCGAGACCTCGTTGCCCGCGCGATCGACCAGCTTCGCGTGGACAGTCTTCGCGCCGTCGCCAGCCGAAAGCGTCCAGGCAAAGCTCGCGGCGAACGCGGCGGGAAGCGACCAGGTCGTCCCGTCGTTGGAGAAGCTCATCGATTCGAGACCGGAAGTCGAGTCATCGCCGGTCAGTGCGAGCGTGACCTCGGCGCTGTTGGTGAACTGGGCCCCGCCGTTGATGGCGAGCGAGAGGCTCGGGGGGACGGTGTCGAGGACGATGGAGTCTTGGACCTGCGCCACGTTGCCGGCGACGTCGGTGAGCCGGGCATAGACGGTGCGCAGGCCGTCGGTGGGAGCGAAGGTGTAGGCGACGCTCTGGGCGAACGGCGCGCAGTCGGACCATGTGGAGCCATCCTCGCTGAAGCAGACCTCGGCAAGACCGTTGGCGTCGGTCGCCTGGAGCGTCAGGGTCACGTCGAGCTGGGCGGTGAAGTCAGCGCCCGCGTTGATGGAGAGAGCCCTGCGGCGCGGTGGTGTCGAGCGTGATCTGATCGGAGAAGGTGCCGGTGTTGCCGAGGGAGTCCTCGAGCTGCACGAAGATGCTCTTGAGGCCCTCGGTCGCCGGAGCGATCAGGAAGGCGCGGGTGGCTTGGAAGGACTCCCAACCGGTGTAGGCGACGCCGTCGGTCGAGAAGCGCATGCGCTCGAGCGTGGCGCCAGGGGCCGGGGTCGCCGAGATGGCCAGGGAGACGGAGGTCGAGTTGGTGAAGTCCGCGCCGCCGGCGATCTCCAGAGAGCCTTCGAGCGTCTGAGGCAGGAGGGTGAAAGCCGCGCCGCCTTGGGCGAAGGCTAGCCAGTCGCTCGCGTTGCCCGCCACGTCCACCGCGCGCATCTGCCACTTGTAGGTCCCGGCGCGAAGCGGCTCGAGAGCGAGGAGTAGCTCGCCCGGAGCGGCGAGCTCGCCACGGACGGAGGGGGTGCCGGAGAAGGCCGCGGACTGGAGGACGACCTCGGCTTCGAGGCGTACCTGCTCGCCGCTCGGAAGGTTTGCGACGGTGGCGTGAAGGAAGGGGAGCGCACTGACTTCTGCGCCCGGCGAGACGGAGGGGGAGCCCGAGGCGGTTCCGGCACGCTGGTCGAGGCCGGAGAGGACCGGAGCGGCGAGCTCGACGATCACCTTGAAGCTCTTCGAGTCAGAAAGGGCGCCGTCAGAGACCTCGACGGTGAAGTTGTGCTCGCCGGCCGTGCCTGCTGTCGGGGCCAGGGTGAGGGTGTCGTCACTGAGCGAGGCCCAGCTCGGGCCCGCGGTGAGGGCGAAGGTGAGTGCGTCGTCGTCTTCGTCGGTCGCCGAGAGCGTGATCGCTCTGGTCTCGCCCTCGACCATCGTCAGGTCTGCAAGCTCGGCGAGCTGCGGCCCATGATTGAGGCCCGCGTCGTGGTCGATGCCCGCGTCGTCTACGCCCGCGTCGTCTACGCCAGCGTCTTCTACGCCAGCGTCGTCAATGCTCGCGTCCGCCTCGACACTGCTGTCGGCGGCCCCCGCATCCAATGACGGGCCAGCGGGCTTCTCGGTCGAACCACATGCGACGGCAAGAAAGGCACACAATAAGCCAACAAGAATCCGTCTCATCAAACTCGCTCTTCCCAGTAGTAATGAAAGGCTTTGGGTGCCTGCGACCGGCCTCATTGCCTGAGCGCAAATGCCAACCAGCCCCACCGCTGCTGCCGGTGCGATGCCACGGCGGCCCTGACATGTCGTCATTCGTTCAGGTGAGAGACAGAGTGAGCGCCGTTTCGGAGGTGCGCCTGAGGACGGTGGTCAGGCGGCTACCGCCTCGGAGCGCTCGCGGTAGGGGGCGGGAGCGACTTCAGTGGGCGGGCGACGCCGACCTGGGTCGATGGCTCTTCGGTGAGGCACGCACCATCGGCCGCGCGGCCATTGGCTTGCGCTTGGGAAACCGGCCTCTGCTCCAGCGCTTGAATCGAAGCGTCTTCAGACCGGCTGGTCCTCGGCGCCCGCCGGAGCCGCGGGCCTCACCTTGACCCTCTTAACCTTCGAGATCTCGACCAGGCCCGGCGGCGCGCCGCGGGGCTTGGAGACGTGGGCGGCCCGGCAGACGTGGACCTCGACCTTCGGGGCGCCGCGCGCCTTCGAGTACCAGGCGGCCGCGGCGGCGGCGACCTCGACCACCGACTGCGGCACCTCGACGCGCTCGGGATTGCGGATGACGACGTGGCTGCCTGGCGTGCCGCCGCCGACGTGCAGCCAGAGGTCGTTCGGCTCGGCCACCTTGAAGGTGAGGTAGTCGTTGTCCTCGCTTGCCCGTCCGATGAGGACCTTGAAGCCTTCGATTATGACCGTGCGGTAGGGACGTCCTTTGCTCGCCATCGCGCGAAGGATGAAGGCGGCCGGATGCGACTGCAAGCGCGTTGGCGCGCCGGGCTCGACCTTCAGCGATGACGAGCAGCCGCGGAAGGGATCGGTGCGCGGCGGAGCGCGCGCTCGAGAAGAGAGCAGGCCGGCCGCCCCCGCGGAATACTCTGTGCCGATGCTTGTTCGGACGTCTGCCAGGAGGACTCCCATGGCCTCGGTCTCCCGTTCCTTCCGCGCGCTGCTGCTCGCGCCGCTGCTCTTGACCCTCGTCGGCTGTGATCAGGCGACCAAGGAGCTCGCGCAGCGGGAGCTGATGGGACAGGGGCCGTCGCTCTTCCTCGGCGGGCTGTTCAAGCTCGTCTACGTCGAAAACCCCGGGGCCTTCCTCGGCCTGGGCAACAGCCTGGGGCCGCAGCTCCGCTTCTGGATCTTCGTCGTCGGGGTCGGCGTGGCGCTGGTCGCTGGGGTCTTTGTGCTGCTGCTGCGGAAGGAGCTGTCGTGGAGCGGGCTTATCGTCGGCGCGCTCATCGTCGCTGGCGGCTTCGGCAACCTTATCGACCGGATCTTCAATGAAGGCCGCGTCGTCGATTTCATGCAGCTCGGGGTCGGGCCGGTGCGCACTGGAGTCTTCAACGTCGCCGACGTGCTCCTCGTGGTCGGCATCGCGCTGATGGCCTGGCCTTTCAGGAAGTCCCCAACGCCCGCCGCTCCGCCAGCATCGCCCTGAGCTACCTCCGGAGATTCCGACCGAGGACTCGACGCCGGCAGCCGCGCACACTCCAGCGCCGGCACGAAGGACGGCGCTCCGCCTCACCGTTCGCTTCCGCGGGCGCGCACGCGCCTGCCCGGGCGGGCGCTATCGCGGCGAGACGTGCCCACGTTCTGTTTGTCGACGGAGGCGGCCGCCGGCACCCGGTCCGCAGAGGCCACCGGCCCGCGCGCGCCGCTTGAGAGGCACTCTTGGCCCGCGAAGGACATGGCGCCGGAGCGCTTCGAGCGCTCATCCTGGTGACGCTCGCCTACGTGCTGTGCTTTGCCGCCCGCTCGCTCACGTCGCCGCTCGCGCCGCTGCTGACACGGCGCTTCGGGCTCTCGCCGACTCAGGCCGGGCTGCTCGTCGCCATGCCCCTGTTCATCGGCATCATTGCGCGCGTCCCGACCGGAGCGCTCGCGGACAGGTTCGGCTCCCGGCGCGTCTACGTGGGGTTGCTCACGATGCTGCTGGTTCCGGTCGCGCTCATTGGCACCGCCAAGTCGTACGGCTGGCTCATGTTCTGGAGCTTCTGGCTGGGAATCGGCAACGCGGCCTTCCCCGTCGGCATCCCCTATCTCGCGGGGTGGTTTCCGGAGCGGAAGGGATTCGCGCTCGGCGTCTACGGCCTCGGCGGGCTCGGGCTCGCGCTCGCTGACTTCTTCGCGCCCCGCCTCGCCGAGAGCTCCGGCGGGAACGCGCCGTTCCTGGCTCTCCTGCCGCTGCTCGCGGCCGCGGCGCTCGCGTTCTGGCTCCTCGGGGCCGATCCGCCCTCATCGCCCGCGCGCCAGAGCGCGCCCGCGAAGCGCCTCTCGGACCTGCGCAGCGAGCCGGCCGTCTGGGGATTCTGCTTCATCGGGCTGGTGACGCTCGGCGACCTGCTCGGGTTCTCGGTCTACGTGCCGACCTACCTCGCCGGGGCCTACGAGCTGCGCCTCGACGAAGCCGCGGCGTACGCCGCCGGGTTCGCCAGCGTCGCTTCCCTGGTGCGGCCCCTGGCCGGAAGGCTCGCCGATCGCTTCGGCGGTTTCCGCGTCCTCGACGCCGCGCTCGCCGTCATCGCGGTCTCCGCGCTCTCGATGGACCTTCTTCCCGGCCGCGCGGTGCTCTTCGCCTCGCTGCCGGTCCTCGCGCTCGGCATAGGCGTGGGGACGGCGGCCCTGTGGAAGCTCGTCGCCGAGCGGTTTCCTCAGAGCTCAGGCACGGTCACCGGCCTGGTAGGCGCGGCCGGAGGCTTGGGCGCTTTTCTCGTGCCGGCGCTGATAGGCTGGCTGCGGCAGGCGACCGGAGGCTTCGCGCTCGGGTTCACGCTCCTCACGGCGCTCGCGCTCCTCGGCCTCGGGACGAGCTTGCTGCTGCAAACGCGGCCGGCCGACGCCGGGCCTCCCGGACAGTCGTAGAGCCGAATGCGCTTCGGTCGCGCTCAGCCTCGACCGCGCCGGCAGAGGGAGCCGAGGCGATGGGCACTATCGATCTAATAGTCGGCTCTGCTCTCGAGCCAGCAGTCGGCGGCGGGCGAGGCCGGGGAAACGGCGCAGAGCGCGTCGGGCCTCTCTTCCGGAGCCACCGCTCAAGAGGCCGCGCTCTTCTCCGTCTCGGCGGGCGCTTGCAGCGGGACGTCGAGCCTGCGAGCAAGCTGCTCGGCCTGCCCGGCGAGCTCCTGGAGCATCGTCTCGATTCGCGCGAGCCCGGCGGTCTCTGCAGCGGCCTCGGCCAAGGTGGAGGAGAGCTCGGTGAGAGCGGCGACGAGCTGCTCGATGTCGCCGGCTTGCTCACGAGTGCTCGAGTCGAGCTGGAGCGCGGTCTCGGCGACCTCGCCGACCGAGGCAGACAGCTTCTCGATGGCGCTGCCGGCCGTCTCGGCGTGAGTGATCGTCTCGGCGGCCGCGAGGCGACCGCCCTCGAGAGCTGCGACCGCCGCGCGGGTCGAGCGGTGGATCTCGAGCAGGTGCTTGCGCACGCTCAGGGTGGCCGCGCGCGACTGCTCGGCCAGAGAGCGCATCTCGATGGCGACCACCGAGATGCCCCGCCCGTGCTCGCCGGCGGCCGCCGCCTCGAGCGCGGCGTTGAGCGCGAGGATGTTCGAGCGCTCGGAGAGCTCGCGGACGTTCTCGACGATCTCGGCGATCGCCTTGGTCCGCTCGATGAACTCGGCCATCGCCCGGGTGATCTCTTCGACGCGTTGCTGCAGCCCGCGCACCGCCTCGATGCTCGCCGTGACCGCCTTCTGCCCCTGGCTGGACGAAGCGGTCGAGCCTCGAGCCAGGCTGGCGAGTCGCTCGGAGAGGAGCGCGGCTTGACTGACGAGCCCGGCGACCTGCTCGACCCGGTACGCGGCGCCGCTCACCTGCTCTTCGACCCGCTGCGTCCCGCCGTCGGCCGCTCTCCTCGCGACCTCATGCGCCGCTTCTTCGAGCGATCCGTGGAGAGCGCGCGCCATCAGAGCAAGCCGCTGGTCGCAAGCGACTTCGGGCTTGGGCTCGACGGGTTGCTCGGGGCGCGCCCGATCTGCTCGCCGGCGGAAACGCAGCACGACCGCGCCGGCGAAGAGCAGCCACCCGAGGCCGAGCCCGGCCAGCGGCGCCGCGCCGACGCCGACCTCGCCGCGGGCGACCCCAAGCCGCAGCCGAGCGCCGGACTTGAGCGGAGCCTCGACCTCGATGACCCCCGGCGCGTCCGGGGCAGGGAGGCGCGTCCCGGAAGGCTCGACCCGAGCCCAGGCGACGGCCGCGCTACGCGCGACCACCGCCTCGACAGGCTGGGACTGTCCTTCGAGCGCCGCGGCAAGCGCCAGGGCAATCCGATCCGCCTCCTGGCGCTGCAAGGAGCGAGACCACGCGACGCACGCGAGCGCCGCGGCCAACCCGATCGCCAGGAGCGCAGCGGGGCGCAGAAAGCGCCTCGCCCGCCGCGCCACCCCTAGCCCGAGCATGCCGGAAACCTACCAGCCCACCATGACTGCGGTCGTGTTGTGGAACCCCTCGACACTCCCGGCGAATTTGGCGATCTCTCCATAGCAGGCCATGCCGAGCAGCGGGTGTGTGCCGCCGCCCCGGAACGCGTGGACCTGCTCGCCGTAGCGGTCGGCGAGGAGTTGGAGCCGGGCAGCGCAGTCGAAGACCAGCGAGCCGCGAAGCCCCTTGGTCTGAAGCGGCTTGAGAACCCGCGAGGCGAGCACGCCCGCGGCTTCGATCAGCCGATCCGGCGTGGTGGTGACGATTCGGACGATTGAGCCCTCGCGGAGGCTGCTCGCGACCGTGATCGAGCCGTCGGCGCCGACCGCGAGCGGAGCGCGGATCTTGAGCTGCTCGCCGAAGGGCGTCTTCACGCCCAGCTCGTACAGGGCGAGCACCTTGACGACCTCTTCGCCCTTGGCGAGCAGGCCGAGACGCTGGAGCTCCTCGGTGTAGACCTCGACCGCGGGACGCCGGTCGAGGGTCTTGATGACGGTTCCGTCGGCGCTGGTCACCTGAAGCTCGCGCCCGCCTTCGGCGGCGAACCAGCCGTGGTGCACCGACATCGACAGCGGCGCGGAGGTAGACAGGCCGACGAAGACCGCCGCGTCGGAGAGCACCGTGCCCTCTGCGAAGACGCGCGTGCCCTTGAAAGTCCAGTTGTCGCCGGCGGTTCCGCCGAAGTGCTTCACGTGGACCCGCGTTGACTCGCGCAGCGCGCTCACCAGAGCCTCGCCGTCGCAGGCGAACGCGTCGGCGAGCGTCAGCACGGCGGCCTGTCGGCCCAGCTTCTCGGAGAGCGAGCGTATGGCGCTCGGCAGCGCGTCAGGGGACTTCGAGATGCCCTTGGCGACGGAGAGGGCGATCTCCACGTCGCCTCCGAGCAGCGCGCCGACGATTCCGTCGCGAGTGAAGCCGCGTTCGGTGAAAGCCGCGCCGCCGGTCGTCGCCCCGACTACCGGAGCGCCCAACTGCTCGCCTGCGAGCTCGAGGATTTGGGCGTGGGGAGCGTCGATCGGCAGGAACAGCAGCCCAAGCTTGGGCGGGACGCCGAGCGCGGATTTGGCCTCAAGGATCGAGCTCTTCAACAAGTCGGCGCCAGAGACTGGGCCGAACGACGCCATTTTCATTGGGCATGCCCCGGCTTGAGTTCTGAAACCAACTTTGCCGACTCTACCGCTCACTCTATGCGTAGTCCAATTGTAAGTCCTCGCCCGTCCCCGTCGTGACGGACTTAGAGAGTCGTGCGAAGCCTGAAACGCTGGGAGGAGACTGCGCGAGCGCTCGGGCCTATTGGCTGGCTGCCGAGGCGG
>JBMNNX010000327.1:0-6592 GCA_050942745.1 Myxococcales bacterium
TCGGCTTTGCCGAGCGCGGCGAGCGCCTCGGCCGCCGGGGCGGCGAGCTCACCCTCCTCCACCAGCGCGAAAAGCGCCTCGATGGCCCCGCTGTCGCCGAGCGCGCCGAGGGCCTCGACGGCCAAGAGTCGCTCGGGCTCGGTCCCCTCCTCGGCGACCTCGACGAGCGCGCTCAACGCCGAGCGCTCGCGCAGCCGGGCGAGCGCCTCAATGGCGACGAGCCGCGCCTCTGGCTGCAAGTCCGGCAGCACTTTGACCAGCGCGGGGCCGGCGCCGACCCCCATCGCCTGCAGCGCGGTGACCGCGGCGTCGCGCAGCACCTCGCCGCGCGCCGCCGCGGCTATCGCTGGCGCGTCGGACGGCTCGCCGACCATGCCGAGCACGCGCATCGCGCCGGCGACCGCGCGCGGGCCCGACGCATCCAGCGCCTCGCGCGCGAGCTGCGCGAGCCGCGCGGGGTGCTTGAGCGCGGCGAGCAGGGTCTGGGTGATGGCCTGGGGCTTCTCGTGCCCGAGCTCGAGCTGCGAGGCGAGCGCGGCGAACGCCTCCTCGCGCGTCCCGCGGGCAGACTCCTTGAGGCTCTCGGCGACGATCTCGAGGGAGGCGCGGCCGGGGGTCCAGCCGAGCAGACGCAGCACCGACCGCTTGAGGAACCGCTCGCGGGCCAGGGGCGCCAACACGCCGATCGGCGGAGCGCGGCCTATCCGCGCGAGCGCGTTGAGCGCTGCGAGCTGCAGCAGGCCGTCGGCCGAGCCGAGGATTGCCTCGAGGGCGCCGGCGGCCTCGGCGCCCCCGACCTTGCCGAGGGCCTCGGCGGCAGCGACGCGCACGTTCTGATCGGCGTCGCCGAGGGCGGCAACGAGCGCGGGGCTGGCAGCCGGATCCCGGATGTCGCCGAGCACGTCGGCTGCGAGCTTGCGAACGTCGCAGTCCTCGACGCGCAGGCAGGCGGCGAGCGGGGGGATAGCCGGCCCGCCGATGCGCGCGAGCGCCTCGGCGGCCGAGTTCCTCGCCCCGGCGTCGTCGGCGTCCCACAGCCGCTCGATCAGCGCGCCGATGACCTCGGACGGGTCTGGCAGGTTGGCCAGGCGCTCGACGGCCGCCTTGCGCACGCGCCAGTTCTCGTCGGAGAGCCGGGACAGAAGCGACCCGATGTCCGCGCGGTCGAGCTCCATGACGGCGCGGTAGCGCACCTCGGGGTCCGGGTCACACAGGCGCTCGCGCGGGCGGTCTTGCTCCTTTTCCATGAGGCTCCTCAATCATTCCGGCTCGCGGAGCGCCCCCGACGAAAGGCTCGCCCCGACAGCTCCGCCGACCCTCTCAGCCCGCGCCCGACTGCTCGCGGGCGAGCGCTCGGGCCGCTGCGCCCGGGACCTTCTCGTCCGACTCGAGCAGCGCCTTGACGTTGAGCAGCAGCTTGAGCGCGTCGGCCGGCCCGCAGACTCCCAGGAAAAACCGAGGTCCCTTCTGCCCGAGCAGCGAGGGCGTCCGCTTTATCGACGAGCGCGGGATTCGCATCACCTCGGTCACCGCGTCGACGCCCAGGCCCACCCGGCGGCCGCCGACGTTGCAGATGATGTACTTGCTCTTCTTGGTCGGCTTGGTCTGCGGCAGCGATAGGCGCTTGCGTAGATCGACGACGGGGATGATCGCGCCCCGCAGGTTGATAACGCCCTCGATGCACTCGGGCGCGTGGGGGACCGCGGTGATCTTCAGCGGCTGGATGATCTCGCTGATGCGCATGATGTCGACGACGTACTCCTCACCGCCGACGACGAAGGCGCAGAGCTGGACTATCTCGTCGGCCCGGGTCTGCTCGGGCTGCGCCGGCTTGGGCGCGGGGGCGGGCTGCGCGCTCATCGCCGCTCTCCCGAGAACGGGCGCGGGCGGGCGAGCACCGCGCGCAGGTTGAGCAGCACGTACATGCGGTCCTTGAGCCGCCCGATTCCCGACAGGTACTCGGACTCGACGCCTGCGCCGAGCCCGGGAGGCGGCGGCTCGATGGCCGAGGGCTTGAGGCGCACGACCTGATCGACTCCGTCCACCTGAACGCCGGCGGGCCCGGTTCCGAGGTCGACGATGACCACGCAGGCGCGGCGCGAGGGCTCGGCGGGGGCAGGCAGCCCGAGCCGCTTGTGCAGGTCGAAGACCGGCATCACCTCGCCGCGCAGGCTCATGATCCCCATGATCTCCGCGGGCGCGCGCGGCACCTCGGTGATGGCCGGCACCTTCACTATCTCGCGGACGAGATCGAGCTCGACCGCGTACTCCTCACCGGCGAGGACGAACCCAAGCAGCTCGCGCGGGACCTCGTCCTCCACCTCCGGGACGACCTCGAGCCCGGCCGCGAGCTCTTCGAGCTCACCGGCGCCCTCGTCCGGCCGGAAGAAGAACTCGGCGAGCGGATCGGCGGGCGGGCTCGCCCGCGAGTCGGCGCCGCGCGGCGGCGCTTCGGGAGAAGGAGCCTTCCGCGGCAGCGGCAATCCCGGATCCTCGAGCGCGTCGCGCGCCGTCTCGGTGCGCACCTCGGCCCCCTCCGGCGGCGCGGGCGGTTTCGCAGGCGGCGGGTCGGCTGCTGGCCGCTGCGCCTTCGCGCGTTTGCGAATCTCGAGGAAGTCCATCGGCCGCGATTGTAGCGCAGCAAACGGCCGGCTCCAGTTGGCGCCCGGAGATCCGCCCCTGGGCAGCTCCACCCGGCGGGCATCGGCGAGCCCTCGCCGCCGGCGCAGGAGGCGGCATTTTCCTGGCCCGAAACCGAAGGAATGCCCCCCTGAGGCCACAGAATGCCCCAGGACGAGTTTTGGGCCGCCTGGCCTAGGTAAATAAGGCTGGCCCTCGCTCAGCCGCTCAGCGGGCCGTCCAGGGGCCTTGGAAGGGCCGTCTTGGGCAATCGCCAATTGCGCATTGTTATTAGGCTTTTCGGCACACGCACGCTCGCCGATCGCCTACCCTCTTGGGTCGCTCGCCCGTTCTGCGCCTCGGCGCAGTCCGGCGCGTCGAGGTCAGGTGCCGAGCACCGTCTCGAAGTCCCGGACCACGTTCTCGGCGATCTCCGCATCGATCATGGAGGCGCCGCGCCCGAAGGCCTCGAGCAGCGCGCTCGCGCACAGGTTGTTGACCCGACGTGGCACCCCTGCGCTCGCCTTGTGGACGACGTCGAGCGCGCCTTCGGTGAAGAGCGGCCCGGTGCGCCCCGCGACTCTCAGGCGGTGGGCGACGTAGTTGCCGAGCTCCTCGCGGTCGAGCGGGCCGAGGTGGTAGGTCGCGCCGACGCGCTGCCGGAACGCCTCGCAGGCGGGCTTTCGCAGCCGGGCGCGCAGTTCGGGCTGACCGAGCAGAACCACGCCGATGAGGTTGCGGTCGTCGAGCTGCAGGTTGGTGAGCAGGCGCAGCTCGTCGAGCACCGCCTTGGAGAGGAGCTGCGCCTCGTCGACGAGCACGACGGGGAAGCGGCCCTCGGCGTCGAGCGCCGCGAGCCGCTCGGCGAGGTCCTCCGGACCGACGCCGCGCTTCTTCCTCACGCCGATGCCCTCGGCGACCGCCTTGAGCAGCCCCGCCGCGGTCAGCCGCGGGTTGAGGACGAGGATGAACCGACAGCGCTCGCCCGCCTCGTCGATGAGCGCGCGAGACAGCATCGTCTTGCCCGCGCCGATCTCGCCGGTGAGCACGGCGAGCTCGCGCTCCTCGACCGCGAAGAGCAGCCGCGCGAGCGCCTCGGCGTGCTGCCTGCCCCGGTACAAGAAGCGCGGATCCGGCGTCTTGCCGAATGGCTTGGCGCTCAAGCCGAAGTGGTTCTCGTACATGGGCTGTTCAGGCGCTCGCCTCGAGCATCACGCGCTCGCCGGCGAGCACCTCCTCGATGATCGCCCCGACGTCGAGCACGAGGACGGTGCGCTGGTGGCCAAGATCGGTCGCGCCGGCGATGCCCTTGACGCCGGCGAGCACCGGCCCGAGCGGCTTGACCACCACGTCTTGCTGGCCGACGAGGTGATCGACGGCGATGCCGAGCCGCTCCTGCGCCAGGCCGACGACGACGACGTAGAGCTGGGCGGGCGGCGGCGGGCCCTTGAGGCGAAAGAGCGCCGAGAGCCGCACGAGCGGCAGGGTCGTCCCGCGCACGTCGATGACCTCGCGCGTCTCGATGGTGCGCACCGCCGCCCGGTCGATGGAGAGGATTTCGAGCACCGAGTTGAGCGGCAAGGCGTAGGTGCGGCCGGCGACCGAAATGACGAGCGCGCGGATGATCGCCAGCGTCACCGGGAGCGTGATGCCTATCGTCGTGCCCTCGCCCACGGCGCTGCGCACGTCGATGATGCCCGAGAGGTTGGCGATGTTGGTCTTCACCACGTCGAGGCCGACCCCGCGGCCCGACAGCTCGCTGACGCGCGGCGCGGTCGAGAAGCCGGGGATGAAGATGAAGTTGAGCAGGTCCCGGCGGGTCAGGTCGCGCGCCGCCTGCGCGGTGGTGAGCCCCTTCTCGATGGCCGAGGCGCGCACCTTCTCCTCGTCGATGCCCGCCCCGTCGTCGCCGATCTCGATGAGGACGTGGTTGCCCTTCTGCCTGGCGGCGAGGGAGACGACGCCGCGGCGTGGTTTGCACTTCTTGACGCGCTCGTCGGGCACCTCGATGCCGTGATCGATCGCGTTGCGGATGATGTGCATCAGCGGGTCGGAGAGGTCCTCGACGATGAGCTTGTCGAGCTCGACGTCGCCGCCGGAGATGCGAAAGTCGATCTCCTTGCCCGCCTCGCGGGCGATCTTGCGGATCATCCTCGCCAGCTTGTCGAAGACCTGGCCGAGCGGGACCATCCGCACCTCGAGGATGCCCTTCTGAAGCTCGTCGAGCTTGCGCTCGAGCACGCGGATGTCGCGCTGCAGCTCGGCGCCGGGGTCCGTGGTCTCGGAGAGCGTCCCGGCGCGGATGGCCTCGGTGACCCGCTGCAGGTTCGTCTTGGCGAGGACCAGCTCGCCGACGATGTTCATCAGCCGGTCGAGCTTGCGGATATCGACGCGAACCGTCTGGCTCACGCTGCGCAGCGAGACGTCGGCGACCGACTCCGTGGCGCGGCGCCGCTCGGGCATCAGCGCGGGCGCGGGAGGCGGCGGCTCCGCGGGGGCCGCGGGCGCCTCGCGCCGCTCCTCGCCTCGCCCGGCGGCGGGCGGCGGCGACGGCGGCGGCGCGGCCGGCGCGTCGGCGGCAGGGCGCGCGGGCGCCCGCGGGGCGCGCGGCGATGGCTCGACCGGCGCGGCCGCCGGCGGCTTGCCGAAAGGATGGACCTTCGCCGGCAGCCCTTCGATCGCGGCCTCGGTCTGCGCGGCGGGCTTGCCCGTTCCGAAGATGAGGTCGAAGGCGATTCCACCGCTCGAGGTCGGGTCGGACGAAGGCAGCGTGCTGATGACCTCGCCCAGCGGCTTGAGGCGCTTGTTCAGCTCGGCGAGCCCCGTGTCGAAGTCGGCGAGGTCGAAGTCGGCCCGCACCCGCATCAGGGCCACGCCCCTCTTCACGTTCTCGCGGAGCCGGTGCTCCTCGTACTCGGTGAGCACCGCACGCACGCTCGGGTCGAGGCCGATGGCGTCGAGCGGGTCGGCGGGCGCCTGCGGCTTGCCCTCGCGCCGCGCGACGATGCGGTCGGCGAGCGCCGCCGCCGCTTCGTCGGTGCCGCCGCCCTGACCCTCACCCTCGTCTCCCGAGCTCAGCTCGCCGAGCATGCGCTGGAAGACCTCGATGACCTCGAGCAGCAGATCGAGGACGTCGTCGGCGAGGCCGACGCGCCCCATCCGCACGTCGTCGAGCAGGTCCTCGGTCGAGTGCGCGAGGTGCGACATGCGGCTGACGCCGAACATGCCAGACAGGCCCTTGAGCGAGTGCGCGGCGCGAAAGACGCGGTTGACGAGGTCGGGGTCCGGGTCCGCCCGCTGCTCGCCAAGCAGCAGCAGATCCTTCGCCAGGGTGTCGATGATCTCCTGGGCCTCGGAGATGAACTCGTTGAGCGCCTTCGGAGAGGCCATGGCCGGTCAAGATTCGGGCTGGAGGTAGCGGCGCACCAACGCGATGAGCGTATCGGGGTCGAACGGCTTGGCCAGGTACTCGCTGGCGCCCAAGGCCAGCCCGCGGTCGCGGTCGACCTCCGAGCCCTCGGTGCTGATGATGAAGAGCGGCGTCTCGCGGTAGTTGGGGTTCTTCTTCAAGAAGCTGATCAGCTCGAGCCCGTTGATGTCCGGCATGTTGATGTCGGTGATGATCAGGTCGAACCGATGACGCGGCAGCACCTTGAGCGCCTCGAAGCCGCTCGCGGACTCGACGACGCTGAAGCCCTCGAGCTGCTCCACCGCGGCGGCGATGAACTCGCGCGTGCTCTTGGAATCGTCGACGACGAGCACCTTGAAAGGCAAAGGACTGCTCCGGGCGAGTCGCGGCCCGCTCGATCTGGGGGCGCGTCAATTGCCGGGATGCTACCAGAAGGGGCTAGGGCGACAAAGTGTTCGGACCGGCGCCCGGGCGTTTGCCGGCTCGCATTGCGCAGTCGCGGGCTCAACCGTGAAGCGCCGGCGAGGAGCGCCTGGACGCGGCCCCGCGCGACGCTTCGGGCAA
>JBMNNX010000340.1:0-6153 GCA_050942745.1 Myxococcales bacterium
GGTGCCGTCCGGATCGCTCGAGCCGGCCCCGCTGAAGCTGACGGTGACCCCGACATCCTCGTGCTTGTCCGGGCCCGCGTCGGCGACCGGCGGCAGGTTCACCTCGACGTTGACCGTGTCGGTGGCGGTGGCGCCGTCGTTGTCGGTCACGGTCAAGGTGACGACGCGGTCGGTGCCGCCGCTGAAGGTGTGGGTGACCGTGACGCCGCTGCCGGTCGAGCCGTCGCCGAAGTCCCACGCGTAGGAGACGATGGTGCCGTCCGGGTCGTAGGAGCCTGCGCCGCTGAAAGTGGCCGGCTTGCCGCTCTCGACGACCCGGTCCGGGCCGGCGTCGGCGATGGGCCACTTGTTGGCGCTCGGGTTGAACTCGTAGGCCCCGATGTCGGTCTCGGCGGTGCCGCTCGAGTTGCCGTCGATCGGGCGGTTGAGCCCGTCGGCGTCGCGGGTGACCGCGGCCTGCGCCTGGCCCGCGTCGATGCAGGGCGAGCTGGCGAGCAGGTGGTAGTTGCCCGCGGCGCTGTCTACGAACAGCGGGTTGGCGCTGATGGAGCCGGCGCCCGCGCTCACCGAGTAGTAGGGGCCCGAGGAGTGGTCCCAGACGTCGTTGTAGGAGGCGTTGACCGTCGCGTAGCCGCTGTAGTTGTAGACGCCGTAGTTGCCGTTGCTGGCGACGATGTTGTTGCGCAGGTTGACGGTCAGGTTGCCGCCGTAGCTTCCGCTCAAGTAGAGGCCGTAGCCGGCGTTGTTGGCGACGGTGCAGTTGAGAATGTCCACGGTGCGGGCGGTCGAGCCCGAGGCCGTCACGTGGATTCCCCGGCCGGCGTTGGCGAAGACGACGAGGTTGATGAGGTCGGGGCTGGCGTTGCTCACGTAGACGCCGTAGCTGCCGTTGCCGTGGACCTTGACCCCGTCGAAGACCGCCGCGCCGCCGGTCACGCTGATGCCGTACTGCTGGCACCCGGTGATCTCGCCGCCGGAGACAAGGTTGGTCGCGTCGGCCTCGGAGACGATGCCGATGTTGGCGTGGCTGATGATCGCCTGGGCGATGGCGCTGTTGGCCGCGCTCGGGAGGAGCCGGATGCCGTGCCAGTCGTCGCCCCCGGGCGCGGCCGCGCTCGAGCCGAAGCGCACCGGGTTGGCCGCGGTGCCCGCGACCACCAGGCGCCCGAGCACGCGCAGCTCGGTGCGTCCGGCGTTCTCGTTGCCGCCCATGCTGTCGGTGTCGGCCGCCATGCGCACGTCGGCGCCCGCCTCGACGGTCAGGGTGACGCCCGGCTCGACGGTGATGTCGCCGAGCACCTGGTGCGTGCCGGCGCCCCAGGTCGCGTTGTCGTAGAGGTGCCCCTGCAAGCCGACCGTCGGGTGGCCGGCGTAGGCGAGCGCGCCGATGTCGCCGCCGTTGGAGGCGTGCAGGCGCGCCGGGGAGTTGGAGGTGATGCGCAGGTCGCGGCCCGCCTCGTTGACGAACAGCGGGTTCTCGCTCATCGAGCCGGAGCCCTGGGAGACGCTGTAGTAGCCGGTGTCGCTCGTGTGGCCCCAGACCAGGTTGTAGCTGGCGGTGAAGGAGGCGTAGCCGTTCGCGTTGTACAGGCCGTAGGAGCCGTTGTGCTTGTGGACCACGATGTTGTCCACCGCGTTTACCGTCAGGTTGCCGCTGTAGCTCCCGCTCGCGTAGACGCCGTAGCGGCTGTGGCCGACGATGGTGTTGTTGCGCAGCGTCACCGTCCAGCCCGACGAGCCGAACTGCGTGATGTAGACCCCGTGGCTGCCGTTGTCGTAGATGAGGCTGGTCGCGATGGTCGGCGAGGCGTTGGCGACGTAGATGCCGTAGGAGGCGTTGTTGCGCACGATCGACTCGGTGACCTGCAGCGCGCCCGCGTCGATGTTGAGGCCGTACTGCTGGCACTGCTCGGCGATCGAGCGCTGGAAGGCCGTATTGCTGCCGGCCTTCGAGGTGACGCAGCTCGTCGCGTGGCGCACGGTGACGTAGTCGAAGAACGATGCGGTCGTCGGCGACAGCAGGTACACCCCGTCCCAGTCGCCGCGGGCGGGCGAGCCGGCGTTCGACTCGAGCACGATGTTCGAGCTGGCGGTGCCGTCGGCGTTGAGCGCGCCGAGCACGCGCAGCTCGGTCTTGCTCGCGTCGGCGTTGCCGCCCATCACGTCGGAGTTGGCGGCAAAGCGCACCACCGCCCCCGGCGCCAGGGTCAGGGTGACGCCGGGCTCGACGGTCAGGTCGCCGGTGACCTGGTGCGGCGAGCCGGCCGCGGTCAAGGTCGTGTTCGCGTACAGGTGGCCGGCCAGGAACGGCGTCGGGGCGCCGTCGTAGGGCAGCGCGCCGATGTCGCCGCCGTTGGAGGCGTGCAGGCGCGCCGGGGAGTTGGAGGTGATGCGCAGGTCGCGGCCCGCCTCGTTGACGAACAGCGGGTTCTCGCTCATCGAGCCGGCGCCCTGGGAGACGCTGTAGTAGCCGGTGTCGCTCGTGTGGCCCCAGACCAGGTTGTAGCTGGCGGTGAAGGAGGCGTAGCCGTTCGCGTTGTACAGGCCGTAGGAGCCGTTGTGGACGACGATGTTGTCCACCGCGTTTACCGTCAGGTTGCCGTTGTAGCTCCCGGTCGCGTAGACGCCGTAGCTGCTGTGGCCGACGATGGTGTTGTTGCGCAGCGTCACCGTCTTGCCCGACGAGCCGGACTGCGTGATGTAGACCCCGCCGCCGCCGTTGTCGTGGATGAGGCTGCCGGAGATGGTGCAGGTGGCGTTTTCCACGTAGATGCCGTAGCTCGTGTTGTGGTGGACGCGCAGGCCGCTGGCGTTCATCCCTGCCGCGGCCGAGATGTAGAGGCCGTAGGTGGTGTTGTTCGCCAGCTCCATCCCGCTCACGGTGGGCGCGCCGCCCGAGACGTAGACGCCGTAGCGGCAGCTCTGGGCGGCGCCGCCGGTGACGGTCAGGCTGGCCGCTCCGTCGGAGAACAGGCAGCGCTCGCCATAGCGAAATACGGCGCCGGCCAGGTTCGCGTTGCCGCCGGGGCGCACCACCACGCCGTAGTAGTCGCTGGTCGCCGGGCTCGAGCGAGCCGAGGTGAAGGTGACCGGGTTCGCCGCAGTGCCGCGGGTCTCGAGGCTGCCCTCGATGCGCAGCTCGGTGCGCGCGGTGTCCTGCCCCGAGCCAAGCGTGTCACCCTGCTGAAACTGGACGGTGACGCCCGCCTCGATGACCAGGCTGGCGCTCGAGATGACGGTGACGTCGCCGCTCAGGACGTACGGGGAGCCCGCAGCGGTCCAGGTCACCGACCCCGAGAGGTTCCCCGCCGGCACCGTCGTGGCCGCCAGGGCCTGCGTCCCCATCGCGTACGCTGCCAGCGCCACGACCATTGAAGCAACGCGCCTCATGCTCTCCTCCTCATCGCTCCGCCGCTGGTTCCCCGGGATTGGCGAACCTCGAAACTCAGGCTGAGCGGCGGGCATCATGCCATCCCTTGGTTCCTGGAGGAATGGTTGGTTGGGAAACGGAGTCGGGCTCCTGGCAACGGCCGGCGGCGGGCTCCGAGCCCTTCCCGCCCCCCGGACGCCCGGTCTACTCTCGGCGCCGGGCGCGGGGGCGGACGAGGGATGAGCAGATGGCCAGGATCCTGGGAGTCGGCGTCGCGACCGTGGACACCATCGTCGTCGTCGAGGGCTATCCCCGCGAGGACACCAAGGTGCGCGCCCTCGAGCGGCGGGTGCGCCGCGGGGGCAACGCGGCGACCGCGCTGACGGTGCTCTCCGACCTCGGCCACGAGTGCCGGTTCGCCGGCGTGCTCGGCGAGGACCGCGAGGCCGAGCTCATCCTCGCCGACTTGAAGGCGAGCCGCGTAGATGCCTCCGCCTGCCGCGTCGTCCCCGGGGCCCCTACCCTCACCTCCGAAGTGATCCTCAACCGCGCGACAGGGTCGCGCACCATCATCCACCACCGCGAGCTGCCGGAGCTCAGCTTCGCGGACTTCGAGCGGCTGGAGCTCGAGAGCCTCGACTGGATCCATTTCGACGGCCGCAACGCCGCGGAGGCGCGGCGGATGCTCGAGCTCGTCCGGGCCCGCCGTCCCCGGCTGCCGCGCTCGGTCGAGATCGAGAGGAACCGGCCGGGGATAGAGGACCTCTTCGCGCACGCCGAGGTGCTCATCTTCTCGCGCTCGTTCGCCGAGGAGTGGTCGTTCTCCAGCCCGCGCCCGTTCCTCGAGCACGTGCGCCGCATCAGCGCCGAGTCGCACCTCGTGTGCGCCTGGGGGAAGGAAGGCGCCTTCGCCCTCGGCGCCGACGGGCGCTTCCACTTCGCTCCGGCGCTTCGGCTCGAGCGCGTAGTAGACACCCTGGGCGCAGGCGACACCTTCAACGCCGGGCTCATCGACGCCCTGCTGAGGACGGCCGACCTGCGCACCGCGCTCGAATTCGCGAATCGGGTCGCGGGCCTCGCGGCGAAGGCGCGGCAGGCGGCGGCTTGAGCCCGAGCGCGGGGTGCCGCGTGCCGGTCAGAGCACGTTCACGTCCACGCGCAGCGTCACCTCGGCCTCGAGCGTCGTGTCCGAGTCGGGCTGGCGCCCGGTGCCCTCCACCTCGATCGACATGGAGGGCGCGGTGACGAACGGCGCGAGCTCGACGTCCTCGAGGTCGAGAAGGAGCACCGGGTTGGGCGCGCGCAGATCGAGCTTGTCGATGCCGTCCTTCCTGGCCACGAGCGCCCGCTTTCCGTCGGCGACCGCGTAGAAGCGCAGGCTCTCGAGGAAGCCGAAGTCCTGGCCCGACGGCGAGGCGATTCTCAGCGCCAGGCGCGTGATCCTGACCGAGTCAACGTCCGACTTGTCGACGCCCTGGTTCGCGAAGTCCTGGTTGCTGCTGAAGTCCAGGTTGGTGAGCCCCTGGAGCGGCTCGAAGGCCGGCAGCAGCCTCAGAAGCCCGGGCGCGCCGGGGAGCGTGGTGCTGCCTTTGACGGTGGTCTCGAAGGTGTCAGCGCCGCACGAGAGGGTCAGCAGCGCCGCGAGCGTGATGAGGATGCGGTTGGGGCTCATGCGCGCCACGATACTCCGAGCCCGAGGAGAGGCCCTATCGCGCGCCCAGATCGGGGCCGTCGGGCGCTGATCCGTGCTCGCTGGCGCGCAGGCGAGAGCGCCTCGCGCGCTTCTCCGGCCGGTGGCCGAAAACGAAAAAGGGCTGGCAATGAAGCCAACCCTTTCTCGTGTGGGCGATGCTGGTCTCGAACCAGCGACCCCTGCCGTGTGAAGCCTGGACGGGCGGTTCTCAGGGCGTCTCTAACCGAATCAAGGCGTTCGCAAACCGCTTGAAACATCGGCACTTTCGGCCGATTCTGGCTCTCAGCATGTATCGTCGCGAATCGTGGCGTTCCACCCCAGATTCCACCCGAGATTCCACCCGAGGGAGAAAATGGCCAAGGCGATCCCCTTCACTGCACAGACCCTAGCTCACCTAAAACCGCGAGAGACCGACTACGACGTTTACGAGGCCGGCTCGACTGGCCTCTTCTTGCGGGTGCGCCCCTCGGGCACCAAGAGTTTTAGGTGGGACTGCCGCTCGCGAGGCAAGCTCATCACCATCGGCCGGTTCGGCGACGGGACAGGGGGCACTATCACTCTCGCCCAAGCCCGAGCCCGGCTCGAACAACTGAAGGCCAAGGTTGCGGCTGGACTCGACCCCGAGGGCGTCGACGGCGAGGAGCGCCCGCGCACCGTCAAGCAGTTGTGCGAGGTGTTCTACCGGGAAAGCCTGCTCAAGCGGCGCAAGCGGCCCCAAGAGGCCCTTGTTGTGCTCGAACAGAAGATTATCCCGGTTATCGGCTCGCTGCCGCTGTCGGCCGTCGACACCCTTGCTGCCCGTCGGCCTACCGTGAAGGTCGTGGAGGCCGGCTTCCCAGCGAGGGCCGCTAAGGTGCTGCAGGTGACGAAGCAGCTTTTCGGATTCGCGGCTGAGCATGGATTCATGCCGAACAACCCCGCCGCGCCCCTCAAGGCCGACAGCCTTGGAATCGTCGCGAACAAGCGCGACCGCTGGTTGACTGCCGAGGAGATCCCCGAGCTTCTGCGCGCCGTCGATTCGTCGCCGATGGAGGCGTCTGTACGGCTCGGGCTGCGCTTCCTTTTCTTCACCGGACTGAGAACCGGAGAG
>JBMNNX010000329.1:0-6470 GCA_050942745.1 Myxococcales bacterium
CTTCACGTGGCAGGCGGTGCCGCGGCAGATCTGGATGTTGAAGCGGCCCTGAGGCTGGAAGCGGAACTGGTTGTAGAAGGTGGCCACTCCGTAGACCTTGCTCGCGGGCAGGCCCAAGTGGCTGGCGATGCGGACGATCGCCTCGCGGGACAGATAGCCCTGCGACTCTTGCACCGTCTGTAGAATCGGAATCAGGTATTCGCGCTTGGCCTCGGGAAAGGCTGCGAGCACCTGGGCGAGCTTGTCGTCGCTGCCCGGTGTGGCTCCCGGCCCGGCGCTGGCCGTCGTTTGCGACATTCGGTCTGTCCTCCTTGAGGTGGACTGCTCTTCGTACGGCCTACCGCTCCGAGCCCTTCCCGGCGCGGGCAAAGTAGGCCACCTTCTCCAAAGTCGTGATGAGGTCGAGATCCTCGGAATATACGTTTGCGGGCACGCGCACCGAGGCCGGGGCGAAGTTGAGGATGCCGCTCACCCCGGCGGCGACCAGCCGGTCGGCCGCGTCCTGCGCGGCGCTGGCGGGCACCGAAATCACGCCGATCTGGACGCGCTTCTCGCGCACGATTTCCGGCATCTGCTCGAGCGGGTAGACCCGGCAACCCTGGATGACGCGGCCGGCCTTCTCCGGGTCCTTATCGAACGCGGCGGCCACCTGCAGGCAGGGGCGCTGGCGCGAGACGTAGTTGATGATGGCGCGGCCAAGGTTGCCGACCCCGACCACGGCCATTCCCTGGCCGGTCGGATCGTCGAGTTGCTCGCCGATCGAGCGGACGAGCTCGCCGATGTCGTAGCCTCGATTGGGGCTGCCCGAGTAGCCGATAGACATCAGGTCGCGCCGCACCTGCGCGGCGCTTACCCCGGTGAGGACGGCCAGCTCGTGGGAGTAGACGAACGGGCGGTGTTCCTCCGCCTGCAGCCGCAGGAGAGCCCTCCTGTAAAGGCTGAGTCTGCCAATCGTTCGTTCCGATGCCATGCTTCTCAAATCACCTATTCGTGAAATCGCTCACGCTGTGCATAGCGTCACAGGAAGGCTACGCCGCTTCTCGCCGATGTCAAGCGAAGAATCGAACAGTCGCTCCCTTGCTCTAGGGACCTCGTTAACTCCTGATTATTAGGTTGTTTTCTCTACCCGCGCCCTTGCTGGCTCGCGGTCGAAGGCCCTGCTATCTGCCAAGAAGTGTCCATAAACCGAAGGATGCCTTCGTTGTCGGCCTATCAGACAGCCTCACTCGCGCCATCAACGGGAAGCGGCTCGACTGGGCTTCACCGGGAGAAACCGGCCGCGAGGCGGGGCGAATTCCTAGATTCGTGAAATACCACACGCGGGAGATCGGCCAGATCCCCCGCCGCTGCCGCAGTCGGAGCGAGCGGAAATCGTTCGCTTTGCGTCGCTGCGCTCGCGCGGCCCCGCCGCGCGCGTGCGGCGCAGCGCTCGAGGCCTCGTCCGCGGGGGCACGTCCGCCAGGGGATCAGGCGCGAGCACGAGGCACAACCGTGCCCTCGCCTGCAGGCCGTCGCCCCAGCGCACTCTTCCCTGGCGCTCAAGCCGCGCGCCTTCTTCCCCCGGGTCCCGCCGCGACCGTGCGCCCGATCCTCTCAATGCGCTCGCGGATCCGCCCCGCGGACTCCGGGACGGTCGCGTCGGCGACCGCCTTGTTCGGGTAGACCTCGTACTTCGCCCGAATCTCCGGCGGCGCGACGTTAGGCATCAGCACGTTCGCCCCAGCCCCCAGCCCGCGCTCGATGCCTCGGACCGGGTCGGCGGTGGCGAGGGCCGTCGTCGCCGGCATGTTCGCCTCCGGGCAGGCGATGCGCGCGAGCGCGAGGACCTTCAAGGCCATGAACGGCGTGTTCGGCACCTGCTCCTTCTCCGGCAGGCGCGACCGCTCTTTGGCGAGCGGCGTCTCTGGGTGGGGCAGATAGGGGCCGACGCCGATCATGTCGAGGTCGAGCGACTGGAACAGCTCGATGTCGGCGGCCAGGCTTTCGTACGACTGGCCGGGCACGCCGACCATCACCCCGCTGCCGACCTCGTAGCCCAGGCGCTTCAGCTCGCGCAGCAGCGCCACCCGGTCCGACTTGCGGCCCGGCAGCGACGGGTGGATGTGCGCGAACAGCTCGGAGTCCGAGGTCTCGAAGCGCAGCAGGTAGCGGTCCGCGCCCGCTTCTCGCCAGCGCGCGAGCTCGTGCGGCTCGCGCTCGCCGAGGCTCAGCGTGACGGCCAGGCCCGTCTCCTTCTTGATCTGGCGCACGAGGTCGGCGACCCACTCGGCGCCGATGCCCGGGTCCTCGCCCGCCTGAATTACGACCGTCCCGTAGCTGAGCCGCGAGGCGAGCCGCGCGCACGAGAGCACCTGCTCGGCCGTCATCCGATACCGCGGCAGCGCCGCGTTCGGCGCCCGAAGCCCGCAGTAGAGACAGCCGCGCCGGCAGTGGTTGGAGACCTCGACGAGCCCACGAAGGTGGACCGCGTCACCGACCGAACCGCGCCGCACCTCATCGGCCGAGGCAAACAAGTCCTCGAGCCTCGATTCGTCCTCCTCGCGAAGCCAGCGCAGCATCGCGTCGCGCGCCTGTCTCTTCATGTGATGCTCCCTGCACCAGGCCGTATGTGGAAATGGAGATGAGCAAATGCCCGGAGACGAGCCGCCGCCGCGCTTAGCGCGCGGACCGCTCGCGCCGGGCGCGATAGGCCTCGCGTGCCGCGGGGAACGGACCGAGCGCCCGCTCGAAGATCCCCAGGCTGTAGGCGATGACGAGCCCGTAGTTGCTGATAGGCACTGCGGCCTGCCGGCAGCGCGCGATTCGCGTGAGCATCGCCCGCCGGTTGAAGGTGCACCCGCCGCAGTGCACGACCAGCCTGTAGGGCGACAGGTCCTCGGGGAAGTCTTTCCCCTGCACGTGCTCAAACTCGAGCCGCCCGCCCACGCACTGCGTCAGCCACCGAGGGATCTTCACCCGCCCGATGTCTTCGCCTATCGGATGGTGGCCGCACGCCTCGGCGATGAGGACCCGGTCTCCCGCCTTCAGCTCCTCGACCGCGAGGGCGCCCTCGACCTGCGCGACGAGGTCGCCCTTGAACCTCGACATGAGGATCGAAAAGCTCGTCAGCGGGATCTCGGGCGGCGTGTCGGCGGCGACCTTGAGGAAGGCCTGCGAGTCGGTGACGACCAGCTTGGGCGGCCGCCCGAGCCGCTCGAGCGCCGCGCGAAGCTCGCGCTCCTTGACGACCAGGCACATCGCGTCGCTGTCGAGCAGGTCGCGGATGGCCTGCACCTGCGGGAGGATGAGCCGGCCCTTGGGCGCCTCCTTGTCTATCGGCACGACGAGCACCGCGAGCTCGCCCGGGCCGACGAGGTCGCCGACGAGCGCCGGGTTCTCGATGAACCCGGCGGGCGCGGCGGCGATGAGCGCCTCGCGCAGCTCGTGGAGCCCCCGGCCCTCGCTCGCGCAGGTGCGCACGCTCGGGCAGCCGCGGGCCCGCAGGGCCTCGAGCCTGTCGGGCGGAGGCTCGGCGAGGTCGGCCTTGTTGAAGGCGACGACGACCGGCGTCTTGTGGGAGGCGAGCTCGCCGAGGACCTGCTCTTCATACTCGCCCCACCTCTCGCCCTCGGCCACGAGGATCGCGAGGTCGGTGCGGTCGAAGACCTGGCGGGTCTTCTTGACCCGCAGCTCGCCGAGCGCGCCTTCGTCGTCGATCCCCGCGGTGTCGATGAAGAGCACCGGGCCGAGCGGCAGCAGCTCCATCGGCTTCTCGACCGGATCGGTGGTCGTCCCCGCCTCGGGCGCGACGATGGAAACCTGCTGGCGCGTCATCGCGTTGAGCAGGCTCGACTTGCCGACGTTGCGCCTGCCGAAGATCCCGATGTGAAGACGCATGCCCTTGGGGGCAGCCGCCATGGTCATCGTTTGACTCCTCCCCCCCCACCCTCCTGCCTTGGGCTGCCGAGCCGGCCGACGGCCTCGGGGGGCACGAGGAGATCGAACGTCTCCGCGTCGACAAGCCCCTCGCCCACCGCGATCTCGCGCACCGAGCGCCCGCTCTGCTCGACGCGCCCGGCGAGCGCGCACGCCGCATCGTAGCCGAGCACCGGCACGAGCGCGGTCACGGTCGCCGTCGAGCTCTCGACGTGCGCCCGGCAGCGCGCCTCGTTGGCCTCGAGCCCCTCGACGCACCGCGCCCGAAGCACTGCGCAGGCGCGGGCGAGCAGCTCGAGGCTCTCGAGCAGGCAGGCGGCCACCAGCGGCAGGAACGGATTGAGCTCAAGGCAGCCGAGCGCGCAGGCGGCCGTCAGCGCCGCGTCGTTGCCGAACACCCGGAGGGCGACCTGGCTGACCGCCTCGGGGATGACCGGGTTCACCTTGCCCGGCATGTGCGAGGAGCCCGCCTGCACCCGCGGCAAGCGAATCTCGCCGATCCCCGCCTCGGGCCCGGAGGCGAGCAGCCGCAGGTCTCCGCAGACTTTGAGCAGCGTCGCCGCCAGAGCCTTGAGCGTGCCCGAGATCTCGACGAAGACGTCGGCATTCTGCGTCGCCTCGACGAGGTTCTCGGCCCGGGCGAAGCCGATGCCGGTCACCTCCCGCAGCGCCTCGGTGACCCGGAAGATGTACTCGCGCGGCGCGCCCTGCCCGGTCCCGATGGCCGTGCCCCCGAGGTTGACCACCCGCAGGCGCTCCTCGCACTTGTAGATCCGCCAGCGATCGCGCGAGAGCGCCTCGGCGTAGGCCCCCATCTCGCGGCCGAGCGTCGTGAGAACTGCGTCCTGAAGCTGCGTGCGGCCTATCTTGACGACGTGCGCGTGCCGCTTCTCCTGGGCCTGGAAGGCCTCCTGGAGCGCGACGACCTGCTCCTCGAGCGCGCGCCCCAGCCTTATCGCCGCGAGCCGCAGCGCGGTCGGATAGGTGTCGTTGGTCGACTGGTGCAGGTTGACGTCGCCGAGCGGCGAGACGCGCGCGTAGCGCCCGTGCGGCTCGCCGAGCAGCTCGAGGGCGCGGTTGGCGATCACCTCGTTGACGTTCATGTTGGTGCTGGTGCCGGCCCCGCCCTGGAGCAGGTCGACCACGACGTGCCGGTCGAGCCTGCCCTCGGCCAGCTCCTCGCACGCCCGCTCGATGGCGTCGGCCTTCGCCGCGTCCTCGCCGAAGTATCCGAGCCCCCGGTTCGCGCGGGCGCAGGCGAGCTTGACCGCGCCGAAGGCGTGCACGAGCGCGGCGGGGACCGGCCGGCCGGCCAGGGGAAAATTCGCCAGCGCGCGCTCGGTGTGGATGCCGTGCAAGCAATCGCTGGCCACCTCGAGCTCGCCGAGCATGTCGGTCTCGACGCGCACTTTCCTGTCCATCCCAACAGCCTCCTGCCTCAGCCCGCCGCTCCTTTGCCGCCTCGGGCGCGGCCCGCCGAACCCTCGCGGACGCGGGCCCGAGCCCCGCCACTTCGAGCCCGCCCGCTGCGAGCGTTCGGTCGCCCGCGCACCCGACGGAGCTCTTCGCCTCCAATAACACCGGCCAGAAGGCCTGCGCCCGTCGCGCGGCCGGGCGCACAATAGCCAAGCGCGCCTTCGCGCTCCAAGCGTCTTTCGAGCCGGGCGCGGCTCGGCACAGCGGCCAAGGCCCCGGCGACGCGCTCAAGCTGTTCTAATCGCCCCCATCAGCTCACCTCGCACCGGGCGCATCCGGCGACCAACTCCGCGTTTCGTTTGGGACAAATCCTTTGGCCGGCTACTGTTCGGCTGCCGTTATTCGCCCTTGACGGAAACGCGCGCCGTTCGCTAAGAGTTTCACGAAACGCGGTGCCCGCAGCGGCCGTCGCTCCCGACGAGGGGCCGATTTCCGCGGCGATTCATCTCTTTCGCGCCGCGCGCGGCACGCCGCCGCCGCTGCGAGAAGGCAAGGGGTGCATCATGAAGGACGGAAAGCACGTCATCCTCTGCGTCGACGATGATCCGGACATCCTCCAGACGCTGCGCATGGTCCTCGAGAAGAACGGCTACCACATGGTCGGGGCCGCCAGCGCCGAAGAGGCGATAAGCAAGTACAACGAGGCCAAGCCCGATCTGCTCATCGTCGATCTGATGATGGAGCAGGTCGACTCGGGCGCCGGCCTGGTGCGCAAGCTCAAGGAAATGGGCAACCAGGCGCCCTCCTACATGCTCAGCTCGGTGGGCGACGAGATGAACGCGACCATCGACTCCGCCGAGCTCGGCCTGTCGGGCGTCTTCCAGAAGCCCATCGACCCGAAGGTGCTCGTCGAAACCATCAGGACGCGCCTCGCCTAGTCGGCCGACGATCTCCAGCCGAAAGCTCCCGGCTGCTCGCGCGGCCGGGAGCTTTCTTTTGTGCGAAGTGTTGGCTAGGAGAGTGTCGGGAAAAAGCGCAGCAGGCGCCTGGACGCCGAGTGTCCGATGGTTAGCTTGGCGTGTGCCATGGCACGGACATTTCGACCCTACACGTTGGACCAGCGACTGCTTCTCCCGCCG
>JBMNNX010000050.1:0-28779 GCA_050942745.1 Myxococcales bacterium
CAGCCCCTCGAGTCGTTGAAGCACCATCACCGTCGCCACGATCCGTGGCGGGACACGAATCGCGCCCTACCTTCTGGAAGAGGTCGGCGAATTCCTCATCGGGAAACATGTGCCCGCCGTCTCGATGCAACCGCCCGCATCGTCTACAGAAAAACACCAGCCACCTAGAGCCTATGGATCCCGTGAATCCCGCCTTGCCGCGCGTGCATGGCAGAGGCCGCAGATGCCGGCGGAGATGCCGGCCGTATGACCGCCCTGCCGCGCGAGCGCGGGAGAGCCGATTTCACCTGCTCGCGCTACGCCGATCGGCCGTGGGTTCACGGGACGCAGCGGCATAGGCCTCGGCACGCAGCCGAGGGTGAGCGGCTGCTGCCGGCCGGTCGGAGGGCTCGGGGTAGAGGCACCTCCGACCGACCCGCCGCTCGGGCCAGCCTCGAGGGGCATTGGGAACCTACGCGGGAGAGTTTGACCGGCTTGGCAAGGATCTGAGGCCTGACGTCTGGCGTCTGGAGCCTGCCGGCCAGCCCGATCTCCCGGACTCGGTTTGGTTTCGGCTTGGCCGGCTTGAGGGCGGTCATTTCGGAGTCGAAGGGGCACGCGAATCTGGCCTCGGGCGCTCGGCGCCGCGGACGCGGGAAACCGGCGGGCAGCGAGGAATTCGTGAAACCTCCGGGAACGGGCCCGCGGTTCGCCGGGCAATCAGGCGATGGCCACAGGGCGGGCGGCAGACCGGCCGGCGCCGAGCCCGACGGCGAACCCCGTAACCTTTCGTCGATTTTCGGGAATTCGCCAGAGTCGCGGGCGGGACCTTGCTCGCCCGCTCTTCCCTGTCCCACCGCCTCTGGGTATCGTGACAAACCACTGTCGGCTGGTGGCGATTATATGGCCGATTACTAACAGCAGGTCGCGGTCGGCACGCACATGCAGAGGCGGCGGCAGCAAGCAAGGTCGACATGCACGGCGCTGCGTCGGCCGGCAGCTTGGCGACCGGCCGGCAGGAGCAGGACGCGCTTCCCAACCGTTCTTGACCTCGTTTCCGTCCGATAGACCGAGGAGACCCCATGACAACCCCGGAGAGACTCAAGCAGCTTCAGGAGTCGAGAGCCCAGGCCCAGCTCGGCGGTGGCAAGGACCGCCAGGACGCCCAGCACGCCAAGGGCAAGATGACCGCCCGCGAGCGGATAGAGAAGCTGCTCGACAAGGGCTCGTTCCGCGAGCTGGACATGTTCGTCACCCACCGCACCACCGACTTCGGGATGGACACGAAGAAGTTCCTCTCGGACAGCGTGGTGACCGGGTGGGGAACCATCGACGGGAGGACCGTCTACGTCTACGCCCAGGACTTCACCGTCTTCGGAGGCAGCCTCGGCGAGGTGCACTCCGAAAAGATCTGCAAGGTGATGGATCTGGCGATGAAGAACGGGGCCCCGGTCATCGGCCTGAACGACTCGGGCGGCGCGCGCATCCAGGAGGGCGTGGTGAGCCTGGGGGCCTACGCCAACATCTTCCTGCGCAACACGCTCGCCTCGGGCGTCGTCCCGCAAATCAGCGCGATCATGGGCCCCTGCGCCGGCGGCGCGGTCTACAGCCCGGCGCTGACCGACTTCGTCTTCATGGTGAAGAACACGAGCCACATGTTCATCACCGGCCCCGACGTGGTCAAAGCGGTCACGCGCGAAGAGGTCTCCTTCGAGGATCTCGGCGGCGGCAAGGTCCACTCGACCAAGAGCGGCGTCTGCCACGTGCTCTCGGACGACGAGGAGGACGCCCTCGCCTCGATCCGCCAGCTCGTCGCCTACCTGCCCTCCAACAACATGGAGGACCCGCCGCGCGTCGAGCCGACCGACGATCCGAAGCGCATGGACGCCAAGCTCGACTCCATCGTCCCGGACGAGGCGAACAAGCCCTACGACATCAAGGACGTCATCCGCCCGATCGTCGACGACGGCGAGTTCTTCGAGATCCACGAGAGCTTCGCCCAGAACATCGTCGTCGGCTTCGCGCGCCTCGACGGGCGCACCGTCGGCGTCGTCGCCAACCAGCCGATGGTGCTCGCGGGCGTGCTCGACATCAAAGCCTCGCTCAAGGGCGCGCGCTTTGTCCGCTTCTGCGACGCGTTCAACATCCCGCTGGTCGTCTTCGAGGACGTGCCCGGCTTCCTGCCCGGCGTCGATCAGGAGCACAACGGCATCATCACCCACGGCGCGAAGCTGCTCTACGCGTTCTGCGAGGCGACCGTGCCCAAGGTCACGGTCATCACCCGCAAGGCCTACGGCGGCGCCTACTGCGTGATGAACAGCAGGCACATCCGCGGCGACTACGTGGTCGCCTGGCCGGCGGCCGAGATCGCGGTGATGGGCCCCGAGGGCGCGGTGAACATCGTGTTCCGCAAGGAGCTCGAGAAGGCCACCGACAAGGCCGCGCGGCGCGCCGAGCTCATCGATGAGTACCGCGACAAGTTCGCCAACCCCTACGTGGCGGCCTCGCGCGGCTACATCGACGACGTCATCGAGCCCCGCGAGACCCGGCCCCGGCTCATCGACGCCCTCAGGATGCTGCAGAACAAGCGCGACCCGAACCCGCCGAAGAAGCACGGCAACATTCCGCTCTAGCGCGCCCCAGGGGAGTTCACCATGTCCAGCCCGAGTTTCATCACCTCCATCGACGAGCTCACCCCGCTGCTGAGCAAGCCGTACTTCCACCTCGAGGTCGGCCAGGTCAACGACCACGCGGCCTACCTGCTGCGCTTCGAGGGCGAGAGCACCTGGCACCGCCACACGCAGGACGAGATGTACGTGGTGCTCGAGGGCGAGGTGAAGATCGAGTTCCACAACCAGCCGACCCGCATCCTCAAGAAGCACTGCGTGACGGTGGTGCGCGCCTACACCACGCACCGGCCGTCGTCGGAGAACGGCGCGCTGGTCCTGATGATGAAGCCCAAGGAGATGTTCTACGCGCCCCAGGCCAAGGGCGAGTGAGGCAACCTCATGGCACACAAAGTGATGATCACCGACACCCTCCTGCGCGACGCGCACCAGTCGCTGCTGGCGACGCGCATGCGCACCGAGGACATGCTCAAGGTCGCCTCCCAGCTCGACCAGATCGGCTACTGGTCGCTCGAGGTCTGGGGCGGGGCGACCTTCGACAGCGCGATGCGCTTCCTCGGCGAGGACCCGTGGGAGCGGCTGCGCGCGCTGCGCAAGGCTATCCCCAACACCCGCCTGCAGATGCTGCTGCGCGGCCAGAACCTCGTCGGCTACAAGCACTACCCCGACGACATCGCCGAGCGCTTCGTCGTCGCCGCGCGCAGGAACGGCGTGGACGTGTTCCGCATCTTCGACGCCTTGAACGATCTGCGGAACATGGAGTTCGCGATGAAGATCGCGAAGCGCGAGGGCGGCCACGTCCAGGGGACCATCAGCTACACGATTAGCCCGGTGCACAGCATCGCGGCCTTCGTGAAGATGGGCCAGGAGCTGGCCGAACGCGGCGCCGACTCGATCTGCATCAAGGACATGGCCGGCCTCATCACGCCGTACGCGGCCTACGAGCTCGTCTCGGCGCTCAAGAAGCAGGTCGGGCTGCCGGTGCAGCTGCACACGCACTACACCAGCGGCATGGGCACCGCGGCCGTGCTCAAGGCTGTCGAGGCCGGGTGCGACGTCGTCGACACGGCTATCTCCTCGATGTCGCTGTCTACCTCGCAGCCGCCGACCGAGACGGTGGTCGCCTGCCTGCGCGGCACCGAGTACGACACCGGCCTCGACCTCGGCAAGCTCGCCGACCTGTCGCGCACGATGACCGAGGTGCGCAAGAAGTACGCGAGCTTCGAGGCGGGCATCGCCGCGGTGGACGTCAACGTCCTGCAGTTCCAGGTGCCCGGCGGCATGCTCTCGAACCTGGTGAGCCAGCTTCGGCAGCAGAACGCGATGGACCGCTACTACGACGTGCTCGACGAGATCCCGCGGGTGCGCGCCGACCTCGGCTATCCGCCGCTGGTCACGCCGACGAGCCAGATCGTGGGCACGCAGGCGACCTTCAACGTGCTGATGGGCGAGCGCTACAAGGTCATCCCGGAAGAGGTGAAGCGCTACGTGAGCGGCTACTACGGCCGCGCCCCGGCGCCCATCAACCCCGAGGTGCAGCAGAAGGCGATTGGCAACGGGACGCCCATCTCCTGCCGGCCGGCCGACATGCTGGCGCCGGGCTGGGAGAGCGCGAAGGCCGAGATCGGCGCGCTCGCGAAGTGCGACGAAGACGTGCTCTCCTACGCGCTCTTCCCGCAGGTCGCCAAGCCGCTGCTCGAGCGGCGCGCAAAGGGCATGGGCGGCAAGGAAGAGGTCGTGGCGGCCATCGCCACGGCGCTCTTCCAGCAGCAGGAGGCTCGCGAGAAGGCGAAGAGCCCGGCGGGCGGGCCGGTGGCGGCGGGTTCGCCGTGGAAGATGTACGCGAGGAGCGGGCTGATGACGCGCGGAGGCTGGCGATGAACAACAGGTTCAAGCTGACGCTGGAAGGCGTCGCGTACGACATCGAGCGGCGCGGCGAGTTGATTCTCGTGAACGGGCAGGAGCTGCCGGTCGAGGTGACCGCCAACGCGATCAACGTCTCGGGCAATCCGCACGCCGTCGAGCTGCGCGGCAACACCGCGATCGTAGACGGCATCACCTACGCCATCGAGGCGCAGGGCCTGTCCGAGCCGAAGGCGGGCAGGCGCAAGGCGGCCTCGACGGCGGCGGCCGACGAGGCCGGCGCGGTGACGGCGATCATGCCCGGGCTGATCATCAAGGTCGCCAAGAAGGAGGGCGACAAGGTCGAGGAGGGCGAGGTCGTCGTCGTCCTCGAGGCCATGAAGATGCAAAACGAGATCAAGGCCAAGCGCTCGGGCACCGTCCGGCAGGTGAACGTGAAGGAGGGCGAGACGGTCGAGATGCGCCAGGTGCTGGTGGTCATCGAGTAGCTGCCAGACGGTCTCGAAAGACCGGCCGCGCGTCCTCCGGGGCGCGCGGCTTTTCTTGGTCGTGCGTCGTATTGCCAAGCGTCACGCTGTGAGAGCTCCCTCCCCAACGGCGCCCATTCATTCTGCCGGGTAGGTGCAGGCCACTCAGCGCGCCGTGCAGGAGGGGGCTTGGACAGGGGCGCGCGCGCACCGGGGCGAAGAAAGGACGGCGATCTCGGGGCAAGCACGAGGCGCGAGAGGCACGTGCCGGAACCGCCGTCGTCCTGCCGGCCTGCGAGCGGTCAGTCTTCGTCCCCACAGCCCGCGAGCATCGGCCCAATCACCCGCTCCACCTCAGCGACAAAGCTGCCAACGAGCGCCCCGGACCTATCCGAAGGCGGCCCGGAAGCCCCGGAAGCTGCGCCTTCGGTGGCCATCGGCTCGCGCTGTCGCGGCGAACGGAACCTGCGCTCCCACACCAGCCGCGCCGAACCGGCCTGCCTGTCGCCGTAGCGCGTCTGCAACGAGAGCGAGCGGCTGATCTGGTACTCGGCGAGCACCTCGTTGAAGTTGGCGCCCGGCGGCGCGAAGAGGTTTCGCACGAAGGCGAGGAAGAGATCCTGCGTGACGTAGACCCCTGCTTCGAGCCTCCTCGGCTCTCCGGTGGGTCCGAGCTCGACCTCGAAGACGTCGAGAGGCACCGCGGGCGCGAGGGCGTCGCGCAGCTCTCCGGCGAGCAGGTTGAGGGCGCCGGCGACGGCCGTCTCGCCGACTCCGCCTCCCTCGACCCCGCGCTGGCCCGAGGCGATGAGGAGGGCTGTCTGCGCCGGGTCCATCGGCGGGTCGGAGCGGAAGGCCAGCTCCGGCGCGCGCAGCGTGCCGCCCACCTCGACCTCGATCTCGGCGTCGCGGTGGTCGTAGCGCAGCGTGCCCTCGAGGTTGGGGTCTATCGTCGCCGCGCCGGTGAATTCGGCCCGAAAGTCCTCGACCTGAAAGCGCCTGGTCGCCAGGGTCACTTCGCCGCGCAGCGCCTCGGCGCTTCCCTGCAGCGCCAGCGACTGGCCATCCCAGAGCCCGACCAGGTCCGCGGTCAGCTCGACGTTCATCAGCGGGCTGCGAAACCAGAAGTCGCGCGGAACCCGCAGCGCGAGGCGCGCGCTCTGCCGGGCGAGCCACGCTCCGAAGCCGTCGGACGGCGCCGCCGGCGGCTCGTGGCCGTGCACCCGGAAAGCGGCGGGCAGCTCGAGCGGATGCAAGCCCCGGGTCCCGGGCAGCTCGGGGAAGAGCACCTCGCCCGCCGACACGCGCAGCTCCGCGTCGATGCGCGCGTCGGCCTGGCTGAACCGCGCCTCGAGCCGTGTCGTCAACTGCGCGATCGGCGTGACCAGCGTGGGCACGGGGAGGCGGTCGAGGTCGGCGCGCAGCGCGCCCTGGCAGCGCTCGTCGCGCCAGGTGAGCTCGCCTGTCGCCTCGACTCTGCCCTGCCCGGCCTCGAAGGCGAGCGCGGGGAGCCGCAACCTCGAGCCGTCGCTCGCGAGGGCGAGCCGTAGCCCGTCGAGCCTGCCGTAGGACGGCAGCGTCACCCTCTCCGCCCGCGCGCGCAGCTCTCCTGCGAGCTCGAGCTGCCCGCCCTCGGAGCGCGCGCGCAGCGACCCGTCGAGCGCGCTCCCCTCGACCTCCCGGACCTGCGGCAACAGGGTGAGCAGATCGAGCCCGGCTTCGTCGGCGTTGAGCTCGACGGACCAGTCGCCGCTGGAGAGGGCGTATTCCGCCCGGGCGAGGAGATCGCCGCCGTCGGCCGCGTCGAGCTCCAGCCGCGCAGTCGCGCGCGCCTCGTCGATGGCGCCTTCGACGGTCAGGGCGCCGACCGCTCGTTTGCGATACGCGAGGCCCTCGATTCGTCCGCTCACCGTCGCCACGGGGTCGGCGAGGGTGCCTTGCGCGTCCACGACGAGCTCGACCGCTCGCGCCTGGAGCTGTTCGCGCGGGTAGAAGAGCGGCTCCCTCTCTGTCGTGAGCCTGCCGAGCAGCGGCGTGTCATCCGGGATCTCGCCGGCGAGCAGCTCGCGGACCGAGGCGCCCAGGCGCACGAACCCCTCGACCCGAGGGAAGCCTTCGATTCGACCGGCCACGTGGGCCGCGATCGCTTCGGCGCCGCCCTCGAGTCGGACCCGCGCGGTCACCGGCGGGAGCTCGGGGAGCTGGGCGGCCGTCCCGTTCGTCAGCTCGAAGCTCGCGCGAACCCTCGGGCGCGCGAGCGGCGCTTCGATCTCAAGGATCCCGGAAAGCGTTCCGCGGAGGCCTTCGAGGCCGGCCTCCGGGAGCGCCGCGAGGCGCAGCTCCTTGACCGAGGCCTCGATACGCCCGCTCGCTTCGAGCGCGCCGTCCCGCGACCAGATCGGGCGGCCCCGCGGAGCCGCCAGGCGCGCGTCGAAGCGCACGGACGTCTCTGAGATCGGAGCCAGCGAGCCGTTCGCGGCGAGGCTTCGCGAGTCGAGCGAAAAGCGGGCATCCATCGAATCGAGCCCGAGCTCGGAAAGGCGCGTGCTCGCCGCTTCGAGAGTGCCCTCGAAGCGCGGCTGTCGAGTGGTGCCTCCGATGGCGACCTTCGCGTCGAGGGTCCCGGAGAGCGCGGTCTGTCCGAGAAGGGGAGAGAGCGAGCCCAACGCGAGATCCTCGACGGACAACGAGCCTAAGAGCGGCCCGGCGATGCCGTTTTCCGATCGGGCCGCGGTCAGCTCGAGCGCGACTCGCCCCGGGCCGTCGAGCGCCAGGTCGCGGATCGCGAAGGCCTGCGACCACGAGAGGAAGGCGGGTCTTCGCAGGCTCCAGCTCGTCCCGGCGAACGCGAGCTCGAGCGCGTCGAGACGGACCTCATCGGGATCGACGAGGGTCGCCTCGAGGGAGGAGAGCGCGACGCGGCCCGCGGCGGTGGTGGCCGCGAACGAGCCGCGGACGCGCGAGCCCGCGAGCGTCGCGCGGCTCTCCACCGAGCGCAGGACTGTGCTGCCGGTGGTGAGGGAAGGAGAGCTCGCGCGAAGCCGCAGGTTCCAGCCGTCGGCGCGGCGCGAGCCGCTCGCCTCGAGGTGGAGCGAGCCCGACGCGTCAGGGAAGTCAACATCGAAGGCGCGGGCGAGCCCAGCGAGCTCCTCGAGTCGCGTGGCGTCGAGGACCGCGCTGCCGGCCGGCGGGGCGTCGCCGCCCACCTCGAGATCGGCGCGCACCGTCGCGCCCGGCAGCTCGAGCTCGAGGTCATCGATCCTCCAGCGCGCCCCGCGGACCGCGAACCGGGCGCGGCCTGGGCCGACGCGCTCGCCGCGGATGACGGACTCGCCGAGCCGCAGCGCCCCGGACGCCTGTGCGTCTGGAGGGAAGGCGAGCAGGCCGGACGCCTCGACGACGAGCCAGAGCTCGCCGGCCGGCAGCCAGGCGAGGACTCGAGCCGGGTCGACGCCGCGAAAGTCTACGAGCGCCTCGAACCTCTCGGGCGCTCCGCTCGTCGCCCAGCCGTCGGCGACGATCGCGCCCGGGCCGGGCGGGCGTGCGGTCGCCGTGAACTGGAAGCGGTCAGCCGATTGGTTGAGCTTCGCCAGGATGCGCACCGGACCTTCCAGAAGCGGTCCGCCGTAGGGCACGAGACCCTCGCTCGGGATGTGCACCGTGACGCTCAGATCCTCGATAAGCCCGCCGTCGGCCTTGTCGGGGACGACGGCGATGCCGTTCGCCGCGAGCATCAGGAGCGAGGGCAAAGGTGTGGCCTCGCCGCGCTCGCCCTCGAGCTGGATGCCGCCCGGCAGCGTCGCCTCCAGGCGCTCGAACGAAAGCTGGCCCTGTGCGTAGGTGCCCGCGATATCGACGCGCGCGACGCCACTGGCTGGAGCCGAGAACGTCAGGTCGCCTTGTGCCGCGAAGCCGATGGTCCCGCCACCAAACGACAGCCTGCCGCGCAGCGCGCCGCGCTCGACGACCGCGGCCGGTCCTTCCGAGGGCGAAGGTGCGTAGACGATCCTGTGGACGCCGACGAAGACGCGCTCGATGGCGAACGGGGCGCCGCTGCCCGGCGGGCCCTCGCGTGCCCGGAAGGCCTTGCGGAGCGCGTAGTCGCCATCGGGGCCGGGGGTGATGTCGGCGGTGAGCCCCTCCAGCCGCACGAGGTCCAGGGTTACTCCATCCCGAAACGCCCCGGGGAGCGTGACCGCGGCAGTGATCCGCTCGGCCGAGACGGCGACTTCGCCGTCGGGCGTCAAGGCGCGCACGTCGTAGGCGGTCACGCCCCACAGTCCGTGGACCTCGACGCGGCCGGGCTCCACGCGGCCGGCGATGCGCTCGTTGAGCGGTGCGAGCGCCTGCCGACTGAGCCATAGGCCGCCAGAGTCCGTCTCGAGCCAGAGGCGCAGGCCGACGATTCCGACGAGAGCGAGCGCGACCAGCGCGGCAAGGGCGAGCACCGCCCAGCCTATTGGGCCGACCCGTCGCATCTGACTCTAAGGGTGCGCACGCGGGCGGGAGCGCTCCTGCCGCGATGAGCCAAGTCCGACGAGTCGGCCGCTCCAGGGGCAATCGATCTCTCCGAAAAGCCCGGATCAAGGCTTAGGGAGCAGCGAGCGCTCCCGAGGCCGCCCTGCGAGCGCTCGTGGCGATCTTCCTCGACGTGGCGCGCGAGCTTGCGTCCGCCCTTGGAGTCCAACCGTCACGCCTGCGCGGCCGGGCCGCAGTCGACCGGCCGAAGACGCCGCAGACCGATGGGTGCGCCGACCGAATCGCTCGCGACCAATTCACGGACCCGCGCGGGATCGCGCCTCGACTACTGGAACGAGATCGTCAGCGTGAAGGGGCCGGGCAGCGGGGTGCCGTTGGAGACGTAGGTGTCTGCGACCACGAAGTAGCGCCCCGGGCCGACGCTGGCGGTCGCGGTCGCGTCGTTGCGGTTGAGGCAGGCGCGCGCGTCGTCGGCGTCGAGGATGTGGACGTCCACGTCCACGGTGTCGCTGTCGGTGACCGTGGCGGTGATCGTGCCGCTGCGGTCGACGGTGAGGACGTAGACGATCTCCGGGCCGCTCTCGTTGGTCGAGGGCGCGCAGTTGTAGAAGTCGAACCTGGAGGTGCTCACGGCGCTCGTGTCGCCGCTGACGGTGAACGGGAAGCCCGAGACGACGTAGGGGCAGGAGTGCGTGCCGTCGGGCGTGCAGCCGGTCCATACCTGGGGATTGATGTCGCGCACGTCGACGAGGAAGTAGTCGACGCCGTCGCCGCTGCCGGTCCAGGCGTTGGTGATGAACTCCTCCCAGTTCGCCATGCCGGGGATGACTTGGCGGCCGGCCGACCAACTGCCTATCGCCGCGGTGCCGAGCGGCGCGTTCATCGAGCCCATGTGAATGTTGTGGCCGCTGCCGGTGCGGTCGTAGTCGCGCTCGCTGCCCGGGCCGAGCCAGCCGTTGCGGTCGCTGTCCCAGTGACCGTTGCCGTTGGCGTCGGCGCGCACCCGGTAGCCGTACTGCGCCTGCGCGAGCGCGTTGTAGGAACGATGCCAGCCGTTCGTGTAGCGATAGCGTCGGTTCGGCCGCAGCGACGAAGTGTCCTCGCCGCCGAAGTTGTGGGCCCCGGTGTCGGTGTTCGCCGGGAACTCGCGCACGTGCGGGCCCTCTGCGTCGACCCAGAGCAGGACGATGGTGTCGTTGAACCGGTTGGGCCGGTTGTCATGGAAGGCGAAGCGGCCCGGGTACGAGCCGCGCACGCCCACCACGCTGCGCACGCCCGCGGTCGTGTCCATCGCGACCCCGGTGGTCAGCTCGGCGATGGCCTTGTAGAGGCCGTAGGCCTCCCCCTCGGAGAACTGCTGAACCCCCTCCGGCGTCTCGTAGCAGCGCGTCGCCGTGCTCTAGGCTCTGGCGCGCGCGAACAGCGGCATGTTGTCGCTGTAGGAGGGCATGGTGATGAAGAGCGGCCCCTTGAAGCCCTCGCGGCGCAAGAGCCAAGTCCCCTGTGGCTCGGGCTCGGCGTGGGCGATCATGCCGTCGCCGGTGGGGACGGGCGGCTCCGGCGCGCGGGCGTCGTGCTCCCTCCAGTCCCACCGCGGCGGCGACTGCGTTGGGTAGACGAATTGCGTGTCGTAGTCGAACCCGCAGCTCTCAAGTTAAGGTCCGGCATCGGCGCCCGCGTCGAAGGTGGTGCCGGCATCGCGTTCGGCTGTTCCCGCATCCGATCCCGCGTCGACGCCCTGGCCGGCATCGGTCCCAGAATCTGTCCCGGAATCCGGGCATCACGTTCGACGACCGCGCCGGCGTCGAGCGCGCTGGCGTCCACCTCGCTGCCCGTGAGCGGGACGACCTCGACGTGGGCTTCGCCGCACGCGGTCAGCGCAAGGGCGGCGACTATCAGCCATCTCTCCATGATTCGCCCTCGACGTCGGAATTCCGGGCAATCATAACGCGCGAGACAGGGGTGGTTGATCGGTCTGCCCGAGAGAGGACATCCGAATGCCGACCTGCTCATCGGCACTCAAGGGAGCCGCGCATCCCAAGACGTCGCCCGGAGTCCCCGGGGATTCCCTGAGCATCAATGCGCGGTGCGACACGCCGAAGCGGCGCGCGCGCCGCTGCCAGGGGCGAGCTGTTCGCCCGGACGATCATCAGAATCTCAAGCCGCATGAAGCTGAGAGTTCTCAGGCCAGGACGCCTACCGCTCAGTTCGGCCACAGCCTGCGACGCGCTCTCGATGCGCCAACTAGAGGCGAGCCTCCGAGGCCTTCCCGGAGACAAATTCGACTGGCGGTGAGTCTCGGGGGGCTCCCGGTAGACGAATTCGACAGGCCAGGCGCGTTCGAGGTCTCCCTGCCCTTCGCCCTGATAGGACGGGACCAACCACTCCAGAACCTTGAAGGAGGGATAGATGTCCCGAAGCCTGATTGTCGCCGCCCTCGTCTTCTTGCTCGCCAGCCCTGCTCTCGCCGCCGAAGCGAAGAAGACCAAGCAGGCCACGCCGCCTCCGTCCAAGGCGAAGGTCCAGGATTGCGGTCGCGACCTCAGCTGCCTCAGCATCGCCGCGAAGACTTGCGCCCGGGCCGCCGCCGACCACGAGGTCGACCTCAGCATGTTCGGGCAACGCAGCACCACCCGCCTTGAGATTGTCGGCCGCGACGGCGAGCGATGCATCTTCCGAACGACCCTTAAGTCGGCTTCTTTCAAACTTTCCGCGGAGGCCCGCAAGGAGTCTATGCGCCTGGGCCGCACCGCCGCGGAGCTCGACCGCGACGAGCGCGAGGGGAACTAAATGGTGAATGCCCTGGTGGGCAAGCCGTGCACCTGCAAGGTGCCCCCGGCGCGCCTTTCCGAACTGATCACCCAATGGAACGACGGCGCCTTCTCTACATCCGACCTGCCGCCGGAGGACTGCCAAGGCCCGGGCTGCACTTCCTCCAAAAACCTCTTTGAGTGACCGACGCGATCACCGGCTCGGGCCGGCGCGTGCGCTGGTGCCGGTGACCCTCGCCTACGTCCTCAGCTTTTCGGCCTGCTCTTCCGCCTCGGCCCTGGCTTCGTCGGCAGATAGACCCGTCGTCGGAGCAGCGGTCCTCTTCGAACCGTCGCGTCAGTAGGCGGGCTTGAGTCGGAGCTGTGACCCGGGGAGGGTCGGGGGCGAAAGATCAGGTCCGGGGCCGCTTGCGCCAGTACAGCTTCATCGATCGCTCGGCGGTCCGGCCTCCGACGAGGCAGGACGACCTCGGCGTGCTCGATGGGGATCGCGGTGAGCTGTTCGCCGAGATCGCGCCCGCCGCCGAGTCGCACGGGGGCACGATTCGCTGACTGGTGCCGCTCGGCATGGTTCCCGGCAGCACGCGCGAACAACTACGCAGGGTCCTGCCGGCGCTCCCCGGCCTTCGCCCGACAACGCGCGCAGCGAGAAACTCCAAGCTCGCCCCCGCCCTCACTCTGGCCCCCGTCGAGCTCGACCCTGCAGACTCAGCTTCGCCCGCTTCAGCCTTGTCGGCATTGCGGGCGAAGCTGGGAGCGCTTCAACGTGGGCCACGCCTGCCTAATCGCACGCGTTCTTGTTCACGTGCCGGCACTCGTGGAGGTTGCGCGGGACCTCGAGCCAGTAGATCTCGGAGGTCAGGTCGCGCTGCGTCCTGAGGGTCTCGGCGACCGGAGGCGCGCCCGGATCGGTGACGATGATCCCGTAGCTGACCGCACCGGTCTTGGAGAGCGAGATGACGCTCGCCGGCTCGGGTGGTGGCGCGACCACCGCGCGCGACTTCGCCTGGATGAAGCCCTCGGGGATCTTGAAGCTCTCCGCGGTATCCGGGGCGCCGGTCAGGTAGTCGGCCTGCCAGGAGCGGCCGACGTCTCCGGTCAGAGCCGGGCCGCAAGCCTCCTGCTCGCCCTCCGGCGGCACCAGGGTGGGCCAGAAGACCGTGCCGACGAGGATCGAAGAGCCGGCGGCGGTCTTCTCGTCGAGGTTCGCGTACTCGATGAACCAGCCCGGGCCGAGCGGATTGGCTCTCTTTAGCTTGGCGGCGGGGACGTAGCGGACGGTCTTGCCGTCGATCGTGGTCGTCTCGAAATCCGACTCGGGAATGGTGACGTCAGTGAGGATGCACGTTTCGGCGGTGCAAGGCTCGCTCGGCGTGTAGGTGCTGCGATCGGTCAGGCGCAGGTCGTCGAACGCGAGCGCGCTCGTCTTGTCGCTGAAGACCCTCTCCTCGCCGCCATACGAGAAGAACCCGTAGTAGCGGTTGTGCGGGAGCTTGGCGAGCCCGTCCTCGCTGACGTCGAGCTCGCCATGGTCGTGGATGTCCCAGGCGCTCGACATGTCGCAGCTCCAGGTGCCGGACTTGACGTCGCACGACATCGTGACCGACTGGCTCTGCTTTTCGAACCAGTTGTTTTCGACCGTGTCGCCGTGGCCCGCGTTGCAGTGCACGTCGAGCTTGGCGATGCTCATCTCGGCTGCCGAGCAGGTATCGGACGGCTTCTTCTCCTTGGGCTTGGCTCGGGAGTTCTTCACCGTCCCGTTGTCGTAGTGGATCGACTGCGTCAGCTCGTAGCCGTCCACCTTGATCTTCGTGTCGATCTTGACCGTGCAGCCCAGGCGCGTGCAGGCGAGCAGGTTGTCGAGCCCGCAGGCCGAGGTCTCCTTGTCGCGGATGTTCTGCTTGTCGCCGGTCCCAAGGAAGGTGCGCAGCCAACCGGTCTCGGTCTGGATGGTGTTCGAGGCGATGTTGAAGAAGGGCGTCTTCTGGCCCAGCTTGCGGTCCGAGCCCTTGTCGTCATCGGCCCGATCGATCTCGAGGGCCCGCGCTCCAAACCAGTTGGTTATCTCGCCGTCCGCGGGCTTGTTGCCGGGCTCGTACATGCGGAAGACCCAGACCTGACCGCCCAGGTCTCCGACGACGACCGTGTCGAAGAAGCCGTCCTGGTCCGCCTTGATGCTCTGCATCGCCCCGACGTCGAGCATCGCCGGCGCGGCCGCCACCGGCGCGAGCATGTCGCGCACCGAGGACTCGTAGGAGCGCCCGCCCCCTCCTCCTCCTCCTCCGCTGTTGCCGCCGCCACTGTTGCTGTTCGAATCTTCCATCTCCGCGACGAAGGACCAGAGGCGCTCGCCGGTCCAGATGTCGACGAGGTAGACGCCGCGCCCGCGCAGCAGGTCGTTGCTGTAGCCGCCGTTGAGGAAGGTGACCCAGCGCTCGTCCCAGCCGCGCGCGCGGCTGTCGTTCTTCAGGCGCACCGGCCCGATGGAGGGCGGCTTGGGCGCGAAGTTCATCCAGCTCTGCCCGAAGTTGTAGGCCTCGCTGTCACAGGCGTTCGGGTACATCCACAGGAACGGCTTGTAGGTCGTGGAGGTCCCCAGGCCCGCGTTCTTCATCCCCCAGGGGTCGGTCACGTCGAGCGCCATGTAGCGCTGGCCGCCGCCGCGCTCGCTGATCATCGCGACCGTGTGGTACTCGTCGGCCTGCTTCTTCCCGTCGACCGTGTTGTTCTCTCCCGAGCCGTCGACCCAGACGTCGCGCACCATCGGCGTTCCGTCGACGAAGAACTCGTGCTTGAGCGCGCTGCGCGCCAGCTTCGACAGCAGGTCCGGCGGGATGAACGCCCACATCTCCTCGCCGGTTCCCAGATCGAAGATGTCGTCGCCGAGCATGTCGAACTCTTTGCCGGTGATGTGCTTGCCGGCCAGGAACGCGTGCAGCATGCCGTCGTTGGCGCCGACGAGGATGAACCGATCGCGGTGCTTCTGGGCGTTCATGTACTGCTCGTAGGCCCCGTAGGTGCCCGCCGCCGGGTTCGCCGCAGGGACCATCTCCGTCGCCTCGTAGCAGGGCTTGCCCGAGCCCTCGGCGCACACTTTCTCGTCGACCGGCGCGAAGTCCGAGGTGTGGGCGTAAAGCGTCATCAGGCACTGGGGGTGAAGCCCCAGCGTGCAGACGAGCGGGTGGACCGGCGGGTCGACCACGATCGGCGAGGAGTGGAAGATGTCGCCGAGCTTGCAGCTCTTGGTCGGGTTGTCCTGGCAGGGCCTGTCCTCGGTGGCGTTGCCGTCCGAGTCGTAGTCGAACACGTCGACCCCGCGGATGAAGTCGATGATCGTCTCCGAGCAGCGCTGCTGCTTCGCCTCGCTGCCGTCGTAGGTGTCTGGAACCGGCAGAGCGGCGAGGATCTCCTTGCAGGCGCTCGCGCCGCCGCTCAACAGGTACGGACGCAGCAGCGCCTCGTTGTCTTGGTGGAACTCGACCGGCGGGTTGTCGTCCACGGTGAAGTTGCCGTCTTTGGTCCGGTCGATGATGGTGAAGATGCAGCGCCCGCCGTCCTCGCAACTCTTCGACGCGCTCTTCGACTCGAGCGCCTCGGCCGCGTCCCAGAACGGCTTCGCCGGTTCGCCGCCGACGAGCTTGCCCTCGGAGTCTGGCTGAGCGGTCGCCACCTTCACCCATTCGCCGGTTCGGTTCTCCTGCACCACGTTGAGCTTGGTGAAGGCGTTGGCCGGCGGGAGCTGCCCGGCGGTCAGGGTCCACGAGGAAGGCTTGTCGAGGAAGTAGACGTCGTCGCAGTCGCCGTCCTCGTTGATGTCGGTCGGGTCGCCGTCGTCGCTGGCGGCCAGCGCCGGGCTGCAGCCCTCGGTGAACTCGCTGTAGTAGCGGTAGCGGTACAGGTGCCCCTCGAACGGCCGCCCGACCCGCGGGATGAAGCGCGGGATGTAGACGCTGGTCTGCATGCCGCCGGCCTGCACGTTGGAGACCGCGGTGGAGGCGAACGAGGTCGCGCCGGACTTCAGGTCCTCGACCGCCGAGACGATCGAGTCCTTCAGCTCGGTCGCGTTGTCGGCGCGGAAGAAGCGCCCGCCCCCGGCCAGCGCCATGCTGCGCAGCATCGGGCTGCTGTCGGTGAAGCCGATGGTGTAGGTGCGCACGCTCTGCTTGCCGGCGTACTCACTGTCCGGGCGAAGGTCGGCGTGGCTGAGGAAGAAGGTCACGTCGTCCATGAAGTTCCTGTTCGTCGCGTCCGGACCACGGGGGTTGTCTCCCTCGTCGCACTGTTCCTTGGTGTGGTGCGGCTCGAAGAGGTCGCAGTAGTTGACGCCGCCGGGGTCCGAGGTGTTGGGGCCGAACGTCAGCGGCGAGCCGTCCGGGTGCTTCGCGCCCTTGTCGACGAGCAGCTTGAGCATCTGGGTGACCGGCACGGTGTTGTCGGCGTAGGGCGTGCCGTCCGAGACGATGATCACCGCGCTCGACTGGCAGGCCCAGCAGAACGACTTGTTGTCGTCCCGCTCCCAGGGCTGGCCGACGCCGTCGAGGGTGCCGCTGGGGCTTATCCACTCGGCCGCGCCGCCGCTCCAGCCTCTGCCGTTGGGGTATCCGTTGTGCTTGGGGACCTTGTCGGTGGCGAACCATTCCGTCCAGAGGCCCTTGTTGGCAAAGTAGCCGCCCACCGCGGTGAGCGCCTCGCCGAAGGAGCGCTCCGAGCCGGTGAACTGCACGAGGTTGAGGTTGGTCTTCAGGTCGGCCCGCGCGTCGGCGAGCGCCTGGTCGTCGAGAACCGGGAACGACTGGGCGCAGGTGGGCGCCAGGCCGAAGACGCCGCTCGTCGGGTTGGTCCAGACGTAGGCCGGGTCGTACGCGCCGCCGTCGTCGAGGTCGAGGGTCGCCAGCCCCATCCGCACGTTCGACAGGCTGTCGACGACGTCTTTGAGCACCTTGCGCGCGGTCACGAACTTCGGAGGCCGCAGGTTGAGGACCCCGCCGCTGACAATCCACAGCGAATCGCTGTAGCGATACCAGCCCTTGTCGGTCAGGCAGCTTTCGCAGGTGGTCTCGTTGGTGCCGCTGAAGGAGTCGCAGGCGTCGGCGGCGGTGCTGTAGCCGCGGGTGCTGCGGAAGTTGCTGGCGAGCGAGTCGGAGGCGCCGTTCCCTCGAATCATTTGCGTGCGGCCGACTCGGTAGTAGAGGGCGGGGTTGAAGAAGTTGTTCGAGCCGAGCTCCGGGTCGGGATCGAAGACGACCGAGCCGTTCTTGGCCGGGTCCGTGCTCTTGATGTCGAACCAGCTCATCGCCGAGACGAGGTTGCTGTCGCTGCAGCCCCTGCTGCTGATGTTGGGCAGGGGAATCGCGAAGTCCTGCATCCCGGAGTTGTTGCCGAGCAGGAACATCACCGAGGCCGGCCCGGTCTTCGACTCGAAGAAGTCCTTGTCGCCGCCCTCCGAGAAGTTGATGAGCGAATCGCCGAGCGTCAGCGGGCCGATGCAGCAGGCAGCCTTGGGCGGCAGCTTGTCGTTTCCACCTCCTCCGTCGCCGGGCCCGGCGAGGAGGAGGGCGGGGACCAACAGCACCGAGAAGGTCACGAGCCCCAGCAGCAGCGGCCGTTGCCGGCACGCCTTTGTCGACCGTCGCAGGTTCGAGAAGAGGGTCTTCATGGGAGACTCCTTGCCGTGCTCGACGGCCTAGAGGCCGAACCGCAGCCCGAACTCGATCTCGGTCTCGCGCCCGCGTGAATCGACGCAGTGCACGACGACCTGGTACTCCTGGCCGCTGCCCAGGTTGAAGCGGGAGATCACGTTGGTCAGATCGCGCTGGTTTCGCTGCTGGGTCATCCCGTGGGGAACCAGCTTGGCCCCGGTGACCGTCTGGCCTAGGTGGCCGCTCTTGACGCAGTGATGACCACTGGGGAGATCCCCGGGGCAGCTAGCGGAGCCGACGCCCTCGACGTGGGCGTTGAGGACGATCCCGGTCGGCAGCTCGAGCTTGCGGAACATCGAGAGGATGTGCTTGCGGCCCGCCTCGGCGCAGCCGACGAGATCGTCACCGGAACCGAAGGCGCGCACCGCGCTCAGCTCGGTGTGAGAGAACGAGAGCGCGGCGACCGCGAGCATGGCGAGCGCGGCGGTGAGCACCACCGCGAGCACCAGCGCCGCGCCCCTCTGCGAGTTGTTGCGCTTCATGGCGTCCTCCTAGCCACCGGCACAGTTCAGCCCGTCGGACGGCGAAGCGCCCTGGCAGACGTTGGTGGTCGTCGTGTCGGCGGTGTACGGCGGGATGAACATCGTCGTCGAAGCCAGGTTGCGCACGTGGATGCTCGACTCGTAGAGCAGGCGGCGAAACCCGGGCCGGCCGCTGTCGATCGCGTCGACGCCGGCGAAGGCGGGGATGTGCCTGCTGTGGTCGGCCCGGCGCAGCGCTTGGTCCGGCAGCGAGGCGCGCGCCACCAGCCCGATGCGCACGGTGCGGATGTTCGCGGGGTGGTCGTTGAAGCGCAGCGGGTCGTTGCTCGGCGTGTGGTACCCGGGCGCCTCCTGCTCTGGATCAGGCACGAAGGTGGTTCCGTCGGCCTTGATGAAGGTGACGCGAAAGGCCTCGATGTCCTCGGCAACCGGCTCGTCGACCCCGCCGCGGCGGCGAAACAGGTAGGGCCGCTTGTTCACGCCGTCGACGTTGACCTCTTCGATCCAGTACTCGAACCGATCGACCTTGTAGATGTGGGCGGGCGCGCCGAGCCCGCCGTCGAAGCAGCCCTGATCGAACTTGTCGTTCAGGTAGGGAAACTCGCCGGTGTCCGACTCGAGCGGCAGCGCCGTGGCGCCCGGCGCCACGTTTTCGGAGAGGACGCCGTAGGACCAGTCGCTCGCGCCCGGGCAGACCACCTGGATGATGTCGCCTTGGTACAGGTTCACCTCGAGGGGCGTGGTGGCGGCGATGGTTACGCTGTCGGCGCTAGCGCCTTCGGTCGACACCGCGAGGTTGAAGCGCGGGTCGCGGGCGAAGAACACCAGTCGGTCGGACTTGTTGGTGGAGCCGCCCTTCCAGCTCTCGGGGAAGGCGAAGGCCAGCGGCGGCTCGATTCCATAGCCGGCCCTCCGCAGGCTGGTCGCGACCAGGTGAAGCGCTTGTCGGGCGGAGGCCTGACCGCCGCGGATACCTTCCTGCGCATGGAGCATCTGCGAGAAGGAGAGGAATCCGGCGGTCATCGCCGCGGCGGCCAGCGCGACCAGAGCCGTGGAGATCATCAGCTCGAGGAGCGTGAAGCCCGCCTTTCGACGCGTGCGCATCACAGCCCTCCGACGCGGAACTTGGTGACGTAGCGGGTGACTTTGCGGCGGGCGCCGCCTTCGCCGTAGGTGACGTGGACCCAGATTCGCTTGCGAACCCCGGTGTTCGACGTGCTGGCGACCGTGCCGTCGCGGTTCTCCTCGCGCACGACCCAGTAGCGCTTGAACACGTCGGCCGCTGAGTCGTAGGTGAAGCGCACGTCACCATCGTCGTGCCGCGGCAGCCCTCCCCAGACCAGCTCGCCCCCGGTCAGATCGTCCTCGTCGTACGCGCAGGCGAGAAAGCTGCTGTAGCTCGCGCCCGAGCGCTCGAGCGCGCCCTGGGTGTCGGCCGGGTCGTCCTTGCAGGGCGACTCAGTGGTCGCGCTGAGCCGGCTTTCGTCGTAGGGCCAGGCGTCTATCTGCTCGGCGAGATCGGTCGCCACCGCGTTGGCGAGGATGGCCCGGCGCGCCATCGCTGTCGCCCCGCGCGCGCTGATCAGCGAGGCGATGACGCCGATGACGCCGATCATGAAGACGACCATCGCGATCAGGCCTTCGAGGAGCGTGAAGCCGCCGGAACGTGGGCGTCTCATTCGCATCGCCGTCTCCTCCTCTTAGAAGGCGCGCACCAAGCCCGCCGAAGTGAGAACCACCGACTTGACCTCGTCGATGGTCGCCGCCGCCAGGCTGATGGAGCCGACGAAGCCGTTGTCCTTGCCTTCGTGATTGACGAGCCGGATCTGGCCGTCCGGCTCGAAGAAGATCGCCCCGCGGCCGCTCGTGCAGAAGGTGCAGCCGCCGACCGGGACGTTGCAGAACGGCGGCGGGAAGAAGCCGCTTTCGGTGCACTGCTCGTACTTCTGGAAGGTGCCTCCGAGGTAGACGCTCCGGTTGACCGGACCGCGAAAGCCGGTGAAGACCTTGTCGCCGCCGGAGACGAGCGCAGGGACGTTGACGATCGCCGGCATCGACTCCGAATCGAGGACGCGGAAGCTCGAGCCCTCGGGCGCGGGCGCGACCGGGAGCAAATCGCCCGGACTCTTCCAGGTCGTGGTGTTTGCCATCGCCTCGTCGAGGGTCGACCACGGGTCGAGCACCGTCCAGTGCGTGAAACGCGATCCTTCCGAGTTGTGATTGATCAGAATCGCCACGCGGAACGAGCGGCCGTAGGCCTGCGACTTTCCCGCGGAGAGCTGCGCGGCGAGGACGCGCACGGCGCCCGAGAGCTTGGCCCGCGGCGACAGGGGCCGCAGGAAGGTAAAGCTCAGGGCGGCGAGGATGCCGACGATGGCGACAACCACTACCGCCTCGACAACGGTGAAACCTCGTGGTCGACGGTCCATACCCGGCCGCGTCTGCATCCGGCGGGCCGCAAGGAGTCCTTGGCGACGCGAAGCGACCGGTTTCCCGCGTGAGGCTGCAGCAGGGGGGCCGCCTACCGAACGAGCGGCTGGGGATGGGCTCGAGGTGCGGGCTCGAATGTCTCCTCTAATGCAGCAGGAGGAGTGCGGGGCGACTGCCGGTGACAAACTCTGTCACCCTTTCGATGAAAAGATTGCACGAGCTGCGGCTCGTCTGCGGGGCTCAGGCCGGCGCGCTCCGAGCGACGAAACGACCAGCGCGCTCGCCGCAATTCGCTCACCCGGAGCTCGAGACCGGTCCGACGGTCGGCTGTGACCTTGAGCCGGCACCGGTCAGTGCGAGCTTAGGCCCAGCTTGCGATGCCGCGACCGAACGGATGGACCGCGGAGCTTTCGCTCCGCGTCGTGTCGCGGCGAGAGGTCGTTTTCGGTCGCCCGAACGACGAGTCGCGGATCTGGTGGCGCTCCACCTCCCCCTACTGCGCAATCCCCTCGCCACACGCGCAGGCCGCCGGGGCGGAGGCCCACCTTCCTCAATCGCGGCCTCTGTTCACAAATCCCGTCGCCGGAGGTGACTTCGCGCAAGATGGAGCCGTTGGCTAGGAGCTGACGGCCTGGTGCCTCGCCGTTTTGCGATGCCTGCGGCATCACGCCTTTCGCCATCGGGGTACGTCCCACGGTCGAAGTGTGAGTCGTAGTTCGCAGCCACGGCTAGCGCGGCCGAGGCGAAGGGCGATGCGAGAAGGGCTTTTTCGGATACGCCAAAAAGGAGAGTCGCCCGACCTTGCTTGCATCGCGGGATTTTCCGAGATCCGGACTCGACTAAGGGACCGGGTGAGACGAAACTGTCGCCCTCACGACCCGCCGCCTGCCGGCGGGCTCTCAGGGAGGGCCTCATGCGCCAACTCGCCCCCGCTGTCCTCGCCGCTCTCACGCTCTGCGCCTGCTCCGAAGGCAAGTCCGGTGAAGAGCCAGACGCCGGCTGGAACCCGACGGAGACCGTGACGACCACGCTCGCCGGGATCGTCCTCGACAGCGCGGACGGCCGTCCGCTCGCTGGTGTCGACCTGAGCGTTCACGGCAAGAGCGCCACCACCGGCGCCGACGGCACCTTCGTCATCGAGGGCGTCAGCGCGCCTCGGGCGCGCTGCGCGCTCGTCGCTCGCAAGCGCGGCTACTTCGTGGCCGGCAAGGCTGCCCAGCCGCTGGCCAGCGGGACCACGCGGTTTGCCCTGCGGCTGGTCAAGAAGAAGCCGCAGCTCATCGGCTCGACCGGGGGCACGGTGAGCTTGCCCGGCGGCGCGCAGGTCGCCTTCCAGGCCGCGAGCTTCGCGCAGCATGGCCAGGCCCTCGACGAGAGCGTCGAGGTCTCCGCTCGCCACCTCGACCCGACCGCCGAGGACTTCGACCGCCAGTTCCCGGGCGACCTGCGCGCGACCCGCGAGGATGGCACCGAGGCGATGATGGTCTCCTTCGGCGTCATCCAGGTCGAGCTCGACGACGCGCTCGGCGAGCCGGTCGAGCTGGCCGCCGAAAGGCCGGCGACGCTCACCTTCCCGGTCCCGCCGTCGATGCAGGAGCGGGCCCCGGCCACGATGCCGCTCTGGTACTTCGATGAGGAGGCGGCGATCTGGAAAGAGCAGGGCGTCCTCGCGCTCGAGGGCGACCGCTACGTCGGCCAAGTGACTCACTTCACGCCCTGGAACGCTGACATGGCCGAGGAGACCGCCTTCGTCGCCGGGTTTGTGCTCTGCAGCGGCAAGCCGGTGAACGGCGTGAGGGTGATGGCCGGGCCGAACACCGGCTTCACCGACGCCGAGGGGAGGTTTCTCATCGAGGTGCCGGCCAACGCCCCGCTCACGGTGCGCATCGACGACGAGCTCGCGCGCGCCCGTTCGATCAAGACGGCGGGGCCGATCCCTCCGAACCAGACCGAGGACGTCGGCGCTTTCGACCTCGACGCCTGCCCGGCGCGCCTGTCGGGCCGGGTCGTCAACCAAGATCGCGAGCCGGCGCGGGCGACGGTGCGCGTCTCCTGGAGCGACGGCGTGAGTGTCGAGACCACCGACGCCGAGGGTCGCTTCCGCACCCAGGTGGCGCCGGGCGGGGACGTGACGGTCACCGTGACGGCCGAGGGCGGCGCGGCGACCACGACCCTGACCCGGAAGGCGCCCGAGTCGGACGGGGACGTGGACCTGGGCGACATCGTGGTCGGCGGGACGCCTGGCTGCAGCTACTGGGACCTGGAGGGTGAGCCGTTTGAAGTTGCCCTGAGCTTCGACGGCGCCCGCCTGGCGATGGGGGTCTACGGCCGGCAGGAGGTGCAGATCCGCGACGCCAAGACCGGCGCGGTCGAGCACACGCTGGCCACCGCGCGGACCAACCGGCTGCAGTTCAGCAGCGATGGCGCGCGGCTGCTCACCGGCGGGAGCTTCGGCATTACACCCGAGGTCTGGGACGTCGCTACGGGCGCGCGGCTGCGCGAGTGGCCCCTCGAGATCGAGAGCTCCTGGCTCATGCCCGACGGCGCGACGCTGCTCGCGCTGAACGCCGACACCGGGAAGGTGGAAGAGTACGCGGTCGCCGACGGCGCGCTGGTGCGGGGCTTCAGCTTCGACACCACCCGCGCCCAGGAGCTCATCGGGCTGCGCGCCGAGGGCGGGCAGTTCCTCGCATTGCGCAACGCGAGCGGCGCCTTCTCGGTGGCCGGCTGGGATCTGGGCACCGACGCGCAGGGGGCGGCCTTCGCTATCGGGAGTGTGCGAACGCTCGGCGGGGCGCTCTACGCGCTGTCGGGCGACGGCGAGACGATCGCGTTCGCGCGGCCGGGGGCGGACGAAGTCGAGGCGGTGGTGGACTTCTTCGCCACCGGGACGGGCGAGCAGATCAACGCCGCGCCGTTCCGCGGCCCGGAGCCGACCTCCTTCCCCGAGCACCTTGCGCTGTCGCCCGACGGGAGCGCCTTCGCGACCCAGCAGTCGCTCGGCGCCGGGAAGCTCGATCTGCCGCGGATGTTCTCGCTCCCGGGGATGGATCTCGTCCGCACCCTGCCTTGGGACCAGGGGCGCGTGGACAAGTTCGTGTTCAGCGCCGACGGGCGCTACCTGGCGATGGTCGAGAACGGCCTGCGGGTGCGGATGGTGGACCTGGCGAGCTGCCCGTAGCCGCGTCGCGGATCGGGCGTGAAGTCCTCCGGCTGAAGACGGGCAGGCGCGGCGGCGCCCGCGCCACGGCTCGGTTCGCAGATTCCTGCGCCGCGGACCGGAGGGCGAGCGCGCACCCGCGCGCGGCGCCTTGCAGCCCTTTATGATGGCGTGGCCCTTGGCATACCGGGGCGCGGAGGTCGCCAATGAAACGAACGCTGCTCGCCCTGCTGCTCCTGCCCGCGCTGCTCGCCTCGGCCTGCGCCACCGAGGAGTCCATCAAGGAGGAGTGGGACGCCTTCGTCGAAGCGAATTCGAGGTGCCAGATCGACTCCGGCTGCGCGCTCGTCTATCCCGGCTGCCCGCTTGGCTGCTTCACCGCGGTGCGCGCCGACGCGGTCGATGAGGCGCAGGCCTACGCGAAGGACCTCATCGACGAGTGGGAGCTCGGCGGCATGCGCAACTGCGAATACGGCTGCCTGGGGCCCTCGGAGCCCTCCTGCGACGCGACGGGAAGGTGCACGGTCGGACCGCTCGATTATTAGGGCAAGCCGCTGGCGGCGCGGCGGGCGCGCGCGGCGCGGAGCCTCGGGCAGGCTGCGAAGACCGCCGCTCGTAGCCGTCTCGATCTCCGCGAACGCTTCCGACCCTTGGACAGCAGCTCCATCGGCGCGAGGAACATGCGGCCACCGCACCGGCATTTGCACCCAGGTCGAGAATTGCTATCGGAAGTTCTTGAGCGTTGCCGGCGCCGAGGATTCCGCCCCGTGGTCGATGGGCGAAGGAGCTGAAACCGGAATGGCAGCTTCCGCGAGCGACCGGGCGGTCTCGCCGGCGCCTCAGGCGCCGAGAGGCGGTTGCCCGCGCTCGACGGGCGACGGCGCAAGTGCACGAGGATCGACGCGTGGGCCTCGCGGGCGCCCGAATTGCAGATTTTCACCTTGGAGATACTGCCATGGGCCCTGTTGGCCCTGCCCCCGGCCGCCTGATAGCGTTGCCCGGCACTCGCGGAGGCTTCCCATGCACAACCGATTCTTCTTCGCGCTGTTGATCGGCGGCGCGATGGCCTGCGCCGACAGCACTCCTGGACCGCAGGGACCTCCAGGTGAGCCGGGGCCCGTTGGTCCCGCCGGCCCGAAGGGCGAGAAGGGCGACACGGGCGATCAGGGCGAAATCGGCCCGACAGGAGAGCAAGGTCCTCGCGGCGAGACCGGGCCGCAAGGCCCCGAGGGCCCCCCAGGCGAGCGCGGTCCTGAAGGGCAGCAGGGACCCGTGGGTGACCAAGGTGTGCCGGGAGTATCCGTGTCCGGCGCTGCGCTGAGCGCGGGCGACGCCGATTGCCCTCATGGCGGCGTCGCGTTCACTGCCGCCAATGGAACCTTCTTCGCTTGCAACGGAGAGCCCGGAGCCCAGGGAACCGCCGGAGAGGCTGGTCCCGTGGGACCCGCGGGGCCTCCAGGACCCTCCGGTGAATCAGTCGTCGGCGTTTCGCTGGCCGTTGGGGACAGCAATTGCCCTCATGGCGGCGCGAAGCTCACCTCGGTGACTGGCGACGTCTATGTCTGCAATGGCGCGCCCGGCGAGAAGGGCGAGGATGGAGCCGTCGGCCCAGTCGGGCCCCCAGGACCCCAAGGGCCGCGAGGCGAGGACGGCGAGTCGGTGATCGCAGTCGCGCTCGCCGTCGGCGCTGCGGCGTGTCCCACTGGCGGCACCGAGATCCGTTCGGCCTACGGCGCGACCTATGCCTGCAACGGCACAGCCGGCCCTCAGGGACCGAAGGGCGACCCCGGCATGACCGGACCGCAGGGCCCCGCGGGACCGCGTGTCTTATTGAAGGACGGCAACGGCGCCGTGCTCGGCCAAGCCTTCCCTTCGAGCCCATTCGCTGACGGCGGCGCGGCCGCTGTTGGCGTCTATCTGGCCGAGGAGAACAGGTTCCTGCTCGTCGATCCGCACACTGGTCGCTCAGTGATTGCTGGACCGACGACTTACTTCGACAGGTCGGACTGCACCGGCAGGCCCTTTTTCATCGTCAACACCGGCGCCCTTTATGCCCTCGATGTGGGTGGGCGGCTCTTCGTTCAAGTCGCGACTGGTGCGCCAAGCAATGCGTTCCTTGAATCCTATTTGATCGCAGACGGGACCTGCGTCGCGCAGTCCCGGGGCAGGCCCGCGTACTTGGCAGAGGAAGTGTCTTCGACCGATTACCCATTGCCGCTGCCGCTGCCGCTGACGTTGGCCTTCGAGTAAACGACGGCCGATGAGCGGTCGAGGGACCGGTCGGCAAGCGCGAAGTGCGAGCTTTAGGGCGCGCCGACAAGGACGGTCGCAGGGGCGCCAAAGCTCATTTCGCTCCGAGCGCCTTGACCGGCTGTGGCCTTTGAATCAACCGGCCCCTATCGCTCGTCGGCGGCCTTGCCGCTCCCGCGCGCAAGGCTCGCGAAGACCCCCGCGAAGCACAGCGCCGCGAAGACCCCGAACGCCACCCGCAGCGCGTGCAGCAGCTCGCCGAGGTTGTCCGCGCCCACCTGCACCCGGCCGATGAAGAGCGCGAAGAGCAACCCGGTGATCGCCAGCGAGAGCATCTGCCCGAGCCCGCGCATCGTGCCCAGGGTCGCCGAGGCGATTCCCAGGTAGCGCTTTTCGACCGAGCCCATCACCGCGTTGGTGTTGGGCGAGGAGAAGAGCGCGAAGGCGACGCCGAGCACCGCGAGGGCGGCGACGACGACCCACATCGGCGTCGCTTCGCCCAGGGTCGCGAGCAGCACGAGCCCGACCATCGTCAGCCCCATGCCCGCCGAGGCGAGCAGGCGCGGCGCGATGCGGTCGGAGAGCCGGCCCGCGGTCCCGGAGAGCAGCGCCATCAGCGCCGGCTGCACGACGAGCACCAGGCCGGCCTGCCGCGGCTCGAGCCCTTTCACGTGCTGCAGCCAGAGCGCGAGAAGGAAGCCGACCGCGGCGGTGGCGCAGTAGTTCACCAAGGCGGCCACGTTGGAGAAGAGGAAGACGCGGTTGCGCCCCATCAGCCGCATGTCGAGTAGCGGGCTCGGGCAGCGCAGCTCCCAGATCCCAAAGGCGGCGAACCCGGCCAGGCCGGCGACGACGAGCGCGGTCCCAAGAGTCGAGGGCATGCGGCCCAGGCCGAGCATCAGCGAGGAGAGCCCGGCCCCGTAGAGCAGGCTGCCTACGACGTCGAAGCGCCCGCGGCCCTCGGGGGCGCGATCGGCCGGCAGGCGCAGCGCGGCGAGGATCGGCACGGCGAGCATCAGCGCCGCGGTCAGGCCGAAGATGCTGCGCCAGCCCAGGCCCTGGGTGAGCAGGCCGCCGAGCACTGGCCCGAGCGACAGGCCGGTGTAGACCCCGGCGACGTTGATGCCGATGGCCCGGCCGCGGCGCTCCGGCGGGAAGGTGGCGACGAGCAGCGGCATGGAGGCGGCCAAAGGCAGCGCGCCCACCGCGCCCTGGACCGCGCGAAGGCCGAGCAGCCAGCCGGCGCTCGGGGCGAAGGCGACGAGCCCGGTGACGACCGCGAAGATCGCCAGGCCCCAGACGAAGAGCCGGCGGCGCCCTTTGAGATCGACCAGGCGCCCGAGCGGCAGCAGCAGGATGGCGCTCGCCAGCATGAACGAGGTGTTCACCCAGGGCAGCGCCGGCGCCGACAGGCCCAGCTCGCGCGCGATCTGCGGAAGCGCCACGTTGGTGGCCGAGGACAGGAAGGGCACGAAGAACGAGGAGAGGGTCACCACCGCCAGCACGATGCCGTGGCCTTCGCCCACCGCCGCCGGTGTTGCTGGTGCTCTCGCTGTCTGCGGCTCGCCCACCACATTGGCTCCTTCTCGTCCGACCCGCCCCCGCCGTTCGCGAACCCGAGGGTTTACTCCGATGTTCCCCGCGGCACCAGCGGGCGCAGCTCAGCGGAAGAGGCCGAAGATCAGGTCGATGAGGCCATGGCCGCCGTGCCACCAGCCGATGTCGGCCGCGGTCTGCCTGGCCGCGCGTCCTGGCCGCGCTTCCTGGCCGCGCTTCCTGGCCGCGCTTCCTGGCCGCTCCTCGGGCGGGCGCCCGGGGAGGTTCGCACAGCCGTCGCACAGCCTGCCCTCGGGCGTCGCATAGCCGTCGTCCCAGGCCTTGCGCTGGCCGCAGCGCGGGCAGACGAACTCGCTCAGGCGCGGGGCGAGGCGCGCCTGAGCCTGCGGCTCCGCTCCGGCCGGGCCTTTGGCGCTGAGCGCCAGCGGCTCGCCGACGAGCGCTTCGAGGCGCGCCTTGTCGAGGAACACTCCCCGGCACTCGGCGCAGGTCTCGACCTCGTGGCCGTCGCCGTCGATGGAGGCCTCGTCCATCGCCTGCGCGCAGCGCGGACACGCGCGGGTCGAAGCGCGCCGTACCCGCGGCGTCATCGGGCGACCGGCTACGGCTCTCAGCTCGCCGCCGTCGAGCCAGACTCCGCCACACCAGGCGCAGACATCGAGCTCGACTTGGTCGGCGAAGAGGACCTGCATGTGGCTCTGGCAGCTCGGGCAGCGGGGCCCCTTGTCGCGCGACATTGGCAACCCCCTTGGCTCGTGGTCCAGGCGCGAGGCTAATCGCGAGCGCCGCTTCCGCGAAGCCCGCCGTCTACTCGGCCGTCTTCCGATCTCACGTCCCGGATCTCCGGCCCGAGCCAAGGACACCGGGCAGCCCGCGAGCCGGCACCCGCCGCGAGCCTTGCCGGCCGGTCGGCGGTGTTCGGCGCGCGTCTCGACCGCAGGGCGGTCAGCGGCGGCCTCGTCCACCGCCTGTGCGCGGCGCGGAGCTGCGAGAGGTGAGTTGCGCGACGCGCCCG
>JBMNNX010000331.1:0-6435 GCA_050942745.1 Myxococcales bacterium
CTCCCGCGCAACCTCGGGAGAAGTGATGAGCGCGCCCGCCTTCCTGTCGAGCGAAGAGGTGCGGCTGCTGCTCTTCGGCGGCAAGGGCGGGGTCGGCAAGACGACGTGCGCGGTGGCCGCCAGCCTCGCGCTCGCGCGGCGATTCCCTGGCAAGAGGCTCGTGCTCATCTCCACCGATCCTGCCCACTCGCTCCAGGACAGCGTGGCGCAGCTCCGGGTGCCCGAGAACGTGGAGGTCGTCGAGCTCGACGCGCAGCAGCACCTCGAGGACTTCCGCCGCCGGCACGGCCAGCACCTGAAGGTCATCGCCGACCGCGGGACCTTCCTCGACAGCGAGGACATCGATCGCTTCCTGTCGCTCTCGCTGCCCGGCATGGACGAGCTCTTCGGCTTCCTGGACCTCGCGCAACGGGCCCAGGAAGCCCGGGGCGACGAGTGCCTCGTCGTGGACACCGCTCCGAGCGGCCACACGCTGCGCTTGCTGGCGATGCCCGAGCTGCTGCGCGGCTGGGTCGAGGTGCTCGAGACGCTGCTCGCCAAGCACCGCTACATGAAGCAGGTCTTCGCCCGGGCCTACCAGCCCGACGAGATCGATCGCTTCCTCGACGAGCTGAGCGGGTCGATCGCCACGGCCGAGGAGCTGCTGCGCGACCCGCGGCGTTGCCGCTTCGTCCCGGTGATGATCGCTGAGGAGCTCAGCGTGCGGGAGACCGCGGCGCTGCTCCGCGAGCTGGAGCGCCAGCGGATCGCTGCCGACGAGATCGTGGTGAACATGCTCGCCCCAGAGACCGAATGCGGGAGCTGCGCGGGGATGCGCGCGCTGCAGCAGCGCGAGCTGGGCCACCTGCCCGACATCTTCCGGGGCCGCGCGCTGTGGGGTGCGCCGCTGCGGGATCGTGAGGTACGCGGCCAGGAGCTCGAGTCGTTCTGGGACGGGCTCGAGCCTCTTGATCCGCACGCGCCCGCCGCCTCCGCACCGGTTCCCGAGCCGGCGCAGCTCGTCGAGTCCCCTGCCCCGCTGCCGCCGCCGGGTTCGCGGCTGCTTCTGTTTGCGGGCAAAGGGGGCGTCGGCAAGACCACGCTGGCCTGCGCGACGGCCATGCGCCTCGCCCGAGAGGCGCCGGGGCGCCGCATCCTGATCTTCTCGACCGACCCGGCGCACTCGCTCGCCGACTGTCTCGATCAGCCGGTTGGACCTCGGCCGCAGCCGGTGACCGCAGGCCTGATGGCGCTGGAGATAGACGCGGCCGCGAAGCTCGAGTCGCTCAAGCGGCAGTACCGGCAGGAGATCGATGAGGTGTTCGCGTCGCTGCTGGGAAGCTTCGACGCGCCCTTCGATCGCGAGGTGATGGAGCGGCTCATCGAGCTGACGCCGCCGGGGCTCGACGAGCTCATGGCGCTCTCCGAGGCGATCGACCTGCTCGGCGAATTCGACCTGCTGCTGCTCGACTCGGCGCCCACCGGGCACCTCGTGCGGCTGCTGGAGATGCCGCAGCTCGTCGATGACTGGCTCAAGGCCTTCTTCGAGCTGTTCCTCAAGTACCGCGAGGTCCTGCGCATGCCGGCGATGGCCGATCGCCTGGTGCAGATGTCCAAGGACCTGCGTCGCTTCCGGGCGCTGCTGCGCGACCCGGAGCGCGCGGCGCTCTACGCGGTGAGCATCCCCACGCGCATGGCCCTCGAGGAGACGCGCGACCTGCTCGCGGCCTGCCGGCACATCGGGGTGAGCGTGCCGGTACTGTTCGTCAACCTGAGGACCCCGCCGAGCGAGTGTGAGCTCTGCGCCCGGCTGGCCGCCCGGGAGCGAGAGGTCGAGCAGGAGCTCGCGCGCGGCGTTCCGGTCAGGCGCACGGTCGTCTTTCGCCAGCCGGAGCCGCGGGGGTTGGAGAGGCTCGAGAAGCTCGGGGACGCCCTCTATTCGAGGGCGCAGGGAGGAGACCAGCCGAATGCCCGCGTCTGAACGCAGCCTGGGCGAGCACATCTCGTTGGCCGAAGTACTCGACCGAGTGCTCGGCAAGGGCGCGGTGATCGCCGGGGAGGTGGTCATCGCGGTGGCGGATATCGACCTGGTGCAGCTCGAGCTGCAGGTCGCCTTGGGAACGAGCGATGCGTTGGCGCCCGCGACGGGGACGCCGGCGAGTGAGGCGGAGCGGCGGTGAGCTCGAGGCGAGAGAGTGGCGGAACGCCTGGGCGGCCAGAGGTCGCGGGCGTCTCTGGTGTCGGGCATGAAGGTCGGTCACCCGAGCCGACGAGCCCGGCTGCCGAGTTTGCGGCCGGCGCAAGCGCCGGCACGAAGGCCGGCGCTCCGACGACTGCGCGGACTGCCGCGAGCTCGGACCCCGACGATACCGGCGGCGCCGGCACGAAGGCCGGCGCTCCGACGACTGCCCGGACTGCCGCGAGCTCGGACCGCGAGGATCCCGGCGGCGCCGGCACGAAGGCCGGCGCTCCGGCGAAGGCGCGTCTCGGCGAGGGCGGCCGGGTCAATCTCGATCCTGAGAGCACACGCAACGGCGTCGCGCAGCTCGTGCTGGCGCTCATCAACTTCCTCCACGAGCTGCTCGAACGGCAGGCGGTGCGCCGCATGGAGGCGGGCGCGCTGAGCGACGAGGAGATCGAGAGGCTGGGCGTCGCGCTCATGAAGCAGGCCGAAGAGCTCAAGCGGCTGGCAAAGGAGTTCGGGCTGGAGGAAGAGGACCTCAACCTCGACCTCGGCCCTCTGGGGAAGCTCGTCTGAAGGAAGGGGGGACGGACCATGGCCGATCAGCGGCAGACAACCGGGCGTCCGATCGCCGCCCCAGCCGCAGGCTCGAACCTCGCCGACGTGCTCGAACGCGTCCTCGACAAGGGAATCGTCATCGCCGGCGACATCAAGCTCCTGCTCGCCGACATCGAGGTGCTCACGCTGCAGATCCGGCTGGTGATCGTCTCGGTCGATAAGGCGCGCGAGATCGGACTCGACTGGTGGACGAATACGCCGGCCTTCAGCGGCAAGCCGAAGCAGGCCCAGCCCGAGAGCCAGCTCGAGGAGCGAGTGCGGCGGCTCGAAGAGGCGCTCGGCGCCGAGACCGAGGTGCCTTAGGCCAGCGGTGCCTGGGCTACTCCCGGCATCCAAACGAACGGTCGCCGGCCGGTTGGGGTGCATTTCCGTGATGGCATGGACCGACGCCGAGCTCGGCACGACGTTGGTAGGGGCGCATGGCAATGAGTCCGTCGCCGGTTGCGGGACGGCGTAGGGATAGGCGCATGGCAATGAGCCCGGCGAGGAATCGAGCGGGGGGACGCCTTGAAATCACGCTCGGTCGGCCAATGCGTGGACGGGCGCATTGCCATGCGCCCCTACCCACCGGCCAATGCGTGGACGGGCGCATTGCCATGCGCCCCTACCCACCGGCCAATCGCGTGGACGGGCGCATTGCCATGCGCCCCTACCCACTAATTGGCAGCTTTCGATCGTCCGGAGAGAGCCGATGAGCAAAGAAGAGAAGCAAGAGCGCAAGGGCCGCTCTGGCATCCTGGGCGGCCTCACCGACCTGCTCGGAGAGCTCGAGAAGCTGGCCGAAACCGGCAAGGAGCTCAGGAAGACGGGCTCGTTCGAAACCCCGGGGCGCGAGGGAGGCTCGAAGCCGGCCAAGGGCGTCTACGGCTTCTCGATCAAGGTCGGGGCCGGCGGGCAGGACTTCAAGGTCGAGCCGTTCGGCAACGTGCGGCGCGACAAGGCGACCGGCCGGTCGGTGGTCGAAGAGGTGCGCGAGCCTCTGGTCGACATCTTCGACGAGGAAGACCGCCTGCTCGTCGTGGCCGAGATGCCGGGGATCGAGCAGGAGGACGTGGTCGTTGACCTGAGCGATCACACGCTCGCCTTCTCGGCCGAACACGGCGAGCGCAAATACCGCAAGTCCATCGAGGTGCCCGAGGGCATCAGGCGCGACCAGATCGAGGTCTCGTGCAAGAACGGGATCATCGAGATCAGCGCCGCGAAGCCGCGCCCCTGACGCGCGGCGCGGAGGGGCGCATGGCTGGACACGAAGCCGAGGGCGGGCAGCTCGAGCTCCGGGTCACCGAAGCGCTCAGCAAGGACGTCGGCCGCGGCTTTGCCCGCCTCGACCCCACCGACTTCGCGCGCCTCGGAGCCTCGACGGGCGACGTCCTGGAGGTGAGCGGCAAGCGCCGCACCTACTGCCGGGCGATGCTCGCCTACAAGCAGGCGCGCGGGCAGTCGCGGGTGCAGCTCGACGGCATCACCCGAACCAACGCCGGCGTGGGCCTCGACGAGCTGGTCACCGTGCGCCGCATCGACTGCCCGCCGGGACAGCAGGTCGTCCTCGCCCCGCTCGACGCGCGGCCTTCCGACCGCGACCTGCAGTACATCGCGGGGATCCTCGACGGGCTCGCGGTCGTCGAGGACGACCGGATTCGAGCCGCGCTCTTCGGGCGCCACGCAGCCGACTTTCGGGTGACCAAGACGGTGCCCGCCGGGCCGGTGCTCATCCACCGCACGACGCGCCTTGTGTTCGGCCCCACCGAAGAGCTCGAGCCGGTCCACACGATGTCCTACGAGGACATTGGAGGCCTCAAGCCGCAGCTCCAGCGCATCCGCGAGATGATCGAGCTGCCGCTGCGCTTCCCCGAAGTCTTCGCCCGGCTCGGCATCGACCCGCCCAAGGGCGTGCTGCTCCACGGGCCGCCCGGCACCGGCAAGACCCTCATCGCGCGCACCATCGCCCACGAGACCGAGGCGAGCTTCTTCAGCGTCAGCGGCCCGGAGGTCATCCACAAGTTCTACGGCGAGAGCGAGGCGCACCTGCGCCGCATCTTCGAGGAGGCCGCCCGCAAGAGCCCGAGCATCGTCTTCATCGACGAGATCGACGCCATCGCCCCGCAGCGCGAGCGGGTGGTCGGAGACGTCGAGAAGCGGGTCGTCGCCCAGCTCCTCGCCTCGATGGACGGCCTGACGCGCCGCGAGCGCGTGGTGGTCATCGGGGCGACCAACATCCCCAACGCCCTCGACCCCGCGCTGCGCAGGCCGGGGCGCTTCGACCGCGAGATCGCCATCCCCATCCCCGACAAGAACGGGCGCCGGGAAATCCTGGAGATCCACAGCCGCGGGATGCCGCTCGCGGCCGACGTCGATCTCGCCGCGCTGGCCGCCATCAGCCACGGCTTCGTCGGCGCGGACCTCGAGGCGCTCTGCCGCGAGGCGGCGATGATCTGCCTGCGCAGGCTGCTGCCCGACTTCGACCTGTCGAAGAAGGCGGTCCCGGCGGAGCTGCTCGGGCGGCTCGAGGTGCGCCGGGACGACTTCCTCGCCGCGCTGCGCGACATCGAGCCGTCGGCCATCCGCGAGGTGTTCGTCGAGGTGCCCGACGTGCGCTGGAGCGACGTGGGCGGGCTCGAGGAGGTCAAGCGCAAGCTCATCGAGGCCGTCGAGTGGCCGCTGCAGTACGAGGATCTCTTCGCGAAAGCGCACGTCCGGCCGCCCAAGGGCATCCTGCTGACCGGGCCGCCGGGCTGCGGCAAGACGCTGCTCGCCAAGGCCGTGGCCACCGAGAGCGGCGTGAGCTTCATCTCGGTCAAGGGCGCGGCGCTGCTCTCGATGTACGTCGGCGAGTCCGAGCGAGCGGTGCGCGAGGTGTTCCGCAAGGCGCGCCAGGCGGCGCCCTGCATCGTCTTCTTCGACGAGATCGACGCTCTCGTCCCTAAGCGCGGCGGCGCCGCCGGCGACACCCACGTCACCGAGCGGGTCATCAGCCAGTTCCTGACCGAGATGGACGGGATCGAGGAGCTGAAGGGCGTGCTGGTCCTCGGCGCGACCAACCGAGCCGATCTGCTCGACCCCGCGCTGCTGCGCGCCGGGCGCCTGGAGGCGATCGTGGAGATACCGCCGCCCAAGGAAGAGGACCGGGCGCAGATCTTCGCGGTCCACCTGCGAGATAAGCCGCTCGCCGAAGGGATCGGTATCGCGGGCCTGGCAGCGAGGACCGAAGGGCTGACCGGCGCCGACATAGCCGCGATCTGCGCGACCGCAGCCCTGAGCGCGATCCGCAGGGTGGTCGAGGCCGGCGAGGCCGCGAAGGCCGAGGTTCGCATCGAGCTCGCCGATCTCGAGCAGGCGCTCGAGCAGGTGCGAGACCGAGCGAGCCCGCGGCGCTGAGGACGCGCGAGGAGGAATCCGGACATGTCTCCTGGCAAGGCGACCTACCTCTTCTGCTTCGCCCGGTCGGATCTCTTGCCGTCAGAGCTCGACATCGAAGGGCTCGACGAGGGAAGCCGGCTGCTGCAGCACCGGCATGGCGACCTGGTCGCCCTGCTGAGCGAGGTGTCGCTCGAGGACTTCATGGGGCCTCGAGCCGAGGCCCAGCTCCAGGAGCTCGCCTGGCTGGCGCCTCGGGCGCTGCGCCACGAGAAGGTCATCGAGGAGGTGGCTCGCCACTC
>JBMNNX010000332.1:0-6371 GCA_050942745.1 Myxococcales bacterium
CGCCGCTCGGTGCGCGTCGGCGAGCCCGCAGCGCTTCGCGGCTTCGGCCGCGCGCGCCTCGGCGGCGACGAGCGCCTCGCGGGTCTTCGCGGCCTGCTCGCGCGCGAGCTCGAGGCGCCGCTCGGCGCGCCCGCGCTCGGCCTTCGCCTGATCAAGGTCCTGACCGGCGGCGGCCGACTCTCTCTGCCGGGCATCGGCCTCCTTGCGCGCGCGCTCGAGCGCCTCGGCGCTGCGCATCGCCGGGCTCGCCGACAGGGTCTCGACCTCGGCCTGCGCCTTCGACTGCTCGATGCCCAGCCGCTCGATCTCCTGCTCGGCCTCACGCCGCGCAAGCTGCGCCTCCTCGAGCTCCTGCTCGGCGGTGCGCAGTTTGCGCTGGATAGCCTCGTACTCTGCGTGCGCCGAGCGCACCCGCTCGGCCCGGCGGCGCGCGGCGATCTGCGCGTAGCGCCGATAGCGGACGAGGAAGGTGAGCGTGGCGTCACGCGCGGCGCGGAAGCTCTCGAGGTGCGCCCGGTCGGTCTCCAGGCTGCGGAAGGCGTCGGCGACGTCGGCGAGGATCGCCTGGGCCGGCGGCGCCAACGCCTCGGAGAGCGCGTCGGAGAGCGACTTCTCATCCAGGGCGCGAGCGAGCTGCGGCTTCCTGAGCTCGATGAGCAGCTTGATGAGCGCTTCGTAGCGCTGCTCGCCGAGCTTGAAGAGCCGCGCGTCCACCTCCTTGCGATACGCGGTCGCGGTGGTGAAGACCTCGCCCTCGGCGCCCATCGCCTCGGCGAGCCGCTCGCGGGTGAGCGCCTGCCCGGTGGCCGACTGCAGGAACAGGTCGCGCCCAACGCGCTGGCGGGTGATGAAGAACCACTTGCCGACCACCCCGCGCCCTTCAGCCGCCTGCAGCCCGCAGCCGAGGGTCAGGAAGCGCGACTCGCCCTCGGCGGTGCGCCGACCCAGCTCGAGCCAGGTGTAGCCGAGCCTGTCGGTGTACTTGTCGAGCAGCAGGTTCCACTCGATGCGTTTTGCGGGATCGCCGTCCGGCTCGAGCCGGCTCGGCGCGACCTCGCCGTCGAGCAGGAAGGGGAGCTGCAGCGCGAGGATGCGCGACTTGCCGGTGCCGTTGTTGCCGCGCAGCAGCAGGTGGCCCTGCTCCCAGAGGAGCTCTTCGTAGTCGTAGCGGAAGAGGTTGAGCAGGCCGCTGCGCAACGGCTGCCACCGTTCGCGGGTGGGCTCGGGAAGCCTCGACGCCGTGCTCATCTCCGTTTGCCTCCCGTGTCCGAATCGAAGCCCAGGCCGAGCTGCCGCTGCGCCTTTCGCGGCGGTGCCGGCGCCGGAGCCTCGGCCAGCGGCTCGAGCGTATAGCGAGCGATAGCCGGCCGCGGCACCACGCCCTCGGCCGTGCGCGCGACCAGCCGCAGCGCCTCGAGCCGCTCGAGCGCGGTCTCGGTCAGGCCGACCTCGGCGCCCGGCTCGCTCGCGTCCTTGCGCCAGTGCGCGCGGTGCTGCGCGATGCACTCGCTGACAAAGCCCTCGAGCGCCGACCGCGCGACGACGCGCCCTGGAGCGCAGCGCGCCTGCTCGGCGAGGTGCTCGGCGATAAGCAAGGTTACGTGGCTCTCGGTCCCCTCTTCCGGGAAGCCGACGTCGGTCAGGTCGCCGCGCTCGTCGGCCATGGCGATTCCCTCGCGGCGCACCTCGCGCACGAGGCCGGTCGCGTTCTCGATCTCGGTGAGCAGCAGGTGGCGCTGGCCGGTCAGGTAGGCGCGCTCCTCGTCGCTCAGGTCCTCGTAGTAAAGGACCGGATCGTCGAGCAGGCGCCGCACCAGGCGCGTCCGCAGCCGGCGGTTGCGCGACTCGTCGGTCTCGGGCATCGGCTCGTCGACCAGCAGCCGCAGCCGCTCTTCCAAGCCCGTTGCCTCGATGGTCGAGGGCCCGCGCTGCACGTTGAGCATCGCCGCCAGCGCCGGGCGCTGCACGGTGTAGAGCACATCGCCCTTCTCCGCGAGGTAGAGTTGCTCGTCGCCGTGGACGCGGACCATCACCTGCATCCGCAACAGCAGGCGCACCACCTCGACCAGGTCGCGCCGCTCTTCACGGGTGCTCAGCTCGAAGCTGAAGCCCGCGCGCGCGAGCGCCTCGTCTCCGGCGGCGAGCGCCGCCAAGTCCTTGGCCAGGTTGCCGAGCGTCGTCTGGCGGTCGGCCCGCTCGAGCGCGGCGAGGGCGAGGCACAGCAAGACGTAGCGGCGGCGGGTAAACGGCGCCCCCGAGCCGTCGCGCGCCGGGCGGGTGCCGTCGGCGAGATCCGCGGGCGTCTTGCACAGCCGCGCGAGCTCCGGATCGACCTGCAGCGACCAGCCCGGGAAGCGCGCCAGCCACTCGCGCAGCCAGGCCGCGTGGCGGCGCACGAAGACGAGCTCCTCGCCGCGCGGGCCGCCGGGAGTAAGCAGCGGCTGTTCGAGCAGGGCGCGCAGCGCGCGGCGGCGCTCGTCAGCCTCGCTGCTCCTGATGCGGCGCTCGAAGACGTCCGAGCCCTTCACGCGGCCACCTCCTCCGCCCCGCGGTCGAGCCGGCGGATGGTGACGAGGTGATCCGGGCCGCGGAACCGGCCCATCGCCTCGACCTCGATCTCCGCGAGCGGCGCGCCGGGCTCGACGATGGGCTCGAGCCGGATGAAGAGCCCGCCGTCGCTCGAGGTGGCCTCGGCCACATCGCTCGGCCCCGACTTCATCGCCAGCGCCTCGCCCAGCAGGTCGAGCAGCAGCCCGAACTCAGTGGGATCGAGCGTGCCGAGTTGCGAGAGGCGCATCGGGCCGCCGCCGGCGAGCCTGCGCTGGGCGCGCTCGAGCTGCTCGGCCTCGAGCCGCGCCAGGCGGGCGAGCTCGGCCTTCTCGCGGCTCTTGTCGACCACGTCGTTGAGCCGCCCGCGGCGCGTGTAGCGGCCCGTAGCGCGCAGCCGCAGCGAGATCTTCAGCGGCGGCGCCTCGAGCCAGCCGCTGTGCGGGCCCACGCCGTCGAGCTCCCAGCGCTCGAGGCTGCGCCCGTCTACGTAAAGATGGCGCACTGGCGGCAGCCCGGTCGCCGAGCGCCAGAGCCGATGCGCGTCGCGCTCGTCGTCGATCTCGGCGAACCAGCGGGCGAGCGTGCGCCAGTCGGTGGCGCGGTCGGTGCGCGTCAGCCGCCGGTCGTTGAAGCTCGCCACCGCCGAGAGCAGCGCGGGGATGGCCGAGCGGGCCCGGGCGCGCAGCACCTCGGCCTGCGAGGGCGTCTCGCCGCTGCCGATGAACCAGGCGCGCAGCCCGCGCCAGCGGGCGCTCCACACTTCGAGCGCGGCGGCGCGCGCCGCGTCGGTGGCCTCGAGCGCGTCGGCGAGATCCCGGCGCGCCGCCGCCTCGAGCAGCGGCTGCGGGCCCAGGGCCTCGATGCGCTCGATCTCCACGGCGATCTCGCCGCCGGCGACGACCAGCTCGCCGATGAAGCGCTCGAGGTAGTCGATGAGTCGCTCCTTGTAGGTGAGGAAGTCCTCGACGCTGATGCCCTGCAGGTCGATGGTGCGCTGCAGGCTGCGCAGGAACGACTGCGCCCGGGAGGTGAGCTCTTCGAGCCGGGTGCAGAGCAACTTGAGCGTGCGGAAGACCTTGCCCTCGTCGAGCGGGATCTCGGTGGCGAGGCCGGCCAGGTCGCGTAACAAGTCGCGGATGTCGGCGAGCGCCGCGGTCTGCAGCTCGCCCGGCTGATCGAGGGAGGCGAGGTAGGCGCGCACCGCGCGCTCGGCGGCCTCGCCCTCGGCGGTGAGCTGGTAGAGGTAGCGCGGCCGATAGAAGTCCTCGACGGTGGCGACCTCGGCGGTGTCGGGGTGCGCCTCGAGGTTGCCCCACTCGCAGAGCTGATCGAGCACCGCGTCGAGCACACGCGGCTCGATCGCCTCGCCGCTGACGGCGAGCGCCGCGGCGACCTCCTTCGGGCGCAGGTGGAGCGAGAAGCGCTCCTTCGCCTGCATGAACGCCCCGAGCACGGCCCGGTAGACGGGCGCCTTCTCGGCGGTCAGGTAGGCGAAGGCGCGGATCTGTCCGAGGGCGGAGGGCATGGCGTCGGCACCAGTCCGCCGATAGAAGGTTGGCCGAGGTGCGCTGTCAACTCCTGAGCAGACGGGCGTTTCCCCGACGCGTCTTGCGCCTGCGCCACTTCGGAAAGCCTAAGCGGCCAGCCGGTCGTGCCCAGCCGCTCCGCGCGGGCGAGAGCCCAGGTTCAGCCAGGAAGGGCTCGGTCAAGCCGAGCAAGCGGGCGTGCGGTCGGGGCCAGCCTCCCCTCGCGGCCTCCCAAGCCGCTCCGCCGGTCGTCGTTCAAACGAATCGGTCAGGGGGCGGACACTCGACGGGTTCGCAGCCGAGGAGGTGACCGGTAGGCCTCGATGTCATCGGGGTTGTTATGGTGGCGATGCTCCGAATGCTCGTGCTTCGCGGCCTTGCGTGCCGTGGGGTTCGTTCGCTTCATCGGTTCTTTCCGCTGCGGCCTCGAGAGGCGCGGCGAGCTCGAAGCGTTGAATGTCAGGAGCTCGTCCTGTCCGAGCGTAATGCAATACGCCCCCGCCAACTCGCGAGCTCCGCGGTGATCAGTCGTGGGACGTCGAGCCGACGATGTGGCCGACGAGGTCGTAGTCGGCCGCCTGCGTCACCTCGACCCGGACGATCTCGCCGGGCAGGGCGTACCCGTCGTTGATGTAGGTGACGCCGTCGATCTCGATCGCCTGGCCCGCCGTGCGGCCGACGAGTAGGTGCTCGGTCTCCTCGGAGGCGCCCTCGACGAGAACATCGAGCCGCTTGCCGATAAGCGCGCGGTTCTGCTCGCGGTTGATGCGCCGCTGGATCGCCATCAGCTCGCGCCGCCGCGCGCGGGCGACCTTCGCGGGCACCTGCCCCTCCATCGCCGCCGCCTTGGTGCCCTCCTCCGGGCTGAACTCGAAGACGCCGAGCCGCTCGAAGCGCTGCTCCTTAACGAACTCCTTGATCAGCTCGAAGTCCTCCTCGGTCTCGCCGGGCAGGCCGGCGATGAGCGAGGTGCGCAGCACGATGCCCGGCACCCGCTCGCGCAGCCGGGCGAGCAGCTCGCGGATGTAGCGCGAGCCCCTGCCGCGGCGCATCGCGCGCAGCAGCCGGTCGCTGATGTGCTGCAGCGGCATGTCGAGGTACTTCACGACCTTCTCCTCGTTGGCCATCACGTCGATGAGCTCGTCGGAGAAGTCGCGCGGATAGGCGTAGTGCAGGCGAATCCAGCGCGGGCCATTCACCTTCACCAAGGCGCGCAGGAGCTGGGCGAGCTTGGGCTTGTCGGGCAGGTCGTGGCCGTAGGCGGTCAGGTCCTGCGCGATGAGGTTGAGCTCGACTGCGCCTTGCTTCGCGAGCGTTCGTGCCTCGGCGACGATGTCCTCGATCGGCCGCGAGCGCTGTGGGCCGCGGATGGCGGGGATGACGCAGAATGCGCAGCGGTTGTCGCAGCCCTCGCTCACTTTCACGAACGCCGTGTAGGAGGGCATGGAGTTGATGCGCGGGGTCTTCGCCGAGTGGACGAACTCCGGGTCGGTAATCAAGGTCCGGGGCATCGCCTCGGCGGCCAGCAAATCGGCAACCTGCGCGTACGCGCCGGTGCCGACAAAGTGATCGACCTCCGGCAGCTCCCGCTCGAGCTCGTCGGCGTGCCGCTGCGGCAGACAGCCGGCGACGACCAGGGTTTCGCAGCGCCCGGACTTCTTCATCTCGGCCATCTCGAGGATGGTCTGGATGGACTCCTCCTTCGCGTCGCGGATGAAGGAGCAGGTGTTGACGACGATGACCTCGGCATCCGCCGGATCGGGGACGAGCTGGTAGCCCTTCTTCGCCAGGGTGCCGAGCATCACCTCGCTGTCCACGCGGTTCTTCGCGCAGCCGAGGGTCACCAGGTGCAGGGTCTTCGATGTCGTAACCGTCTTGGGCATGAGAGATGTCGGAACAGCCGGTGTGAGAGAGGTTCGTCCAGCGAAATCGTTGCCGGGCGAACCATCGCTGAACCGGTCGACCGATGGCAAGGGAGAGCAAGCGAAACAGCGCTTTCCCGCCTGCCGGACCAGCGGGGAGGCTTGCGGCGCTCGCAATCGCCAGTGGTCTGGGCGGGCGCGAGCGCTCCGGGCGCCTGAGTTCGTTCCGCCTTGTCCAAGCAACTTGGGCGATCTCCGCTCATCCCGAGCGAGAGACCGGCCCTTTGGCCGGCTGTGGCCTTGAACTAACAGGGTTTCGGAACGGCGGCGGTTTCTTCTACAAAACGTCATCGACGTGAGGGCAGCCGAGACCGTTGTGAGCTCTGGTGCCTTTGTGCCCGACCCCGAGCCTGGTTCTGGGGATGGCTGCTGT
>JBMNNX010000404.1:0-4729 GCA_050942745.1 Myxococcales bacterium
CGTCTTTCGCGAAAACCCGGCCGAAAAGCGGGAGAACAAGCTCGTCGCCTTCCTCTCTCGCCACGTCCCGGTCACCACGCAGGTGCACGGCCGCAGGTTCTTCGCCAAGGAGAACGGCAAGCGGGTCGCCACCCCGCTGCTCGTGGCGATAGTCGCCCTCGAGCTGACCGACATCACCTTCGCCGTTGACTCGGTGCCCGCGGCCCTGTCCATCACCACCAACCGCTTCCTCGTCTACACCTCGAACATCTTCGCCATCCTCGGCCTGCGCGCTCTCTACATCGTGCTCGCCACCACCATCTGCGAGCTCGAGTACCTGCACTACGGCCTCGCCGTCGTCCTCGCCTTCGCCGCCGCCAAGCTGGCGCTCTCGAGCTGGGTCGAAATCCCGGCGCTGCTGTCGGTCGCGGTGATCGTCGTGATCATCGGCGGCTCGGCCCTGGCGAGCGTGCGCAAGCGCGACCGGCGCAGGTACGAGCAGGGGTAGCTGCAGAGCGCGCCTCGGCGCCCGCCCGGCCTTCATTGCGGCCCACTCCCCGCGCACCCACCTTGCAATCGAGGGCGTGAACCGCGCCTCGGGAGGCGAAGGATGCGCATCGCGGTCTGCCTTCTCGCTGGCCTGCTTGCGCTCGGCGCGACCGGGTGCGGCAAGGACACCTGCTCTGCCGGCAAGACGCTCTGCTCGGGCGAGTGCGTCGATCTGCAGACGAGCTTGCTGCACTGCGGCGCCTGCGGCGCCATCTGCCCGGAGCGCACCGCGTGCGTGAATGGCTCCTGCGTCGAGGGCTGCCCCGCGCCGCTCGCCTTCTGCGATCCGGGCGTGTGCGTCGATCTGTCGGTGGACCTGCGCAACTGCGGCGTCTGCGGCTTCAAGTGCCGGCTCTTCGAGAACTGCGTGCGGGGCGAGTGCGTCCTCGCCTGCCCCGAGGACCTGGCCTTCTGCCCGCCAGGCGTCTGCGTGGACCTGCAGACCGACAACTTCAACTGCGGCGAGTGCAACTTCACCTGCACCGCTCAGCAGACCTGCTCGGCGGGCCTGTGCACCTTCGGCTGCTTCCCGCCGCTGGTCGCCTGCCCGCCCGGCGAGTGCGTCAACGTCGGCAATGACCCGCTCAACTGCGGGGCCTGCGGCAACCGCTGCCTGCGCGACGAGATCTGCCAGGGCGCGCTCTGCCTGCGCTGCCTCGCCGGACAGATCGCCTGCGACAACCTGTGCGTCGATCCGAACTCCGACCGCAACAACTGCGGCGCCTGCGGCGTGCAGTGCCTGAACGGGAGGAGCTGCCTCAATGGCCGTTGCCTCTGAAGAGGCGTCGAGAAAGCCTTCTTCGACCTCCGCTCACACTGAGCGTTGCTCCGAAACCCCCGTTCGCCCTGAGCGTAGCTCCCGACGCGCCAGCGGCGGGAGCGGAGTCGAAGGGCCCGTCGGGATCGCGCAGGCCCCTCGACTCCGCCTCCCGCGTTCCGCGGGAGGCTACGCTCGGGGTGACCGGGGGGGCACTCGCGGGGCAGCCCCTCGAAGAGATCCTCCGCGAGCGCTTCGGCTTCGAAGGCTTCCGTCCCCACCAGGAGGACGTCTGCCGCGCGGTCGCCGACGGCGCCGACGCGCTGCTCGTGATGCCGACCGGCAGCGGCAAGTCGCTCTGCTACCAGCTCCCGGGCCTCGCCCGCGGCGGCACGACGCTCGTCATCAGCCCGCTCATCGCGCTGATGGAGGACCAGACGGCCAAGCTCCAAGCGCTGGGGCTTCGGGCCGAGCGCATCCACTCCGGCCGCAGCCGCGAGGAGTCGCGCGCGGTCTGCCGCGCCTACCTCGACGGCACCCTCGACTTCCTCGCTATCGCGCCCGAGCGCCTCTCGGTCCCCGGCTTCCCGGAGATGCTCGCGCGGCGCAAGCCCGCGCTCATCGCCGTGGACGAGGCCCACTGCATCTCGCACTGGGGCCACGACTTCCGCCCCGACTACCGGCTGCTCAACGACCGCCTGCCGCTGCTCAGGCCGGCGCCGGTGCTCGCGCTGACGGCCACGGCCACCGTGCGCGTCCAGGACGACATCCTCGACCAGCTCGGCATCAAGACCGCGCGGCGCTTCATCCACGGCTTCCGGCGCGACAACCTGGCCATCGAGGCGATCGCCCGCTCGAGGTCGGGCCGGCTCGACGACGTGATCGCCGCGCTCGAGGCGCCCGACCGGCTGCCGGCCATCGTCTACGTGCCCACGCGCAAGCAGGCCGACCAGGTCGCCGAAGAGCTCGGGCGCCAGCACCGCTGCGGGGCCTATCACGCCGGGCTCGACGCGCACCAGCGCGCCCGCACGCAGGAGCGCTTCCTCGCCGGCGAGCTCGACGTCATCGTCGCCACCATCGCCTTCGGGATGGGCATCGACAAGGCCGACATCCGCACCGTCATCCACATGGCGCTGCCGGGCACGCTCGAGGGCTACTACCAGGAGATCGGCCGCGCGGGCCGCGACGGAAAGCCTTCGCGCGCGCTGCTGCTCTACTCGTACGGCGACCGCAAGATCCACGAGAGCTTCCTCAACCGCGACTACCCCGAGCCCGAGGTGCTCGCCGGGCTGCTTCAATCTGTCCCCGCCGCGGGCATCGACCGCGCCGCGCTCGGCGAGGCCTCGGGCCTGCCGCCCGATCACTTCGAGCCCGCCATCGAGAAGCTCTGGATCCACGGCGGGGTCACCGTGGACGCCGAGGACGTGGTGCGCCGCGGCAAGCCGACCTGGCGCGCCAGCTACGAGTCGATTCGCCGCTACCGCGTGCAGCAGCTCGACGACATCCTCGACTTCGCCCAGTCGAACGGCTGCCGCATGGTGCGGCTGGTGCGCTACTTCGGCGAGACGCGCGACACCCGGCCCTGCGGCCTCTGCGACGCGTGCAAGCCGAAGGGCTGCGTCGGCCGCCGCTTCCGCCCGCCCACCTTGCGCGAGCGCGCTCAGGCCGAGCGGGTCATCGACGAGCTCGAGCGCCGCGACGGCCTGGCGACCGGGACGCTCTATCGCTCGCTCTTCGAGGGCAAGCTCGAGCGGCGCGACTTCGAGGCCATGCTCGACGCGATGGAGCGCGCCGGCGCGGTCTCGCTCGAGGAGGACGCCTTCGAGAAGGAGGGCAAGACGCTGCGGTTCCGCCGGGTCAAGCTCAAGCGCGCGGCCCGCTCGACCGTGCGCGGCGACACCTTCCTGCTCGACGCCGACTCGCCCGCTCCGCCGCCTGCGGCCGCCAGGCCCTCGGTGACCATTCGCAAGAGGGCCAGCTCGCCCGACAAGGCGACCAAGACCAAGGCCTCCCGCCCCTCGCCGGCGGTCGCGGTCGATTCGACGCTCTTCGAGGCGCTGCGCGCCTGGCGCCGCGAGGCCGCGCGGGCGCGCAACATCCCCGCGTTCCGCATCCTGACCGACCAGGTCCTGACCGCCATCGCGGTCGAGCAGCCGGCCAGCCTCGGCGAGCTGCACCGGGTGCGCGGGATGGGGCCGAAGCTCGTCGAGAAGTACGGCGCGGACATCCTCGCCATACTCGAGCGCACGGTCAGCCGGTAGGCGACGCGAGCTGCTTGCGCACCTCGTGGCGCAGGAATTCTTGGAGCCGCGGGATGCCCTTGAGCGCCGGGTGGCGGTCGAGGATCGCCTTGAGGCCGGGGCTGACGGCCTCCCAGGGCGAGTCGCGCATCTCGCGCAGGTGCGCCCGCAGGCTCGTGGCGATGGCGTAGGCCGCGTGGGCGGCGTCGGCCGCGACGCCGTCGAGCTCGGGCGCCGCCTCGCAGCCGGCGACCGCGCCTGCCTTCAACGCGGAGAGGAAGTCGGCCCAGCCCGCCTCGTCGTCCCACAGCGCGCCGAGCGCGGCGTCGAAGGCAGCGCGCGCGAGCTCGCGGCGCTCCTCGAGGACGTCGACGATGACGAAGTCGCAGTCGTCCTCCTCCCGGGACGGGGCGCTCATCGCGGCCTGGGCGGCTTGGGCGGCGTAGGCCTCGATGACCGGCCACAGCGCGGTTCCCAGGCCGAAGACCTCGAGCCGCTGGCAGGTGCGCTCGACCATGCCGGCCGCGAGCGGCTGGGCGCTCGATGCGTCGGGACGCTCGACCCGCAGGAGCTGAGCGATCCGCGCGTAGCTCGCGGCGGGATCGGCCGCGGCACCTTTGACGAGCCTGTCGATGAGCGAGCGCAGGTAGCCGGCGACATAGTGGCCGGTCCGCGCGATGGCCGGGCTGTCGGTCCACGCCTCTGCAAGGCGCTCGGCCTCCTCGGCCGCGCGCTCGAGCGCGCTGGCCACGGCCCGGTTCTGCAGCGGCGTGAGGACCAGCGGCATCGTCGGGCCGTGCAGCGCGTCGTCGCGCAGATCGGCGGCGATCATCTCGAGGTGCGCGGTTCCGCCGTTCGATCGCTCGAGCAGCGAGGCGACGACCAGCTTCTCCTGGGCCGTCAGGCTTCGCCAGTGGAGGTCCTCGATACTGCGGCGAATGGTCGGAGATGTTGGAAGGGCCATGGGTTCTTTCGGATTGCGAAGAGGCGCCCATCCTAACCCGACCACCTGGCGAGCAGGCTGCCGCTTGGCCAGGTGCTCGGTGCTCGAGCGCCCGAGCGGCCTCGACCAGGGCGGCCTGCCCAACGCCGACCCCCCAAAAAAAGGCTCTTCGGCAGATCCCGGGAACCGGTTGTGGACTTGTGGAGAGAGGCGGCCAGGCTCGCTGTGGACAGCCGTATGGACGGCTTGAAGAAGCCCAAG
>JBMNNX010000333.1:0-6344 GCA_050942745.1 Myxococcales bacterium
CTGGCCGCGGCGCCTCGCTGCCGTCGCGCCGCTCGGTCAGCACGATCTCGACGCTACGGCGTTCGCCGTCCCGCACGTACTCGATTCGAGCCCGAGCGCCGGGCTGCAACTGCGCGATGCGGCGCGACAGGTCGGCCGCGTCCTCGACCGGCTCGCCCTGGAGCGAGACGATGACGTCCCCCTGCTTCAGCCCGGCCTTCGCCGCCGGCCCGTCCCGCTCGACCGAGGCGACGACCGCACCCTTGTCGCCTTGAACGCCCAGCGCCTCGGCGAGCCGCGGCGTCAGGTCCTGCACCGAGACCCCGATGAAGCCGCGGACCACGCGCCCGGTCGCCTGAAGCTGCGGCAGCAGCGACTTGACGAGGTTGATGGGCACCGCGAACCCGATGCCCTGCCCGGTGGCCACGATGGCGGTGTTGATGCCGACGACCCGGCCGCTCAGGTCGAAGAGCGGCCCGCCGGAGTTGCCCGGGTTGATCGCCGCGTCGGTCTGCAGGAACTGGTCGTAGGGCGTCTCGCCTATCTCGCGGGCCTTGGCGGAGATGATGCCGCGGGTGACGGTCAGCTCGAGGCCGAACGCGTCGCCGATGGCGACGACGCAATCGCCGACGCGGATGGCGTCCGAGTCGCCGAGCACGGCTGCGGGCAGCTCGCACTCGAGGTTCTGGATCTGGAGCAGCGCGATGTCGGTGGGGGGATCGACCCCCTTGACCACCGCGTCGAGCTCGGTGCCGTCGGCCGTTCTCACTCGGACGATGTCCGCACCCTCGATGACGTGGTGGTTGGTGATGACCAGGCCCCGCGGATCGATGATGAAGCCCGAGCCCAGGCCGCGTTCGACGCTCGGACCGCCGAACGACGGAGGCGGCTCGCCGCCGAAGTAGCGGCGCCAGAAGTTGTCGAATTCGCCGCTCGTGAACGGAGAGTCCACCTCGCGCTGGGTCGTCACTCCGACGACGGCGGGGCGCACGCGCTCGACGAGGTCGGCGATGGAGCAGCCCGCGCCGTCCTGGAGCTGCTGCGCCTGAGCAAGCACGGGAGCGGCCTGCCGCGAAACCTGACCGCTCGCTTGATCGGCGAGCAGGCCCGCGCCGCGGACAGGAGAGAGCGCGACCGGGGAACGCTCGTGAGATTTGGCCGTCCTCGCCCGCGTCTGGGCGCAGCCGGATGCGCTCAGGGCGAGCGTGCACGCAAGCATCCAGCTCCACGGGAAATTCATCGGCTCTCCTCCACAAAGATGCTGTGGAGCGAGCGCCTCTCCGGCAACGAGAGGGCCGGGTGGCGCGCGGAGCCCCTGGAAGCCGCGCGATTGCCGCGGCGCGGGCGGGAGCGCAAGTCGCCGCGTCGCGCGAAAGCGCCGGACACGAGCACTTCCTCGTCAACCCCGAGGTGCGGTAAACCGCTGGACACGCGATGAACCAGACGCGCCCGCCATTCGGTTGTCCCGGTCGGTCGAGTCTGAGGATCGAACGGGACGAAGCAGCCCTCACGACGCTGACCCGTTCGGTGCTCCGGACAGCTGCCTTGCGCGCGTCTCGCCGCGGGGCCGAGGTCGGACACAGAGCTCGCGTCCGCTCGGCGGCTGAGTGAAAACCCGCGCCCACACCGGAGGTCCGCCCATGCACTGCCCAGCACGATTCCTCTTCGCGTCGCTCGCCGCCTGTCTCTGGATCGGCTGCGGCGAAGGCGATCCGGTTGCCCCTGGCGCCGACGCCGCGCAATCCGCGGACGCGGCTGCTCCTTCTGACGCAGGCCTCGACGCCGGGCGCCTCGACGCTTCGGCCGAAGACGCCGGGGCCGACGCCGGAGGCGAAGACGCGGCGATCGACGACGCTGGGCTCGAAGACGCGGGGTTCGAGGATGCGGGCGTCGAGGACGCCGGGGCTGACGCGGGCATCGACTTTCCCGACCTCGCCCAAGGCGAGTGGGTGCTCGAGCAGCTCTCCGAAACCCCGGGCACCATCAGCCACGACGGGCTGATCGCCTTCACCGAAGACGGGACCGGGTGGGCAGCCTGGGCCGAGCCCGACAGCGAAGACTTGATGGACCAGGACATCTGGGTCGCGCGACAGGCTGCGGCCACCTGGCAGGCCGAGCCGCGCACCAAGGAGACGGGAGTCCAGATGGCCTTCCCGACCCTGGCCGCGCGCGGCTCGATCGTGCACCTCGCCTTCAGCGGCGCGCCCGCGGGCAACAACGCCATCTTCTACAGCCGCAACGACGGTTCGGGCTGGAGCAGCAACGTCGACCTGACCAGCAGCTTCGAGTCGGGCGAGCCGCGCAGCAACGTGCAGCCTTCGCTCGCGGTCGCCGCCGACGGCTCGGTCGCCATCGCCTACGCTTCGCGCCCGGCCGCGACGAACAAGCGCGAGGTTCGCGTGCTGCGGCTCGACGCGACAGGCGCGCCGCTCGGCGAGCCGGAGACGATCATCCCGGCGCCGGCCGAGGGCCACTGCTACGTGTCGGCGGCAACCTTCGACTCGGCGGGAAAGCTCCACGTCGTCGCCGACTGCGGACTGATCTTCGCCGAGGTCATCTACTACGCCACCGACGCGAGCGGCACCTGGCAGCTCGAGACCTGGTCCACGCCCGACCGCGACGACACCAACCCCAAGATCGCCGCAGGCCCGGACGGCAGCGTCTCGGTCGTCTGGCTCGGCTCTCCGCCTTGCGCGACAGCCTCTGGAACCTGCGGTGAGATCTTCCTCCGCACCATTCGCGAGGGCGTGCCGGGTCCGGAGATCAACGCGACGAACACCGGCGACATCTCCGAGTCGGCGCCCGCCTTTACCGTCGATCCGTTCGGCCGGCCGATCGTCGCCTTCCACGTAATGAACGCCCAGCGGTACGCCGACATCTTCGTTACTTGGGCCGACGACGGCGTCACCTTCGCCGAGCCGCGCCTGCTCACCCCGGGCACCGAAGCGCAGGACGACTGGATGCCCTGGTCGATAGCCATTCACCCGGAGACCGGTCTGCCGCACGTGCTCTACACGACCATCCTAGGCGGGACCAATCCGCTCAACAGCGAGATCATGCACGCGCGCCTCGAGCTCGAGTGAAACGGAGGGCGGAGATCCAGCTCCGCCGGTCCGTAGAGCGAGCGAGTTGAATGGATCTCCGACGAAGAAGTGGATGGCGGAGCTCCAGCTCCGCCAGTCCGGTTCGTCGGTCCGTAAAGCGAACGAGTTGGAAGGAGCTCCGCCAAAGAACTGGACGGCGGAGCTCCAGCTCCGCCAGTCCGGTTCGTCGGTCCGTAGAGCGAACGAGTCGCATGGAGCGCCGCCGATGAACTTGGACGGCGGAGCTCCAGCTCCGCCACCTCGCCCGCCAACGTCTCTCGAGCTCAGGAGCGCCCGCGCGGCGAGATCTCCCCGGTGCTCGGATCGACCTCCACCGGGTCACCCTCCCCTATCCTCAGGGCCTCGAACCGCGACGCGGGCAGCTCGACCTCGAGCCGGCGCGGCGAATCCACCATCACTCGGACCCGAGTCCCAACGCGCCTCACGCCCACGACCGTTCCACTCGCCGCGCCGGCAACGGCGGGAGCCACGGGGCCTCCGGCGCGCGCGCGCGCATGGACGAGGAATTCGGCGACCTGCGCGCTCGCCGGAGCCGCGACGACTTCGGCGGGCGCGCCCACCTGAGCGGCGCGCCCGCCGAGGATGATCACGACGCGTTCGGCGACCGCGAAGGCCTCCTCCTGGTCGTGCGTGACCAGCAACGTCGTGATGCGAGTCTCGGCGTGTAGCTGCCGCAGCCAGTCTCGCAGCTCGACGCGCACCTTCGCGTCGAGGGCACCGAAGGGCTCGTCGAGCAGCAGAATCCTTGGGTGAACCGCGAGCGCCCGCGCGAAGGCGACCCGCTGCCGCTGACCGCCCGAGAGCTGGCCGGGGCGCCTGTCGCCGTAGCCATCGAGCTGGATGAGGCTCAGCAGCTCGTTGACGCGCCGGTCGATCTCCGCGCGCTTGGTTCGGCGCACCGAGAGCCCGAAGCCGATGTTCTGGCACACGCTCATGTGATCGAAGAGCCCGTAGCTCTGGAAGACGAAGCCGACGCCTCGCTTCTGGACGGCGCGGCGCGTGACGTCCTCGCCATCGATGACGACCCGGCCCTCGTCTGGTCGCTCGAGCCCGGCGATAAGCCGCAGGACGGTCGATTTGCCGGCGCCCGACGGGCCGAGCAGCGCGGTGATCGCGCCGCTCGGCGCCTCGAACGAGACCTCGTGGACCGCGGGGGCGACGTGCGGGTGGAAGCGTTTGGTGAGGCGCTCGACCACCACGCTCATCGCGCGCTCCTCGCTTCGACGAAGCGGCGCGCCGCGAGCGTCAGCAGCGCCAGCAGGGTGAGCAATGACGCGACCGCGAAGGCGGCGACGAACTGGTACTCGTTGTAGAGGATCTCCACCTGCAGCGGCACGGTGATGGTCTCGCCCCGGATGTGCCCCGAGACCACCGAGACCGCGCCGAACTCGCCCATCGCCCGCGCGTTGCAGAGCACGATTCCGTAGAGCAGGCTCCAGCGCACCTTGGGCACGGTGATGCTCCAGAACATGCGCCACCCGCCCGCTCCCAGCGTCAGCGCGGCCTCCTCCTCTTCGCTGCCTTGCGTCTGCATCTGCGCGAGCACCTCGCGCGCGATGAAGGGCAGGGTCACGAAGATGGTGGCGAGGACTATCCCCGGGACGGCGAAGACGATCTGCACCCCGCGCCCGAGCAGCCATGGCCCGAGCATCCCCTGGCGCCCGAAGAGCAGCACGAAGACCAGCCCGGCGATGACCGGCGAGATGCTGAAAGGCAGGTCGATGAGCGTCACCATGGCGCCCTTGCCGCGGAAGCTGAACTTGGCGATGAGCCAGGCGGCGGCCAATCCAAAGACGAGGTTGAGGGGAACGGCGATGGCGGCGACGAGAAGCGTCAGCCCGATGGCCTGGCGCGTCCCTTGGTCGGCGACAGACGTGGCGTAGGCGCCAACCCCGGCGCGCAAGGCGTTGACGAAGACCGCGACCAGCGGGACGAACAGGAACACCGTCAGGAACACCATCGCCGTGCCGATGAGCAGCCGGCGCACCAGCGGCGACTCGGTCACAACTCGCTCGCTTGCCCAACGCCCCCTTCGCACCATGGTTCTCTCAACGCATCGAGAAACCGATGCCTCACCGTCCGGTTGCTCGCGTTTGCCCCGATGGCCCGCGAACGCTCGAGCCCCGGGGCCCGCGGGGACGGGCGCGTCGCCATGCGCCCCTTCCAACGCCGCTCTCCCGCCTGCGGCGACACCTCCTCAAAGAACGCGCGCCCCATGGCGCTTTCGGCTCCAGCGCTGCAGAAGGTTGATCGCCAGCAACAGCACGAAGGCGGCGAGCAGCATCACCAGCGCGAGCGCGGTCGCGCCCGCGTAGTCGTACTGCTCGAGCCGGGTGACGATGAGCAGCGGGGCGATCTCGGTGCGCATCGGCATGTTGCCGGAGATGAAGACTATCGAGCCGTACTCGCCGATCGCGCGGGCCAGCGCGAGCGCAAACCCGGTGAGCATCGCGGGCAGCAGGTTCGGCAGGATGACCTTGCGGAAGGTCTGCCAGCGCGTCGCCCCGAGGACCGCGGCCGTCTCCTCGATGGCGGGGTCGAGGTCCTCGAGCACCGGCTGCGCGGTGCGCACCACGAAAGGCAGGCTGACGAAGGCCATCGCGACGACGATCCCCAGCGGCGCGAAGGCGACTTGAATTCCGAGCAGGCCGAAGGCCGCGCCGAAGAGGCCGGTCGGCGCGTAGAGCGCGGTCAGCGTCAGGCCCGCCACGGCGGTCGGCAGCGCGAACGGCAGGTCCACCGAGGCATCGACCAGGCCGCGCCCTGGGAACCGATAGCGCGCCAGGACCCAGGCGACGAGGAGCCCGAAGAACAGATCGAAGACCGCCGCCGCCAGCGCAGCGCCGAAGCTCAGCCGGAGCGCGGCCAAGGTGCGCGGATCGGAGACGAGCCGCCAGAAGTCGCCCCAGCCCAGCTCGAAGCTCCTCAGGAAGATCCCCGACAGCGGCAACAGCACGATGAGCCCGAGGAAAAGCCAGGTAATCCCCAGCGACAGGCCGAATCCGGGGAGCACGCCGCGTCGAGTCATGGGCAGTGGGGTCAGCGCTGCGACTCAACGATCTGGTCGAAGACGCCGCCTGAGTCGAAGTGCTTGCGCTGGGCCTGCTCCCAGCCGCCGAAGGCCTCGTCGATGGTGAAGAGCTTCACCTTGGCGAACTTGTCGGCGTGGCGCGCCATCACCTTCTTCGAGCGGGGCCGGTAGTAGTGGCGCGCGACGATCTCCTGGCCCTCGTCCGAATAGAGGTAGCGCAGGTAGGCATC
>JBMNNX010000045.1:0-30598 GCA_050942745.1 Myxococcales bacterium
GTAGGGTCGAAATGTCCGTGCCATGGCACACGCCAAGCTAACCATCGGACACTCGGCGTCCAGGCGCGTGCTGCGCTTTTTTCCCGACACTCTCCTAGGCGCGCCTTCCTACTTGGCGGCCGGCTCCTTGGCGAGGATCCACAGGTTCTCGGCGACGAAGGACTCGAGCGTGCTGCCGGAGGAGACGAACTTGTCGATGAGCGGGTAGACGTCGAGCGCCGCGTGATAGCCGCCCGCCGCTATCTCGGCCAGCTTGTCCTCGGGCGGCTTGACGACCGCCGCGGCGAAGGCGCGGGCGAACACCTCGGTCGCGAAGTCGGCGGCGCTCTTCGCGCCGACGGCCGCGGCGATGTCCCGGAGCACCTTCGAAGTCCCGGCTTTCGAGGCGGCTACCGGCGCGAGCTTCGCGCGGGCGACCTCCTTCACCAGCGAGTAGAGGTCAGGCTCTGTCGAGGGCCCGAGCACGACGTAAAGATCCTCTCCGACGAGCCCGGAGAAGGCGCTGCCGCGGCCGTCAAGCAGGTTGATGACCAGGGTCACGCGCGGAGGCTCGTCCTCCTTCATCTTGAGCAGCCGCCGGACCTCGAGGACCGGGCCGTCGATGACGGCGTGGTAACCCTTGAGCACCGAACGGTATTCGTCCTGGACCTGGCCAAAGAGGTCGGCGAGCTTGCCGCTCGAGTAGACTTCGGCGAGCAGCGGCTCGATGCCTCGAAGCGCGGCAGACGAGTCGGCGCTCGGCTCGAAGGTCGGCGGGCCGCGCAGCGTGAGCGCGTGGCGCCCGTAGACATCGGCGGTCTCCGGGTGCTCGGTGAAGAACGCGTCAAGCTTCTCGGCGAGCGCCCGATCGACCGTGAGCGCCTCGCGCACCTTCAGCCGCACCGGGTGCATCTCGCGCGCGGGGACCGGGAAGCGCCGGGTGACCGGCGCCTCGTCATAGCCCATCGCGTTCAGGGCCGCATAGAGCGCGAAGATGCGCTCGTCGGCGCGCATCTCGATGCCCTCGTTGGTGTAGAGGCTGGCGAACCAGTCCTGCGCGGCGCGCGAGGTGGCCGGCAAGGCGAGGAGCGCAAGAACGGTGGCGAGGGGGGCTCGGCGCGAGGTCATCTCACTCTTCGTTGGAGCGCAAGCGGACCGGGTCGGCCGCACCTGCGGAAAAGTGGGCAAAGCGCATTAGGGGTAGCACGCACCCTCCGCTCCCGCAAGCGAATGCTCGGCTGCCGCCGAACCGGCCTATTCCCAAAGCTTCCGCGTGCTTATGTCCGAGTCGGGCGCGCGGGTGTCGACCTCGATCTCCACCTTGCGGCTCGAGGAATGGCCCCCAACGTCAAAGCCCTCGGCCTCAACGACGTTGCGCCCCTCGCGCAGCACCAGCTTCTCGCGAAAGCGCCCGTCCTTGCCGACGCGCACCGGCCGCCCCGAGAGCAGCACCACCGCGCCAGAGCTCGTCTTGCCGGCGACGACGATCCTGCGCTTGTTGAGCGCCTCGCTCTGCGGCCAATCGACCTTCAGGAAGAGGCTCGACGGGATGGGCTCCGGGTCGCTCGGCGGTCCCTGGTGGCTTATCGACTGCTGGCCCGAGCGCCGACGGCGACCGTCCCCTCCCCGTTGTTGGAGATGGCGAAGGTGCCGTCGCTCGAGGTGGCGCTCGCGTCCGAGCCCGCCGCCGTGACGACGAGCTGGCGGCCCGAGTCGCCCTCGACCCGCGCGACGAGCATGCCGACGCCCAGGTCGAAGCGCGAGATGCGCTCGGTCAGCTCCTCGATCTCGACCAACGTTCCGGGCTCGACCCGGACCTCGTAGGACTCGCCGGCGCTCAGCCGGGCGCGCCCGTCGCCGGTGCGCACCGCGTCCTCGGCCCGCAGGATGGCGCCGACCTTCGCCGGGCCGAACTCGCCCTTGCCGCTGCGCACCTCGACCTCGCCGTCGACCTCGGCGATCTGCAGGCTCTCTAGCCGCACGCCCGACAAGCCTGCGTCGACAAGGAGCTGCGCGACCGGCACGCCCGCGTCGGCGACCGCCGGGACCGGCGGAGGGGGAGCGGGGCGGCGCAGGAAGACGAGGTAGCCGAGCGGAACTGCGGCGACGAGCGCGGCCACCGCCGCTGCGAACTTGAGGTTGGCCTTTCTCCGGTCCGGTTCCATCGCTTCTCGTCGGGCGCCTCTCTCCGCCAACCCGCGTGACAGGTCGGCACCATAGAGGCGAGGCGCGAAGGCTTTCAAGTTGTCGCGGCCAGCCGACCTTCTGCCTCTCGCCTCGCATTGCCGGAGAGCCTACAATCGCCCGTCCCTTCGCCTGGAAGGCTGACCCCCAACGAACCGAACTGCTGCCGGGGCGCCCTCGACGCTCTTGCGGCCTCCACTGATAGGAGCAGCAATGAACCTGGCCAAGCCCGAGAACCTGCCCGCTTTCACGCTGGACTCGACCTTCAAGAAGGCGCTGCTCGACCGCTTCCTGCGCTACGTCAAGGTCAACACGCGCTCGAGCGACACCTCGGAGACCTTCCCCTCGACCAAGGAGCAGTGGGACCTGCTCAAGATGCTCGAGCAGGAGCTCAAGGAGCTCGGGCTGAAGGACATCGGCCTCGACGAGCACGGCTACCTGTTCGCCACCCTGCCCTCGAACCTGCCCGAAGGCCGCAAGGCTCCCGTCATCGGCATGCTCGCCCACGTCGATACCTACCCGGGCACCAGCGGCGAGAACGTCAAGCCGCAGGTCATCGAGTACAAGGGCGGCGACATCGTGCTGCCGGGCGACCCGTCGCAGGTGATCAAGGCCGACCACCCGCAACTTTCGAAGTGCGTGGGCAAGACCGTCATCACCACCGACGGCACCACGCTGCTCGGCGCCGACGACAAGGCGGGCATCGCGGTGATCATGACCCTGCTCGACTGGCTGCTGAAGCACCCTGAGGTCCCGCACGGTGAGCTGCGCGTCGGCTTCACGCCCGACGAAGAGATCGGCAAGGGGACGCTGCACTTCGACGTCCAGCGCTTTGGCGCCTTTGCCGCCTACACCTTCGACGGCTCGCTGCTCGGCGAGATCGAGGACGAGACCTTCTGCGCCGACGGCGCCACCGCGACGATCACCGGCTTCGACGTGCACCCGGGACAGGCGAAGAACGTCATGGTGAGCGCCATCCGCGCCGCCGCACACCTCGTGTCGCTGCTCGACCGCAACCACCTGCCCGAGACGACCGAGAAGCGCGAGAGCTTCCTGCACCCGGTGGCGATCAACGGCGAGGTCGGCCAGACCGTCGTGCGCTTCATCGTGCGCGGCTTCACCGAGGAGGACCTCGCCGCGCGCCGCAAGCACCTCGAGGAGATCGCCGCCCAGACCGAGAAGGAGTTCCCCGGGGCGAAGGTCGCCCTGGAGTTCAAGCAGCAGTACCGCAACATGAAGCAGGTGCTCGACAAGCACCCCGAAATCGTCGAGCTGGCCATGGAGGCCGTGCGCCGCACCGGCGAGACCCCGATGCTCAACTCCATCCGCGGCGGCACCGACGGCGCGCAGCTCTCGTTCAAGGGCCTGCCGACGCCCAACATCTTCGCCGGGGCCATCAACTTCCACGGCAAGCAGGAGTGGGTCTGCCTCGAGTGGATGGCCAAGTCGGTCGAGACCGGCCTGCACCTCGCCTTCCTCTGGGGCCAGCAGGAAGCGCGTTAACACGCGAGGCAGGGCCCCGGCTCACCGCCCTGCGTAGCCAGGGCGCATCGCGAGTCGCGGCGCGCCCTCCCCGCAGACCGCGACGCGGACCCGCGACTCGAACGCGCCCCCGTCGGCCGCCCAGGCCGCGGGGGCGCCGCCTTTTCAGGCGACCTTCAGCTCGCCGGGGACCGGGCGATCGACGATGCCGAGCTCCAGTTCGAGCCGCTGCTCGAGGTAGAGCGCCTGCTGCATGTCGTCGAGCTTTAGTAGGAGCACGCGCCTGCGCTCGCGTCCGACGATCGCGTGCAGACGATAGGTGCTTTGGGAGCCGTGCTTGCCACGGTGCAGTTTCTCCTCGCAGAAGAGCTGCGAGATCACGTGGGCCTCGATGCGCTTGCCCGGCCAAGGCAGCGGCGCGTGGCGGATGCGCAGCGCGCCTCCGCTCACCTCGACCGAGGTCCGGTTCAGAAAGCCCGCAAGCGTGCAGTAGGTGAGCCAAACGCCGACCACCACATGTCCGATCGGGAAGCCGACGAAAACCAGCGCCGTTGACGCCGGAACCGCCTCGGCCGTGGCGGAGAAACCAATCGAAATCGCCAAGTACCAGAGGAGCAGGACGCCGTTCCACAGCAGGCAGAACACGAGAAGGAAGAGATGGGCGAGGGAGAACCAGCGCCAGCTCACCTTGAGGCGCCCCGGTCCCTCGTCAACCGTGAATCGCTCGGGGAGCGGCACGCGCTCCCGGCTTCGCGGCGAGCTGCCGAATTCGCCGCGCCTTCGCGCCAGGTCAACGAGCCCGTGGCAGCGCGTGCAGCGGGCGACAGCCAGCTCTTGGTGAACGTTCGCCGGGTCGATCGCCGCGCCGCAGTTCTCGCACTTGATCTGCATCTGTCCCCTCCATCGGTTCGCTCGAGACTCGAGCCCACCTCGGCGAACTGTGCCTGCAACTCGGGCGCGGCTCAACCTTTCGGCTCGACAAGCCATGCGCGGATCGCGCGGCCCGAAGCAGACCCGGCCGCCTGCCCATCGACGCCAAGATCCGCCGCGAGGACATCGGCGAAGCCGGCAAAGCCCCGCCCCCGACTCTCGACTCTCGACCAGCGCCCCCCGTTCCCCTCCTTCCTCAAGCCCGCTACGCTGACGCCTTCTACTTAACACCGAGGTGGTGCCGATGGCGGAAGGCAAGAGAGGGCTGCTCTCCTGGATGCGTGGTGAGAACAAATCGCAGGCGCCGACCGAGGACGAGCGGGCGCGGGTCGAGACGGCGACGCCGAGCGTCGCGCTCGCCGATCGCATCGTCGACCAGGGCGTCATCGCCAAAGGCGGGATGAGCACGGTGCGCCTGGCCTACGACAACAACCTGCTGCGCCACGTGGCGATGAAGGTCCTCTCCCCGAAGATCGCCGCCAAGCCGCAGGAGGCCCAGCGCTTCCTCGAGGAGGCGCAGATCACCGGGCAGCTCGAGCACCCGAACATCCCGCCGGTCCACGAGGTCGGCATCGACGACGAGGGCACCCACTACTTCACGATGAAGTACGTCCGCGGCATCACGCTCGAGGAGATGCTCACCGACCAAAGCTTCTCGGTCCACGACGAGGCGAAGCTCTTCGAGGTCCTGCAGGTGTTCGTCAAGACCTGCCAGGCCATCGGCTACGCCCACAGCCGCGGCGTCATCCACTGCGACATCAAGCCCCGCAACGTCATGGTCGGCAGCCACGGCCAGGTCTACGTCATGGACTGGGGCATCGCCCGGCTTATCGGCACGCCGCGCCCCTCGGGCGCCGAGTCGAGGACGCTCGTCGAGATCAGCGGCGAGCGCGCGCGCCCCCAGGACGAGGGGCGCGTGATGGGCACCGTCGGCTACATGTCGCCCGAGCAGGCCAAGGGCTACAACACCCTGCTCGACACCCGCAGCGACGTCTTCCAGCTCGGCGCCCTGCTCTACCGCATCCTCACCGGGCGCGCGCCCTACATCACCAACACGCCGCAGGAGACGTTGGTGCTCGCGGCGGCGTGCCAGTGGACCGCCCCGGAGGTGATCGACAAGCACCTGCCGAGACGCCTGTGCGCCATCGTCGCCAAGGCCATGGCGCTCAGGCCCGACGACCGCTACCAGACCGTCGAGCAGCTCCAGAAGGACGTCGAAGCCTTCATGCGGGGCGTCGGACGCTACCCGACGCGAACCTTCAAGCCCGGCGCGCTCATCGTCGAGGAGGGCGACACCGGCAACGAGGCCTACGTCATCCTCGAAGGCCGCTGCCGCGCCTTCAAGCTCGACGTCTCGGGCGAGCGGCGCGTGTTGCGCGAGATGGGCCGGGGCGTGGTCTTCGGCGAGGCGGCAGCCTTCGCCTCGGCCTCGCGGACTGCGAGCGTCGAGGCGGTCAACGAGACGACGGTGGCGGTCATCACCCGCGAGTCGCTCGCCAACGAAATCGGCCCCGTTGCCGGCCCCTTCGTCACCGCGCTGGCCGAGCGCTTCCACGACATCGACGAGCGCTCCACCTCGCTGCGCCTCGAGCGCGACGCCTACCGGCTCGCGCTCGAAGTGATGCGCTACCTCAACCTGCGAGGCGAGGAGAGAGACGGCGCGCGCGTCGCCCCTTGGGGCCCGCTCGCGCGACACCTGCGCGAGCGGCTCGAGTGGAACGACGCGCAGGCGCTCAAGGCCGCCCGGCGCATCGAAGGGATCACCGTGGACCTGGCCGAGGACCGCATCGCTCTCGCGATTCCGGTAGACGTGGACGAGCTCTACCCGCCGGAGCTCCAGAAGACGGCGGACTCGGACTTCTTCCCTCAGGCGCCCCAGGAGATCCCCGCGAACGCCGAGGCGCCCATGGAGGCACCGACGGTGCTCGGCGAACCCACGATCCGCACGGACGGCGCGCCGGACGACGCCGGCAGCGAAGAGGGCCCGAAGACCGAGCTGATGCAGAGCCCCTTCGTTCAGGCGGAGGATGCAGCGGAGAACGCCATCGACGGAGCGCCGACAGTGCTGGCACAGAGCCCCTTCGTGCAGCCAGACGCCGCTTCGGACTGCGGCAATCGACAACCGGCCAGCACCGCTGGCGCAGAGCCTGCCGCTGAGCGACGGCGGCGAGGCTGAGGGTGGCCGATCGCCGAATGTGGAGCGCCAGTACGTAGGCTTGCGCTCCGGCGGGGTCGAATCGCCGACCCGAATCGCCAGCGCACAAAGGCTGGCGCTCCGCGAACTTGAATAGCCAGCACGAAGGCTGGCGCTCCGGTGGGCGTTTCCCAGGCCCGCCACCCCACGAGAGACGCCACCATGCTCGCCCAGCGCCTGAGGCACTTCCCGCCGAACGTCTTCTCTGAGTTCACCGCGCTCGCCGCCAAGCACGGCGCCATCAACCTGGGCCAGGGCTTCCCCGACTTCGACGGCCCAGAGGAGATCAAGGAAGCGGCCATCCGCGCCATCCGCGACGGCATCAACCAGTACGCCATCAGCATGGGCGCCCGCGCGCTGCGCGAGGCCATCGCCGAGCACTCGGCGCGCTTCTACGACATGCCGGTCGACCCCGAGACGATGGTCTCGGTGACCAGCGGGGCGACCGAGGCGATCTTCGACACGGTGATGGGGCTCGTCGATCCGGGCGACGAGGTCCTCGTCTTCGAGCCGTGCTTCGACACCTACGCCCCCGCGGTGACCATGGCCGGCGGCGTGCCGCGCTTCGTGCAGCTTCGGCCGCCCGACGCGCAGCACTCGACCTGGTGGTTCGAGCCCGACGAGCTCGCCGCGGCCTTCAGCGACCGGACCAAGCTCGTCGTCCTCAACACGCCGCACAACCCGACCGGCAAGGTCTACTCGCGCGCCGAGCTCGAGCTCATCGCGAGCCTGTGCGAACGGCACGACGCGTTCGTGCTCGCCGACGAGGTCTACGAGCACATCGTCTACGAGCCCGCGCGCCACCTGCGCATCGCAACGCTGCCGGGCATGCGCGAGCGCACCATCACCGTGAGCAGCGGCGGCAAGACCTTCAGCTTCACCGGCTGGAAGATCGGCTGGGCCATCGCGGTGCCGAAGCTGCGCGACGCCGTGCACAACGCCCACCAGTGGGTCACCTTCGCGAGCGCGGCGCCACTGCAGGCCGCCATCGCCGCGGCCCTGCGCCTGCAGGACTCGTACTTCCAGGAGCTCGCCCGCCGCTACCGGGCCCGTCGCGATCTTCTCTCTCGCGCGCTCGAGGAGGCCGGGCTCCAGCCGCTCGCGGTCGAGGGCACTTTCTACGCGATGACCGATGTCAGCGCGTCGGGCTTCACCGACGACTACGAGCTCTGCCGCTTCCTGACCCGGGAAGTAGGCGTCGCCGCGATTCCGTCGAGCGCCCTTCAGTCCGTGCCCGACTCGAAGCGCCTGCTTGCTCGCTTTGCGTTCTGCAAGACCGAAGCGGTGCTCGAGCAGGCCGCAGCGCGGTTGCGGGCGCTGCGCGAACGGCTCGGGGCGGCGCGCGTCAACCGGTGACCGGCGACGGGCGACGCTTGCCGAAAGCCCACCTGGCTTGCCCGACCCTCGGCGCCAGCCGGAGCGCTTTCGACGAGCGCCTGGACGCTAGTTGAGCTGCACGAACAGCGACGGGGAGACCTCGGCGCCGAGCACGAAGAGCGTGTAACCCGCGGGGACGGTCCCCGCGACACACGACGGCCCGCTCTGCATGTACAGCGACGTCGTCGTTCCGGTCACTCGATAGACGCGGTTCCCCACGTACCCACCCGCGCACCCGTCGTACGTCCCGAATGCCGTCACGTAGTCGGGCGTCCTGCACGGCTGCCCCAGCACGAGGGCGACCTGAACCGTACACGAGGGGTCGGCAAAATAGCCCCCGCTGACACTGACTGCAGGCGGCAGACAGCGAGTCGTCCCGTCGGCGGCGACTAGGGGTTGGCAGTCGATGTCGAGATCGCTGTCGTGGAACGTGGAGGCCGGCGGCGTGTACGTCGAGCCGTCAGTCCCGGTCAAAGTCCGAACGTTCGCAACGAGCCGCGAGCCGCTCGTGGCCGGAACGTATCCCGAGCTTGGTCCCGGCGGCCCTTGGGGACCCGGCGGACCTTGAGGCCCGGGCGGGCCCGCCGGCCCCTGCGGGCCCTGCGGGCCTCCGGCAGGTCCCGGCGGCCCCGGTTCGCCTTGTGCTCCCGGCTCGCCTTGAGGTCCCTGCGGCCCCGCGGCCCCTTCCGGTCCGCGCGGCCCCGCGGGCCCGACCGCGCCTTCGCAGGCGACGAGCGCGAGCGCCAGCAAAGGACACAGCGCCCAGTGGAGAAGCACACTCTTGATCATGGTCGCCCTCCGCGCGTTGGCTGCCGCGGACTCTATCGCAGGCCGAGCCCTGACACAGAGAGGTGGCGTTCGATGGGGGCGGGAGAGCGACAGCCCGCGGATCGCACCCGCAAGCGGGCGGCCGCGGCTCGCCGCCCCGGGGCTCGACCCCGACGTCGGCTCCTCTCCGGCTGCCAGGCTTGCTCCTCGCCCGGGCCGTCGCCGCGCCCCGACCGGCGGCGGCCGGCAGCCCGCCGCTAGGCCACCGGCAACAGGCAGACAACCTCGGTCCCGGCAGGCTCAGCAGGCCGCACCTCGAACGAGCCGCCCAGCGCCATCGCTCGCGCCCTCATCGAGCCCAGGCCCATCCCCGGCTTCGCGTCGCGCGCCAGGCCCTGCCCGTCGTCGACAACGCTCAGGCGCACCCAACCGTCCCGCTCGGTGAGCGTCAGGACGATGCGCGAGGCGTTCGCGTGCCGGACGGCGTTCTGCGTCGCCTCCTGGGCGATGCGATAGAGCTGCAGCGCCTCCGCGCCGCCCAGCGACGGGGCGCCGCTGCCCTCGGCCACGCACTCGACCTCGACCGTCTCGCGCACCTGGCGCGCCAGCTCGCGCAGCGCCACCCCGAGCCCACCCTCTCCCAAAGGCCCAGGGCTCAGCCCGTGGGACAGCGCGCGCGCCTCGCCCAGGGCTCCCTCCACCACCTCGGCGATCATCCCTGCCTGATGCGCCTCGCCCGCCCTCCGGTCCACCAGGTCGGTCTCGAGCAGCCGCGCCGCGAGCAGGCCGGCCGTGAGCTGCTGGCACAGCCCGTCGTGTAGCTCGCGCCCCACCCTGCGCCGCTCGCGCTCGGTCGCCTCGATCACCTCGCGCTCGAGCTGCGCGCGCCGCTGCGCCTCCTCGGCCAACCGCTCGCTCGCCGCTCGCGCCTCGGTAAGCAGCCGCTCCTGGAAGCTGATGGCGCGCTCGAAGAGCACCGCCAGCATCACCAGCAGCAGCGCCAAGATCAGTCCATGGGTGAGCCACTCCGCTCCGCCGAGCTGCGGCCGCGGCGCGGGCAACGCGCCGTGGTAGGCGAGCACCGTGAAGGCCGCGTGGATGGCGATGCTCAAGCCAATCGTCACCGCACCGAGCCTGCGGCTGCCGAGCAGGGTAGCGATGAGCGGGAGCGCGACCAGCAGCAGTTGAATGGTGGCCGCGAGCCCGAGATTGAGCATCGACGGGACCAGCAGCAGGTAGCCCGCCGTCAGAAGACCGGCGAGTCGCAGCCGGTGCAAGCGCTTTGGCACCGCGATCATCCCCACCGCTATCGCATAGCAGGTGAGGTAGGTGGCCCGAAGGTAGGGCGAGGCGTCGCACACCAGGACCGACCCGAGGGCTGGCAGGCCGACCACCGCGGTCGCCACGAGCAGGGTCGTCAGCACCTGCCGCCGCCACTCGTCGAGGCTCTGGGCCGGCACCGAGGCCGCGCGCGACAGGCGAATCATGCCCGGCTCGCTACCACAGACCGGCCCGAGAGGACCAGCGCCGGCTCTGTAGTGGTTTTCCCGCGCAGACGCCCCAGCCCAACTCCGCTACCTCCCGTGCCGGCTTTCGCGCCGCACTGAGGCGGCCGGAGCCAGGACGTCATCCACACCGAGGACCCTGATCATGAACCCCAAGCTGCTTGTCGCGGCCACGGCCGCGGGCGCGCTCGCGCTGGTTGGCTGCTCCGGCTCGGACGACGACCGACCCGTCGATTTCTCCTCCGAAGTCGCCGTCGAGCCCCGCGCCCCCGTCGCCTTCGCCTCGGCGACCGCCTGTGCGCTCGACTCCGACTGCGCGGCCGGCCTCTTCTGCTTCCAGGGCGGCTGCGCGCGCCAGTGCGCCGCGGACTCGGACTGCGGGCAGGGTCAGGGCTGTGACACCCGCGGCCGCTGCGCCGCGAAGAAGTCCAACCGCTCCACCGACACCGGACTGACCGATGTCGAGCCGGGCTGCTCGCTCGTCGAGCTGCCCGCCAAGATCCAGCGGGTCGCCGCGGGCGTGAAGACCCTGGAGGTCGCGGTCAAGGTCTCGCCCACCACCAGCGCCGGGCTGAGCTACCGCGTCGAGCGCACCGACGGCATGGGCGACCCGCTCGCGGTGCGCACCGCCAGCGGCACCACCGACTTCGTCCTGCGCATCGACACCGGCCTGGCCAACCCGGCCGAGGCCGACCCCGCCTACGTCGAGGTCTACGTCATCACCTCGGCCGGCGCCTTCAACCTGACCCTGGCTCCCCAGCTCCCGTTTGCCGGCCACTACGCCGGCAGCGTCGCCCTCGACCAGTTCGGCCAGACCGGCCTGCCCATCGACTTCCAGATCGTCACCGACCCGCCCGACGCCTCGCTCGAGAGCGCGACCTCGGCCTGGGTCGTGCTCCCGGTGCGCCCCGACGCGATCTTCAGCCCGCGCCCCAAGCAGCTCGCCGCGGACGTCGAGGAGACGCTGGCCCGCCCGCTCGCCTGGGAAGGCGCACCGGTCAACCGCTGGGTGGCCACCTTCACCAGCGGCTACGACCTCGGGGCCGGCTCGGTGGTCGCCGCGGCCGCCATCGCCGGGCAGGTGCGGCGCACGCTGCGCCTGGAGATCGAGCCGTTCGGCAACGAGCAGGTCATCGGCCGCATCAGCGACCGCTGGACCGGCCTGTACGACGAGCGCTAGGGCGAGATGGAGCTGACGCGCCTCGGCCCGGCCATGCCCGCCCCCGAGCTCGTGCTCGATGAGGTGCCCGCCGGCGATCCCCAGGCGCTGCCCGCCCCGGCCCTGGCCTCCTGCTCCGACGCGAGCTTCGCGGTGCCGGCCAGCGGCGCCTACGACTGCGAGGGGATCACCTCGCTCGCCGCCTTCCAGGCCGCCCCGGTCGAGTTGCAGGCCGCCTGCGCCATCGCCGTGACTCGGGCCAGCCTGGCCGGCGAGACCACCGCGGGCCAGATCGCCGAGTTCCTCGACAGCGGCACCTCCGGCGGCGAGAGCTTCGCGGACTTCATGAAGCGCTGCGCCGCCGGCACCGACGGCACCTGCCGCCCGACCCCGGCGGTGCTCTGCGGCCGCCAGCTCGCCGCCTTCGCCTACGCCGGCCTCCAGGAGCAACTCGCCTCGAGCCCCGACCTGGTGCTCGCGTTCGAGGAGGCCTCGCGCGAGGCGTTCCTCGGCCGCCAGATGGGCGCCTTCCAAACCGACACCAACACCCGGCTCGAGTGGCTCAAGGCGAGCGACTTCCCGGCGATAGTCACCAGCGCGGTCAAGAACCACACCGAGAACCTGCTCGAGACCTGGGCCGCCAACGTCCTCGACGTCCACCTCGGCGTGCTCGCCGGCCAGTTCGACGACGCCGGCCTCGCGGTCCTCTCACAGCCGGCCCTCGACCCGAGCGGAGCCGCCGCGCGCAAGACGCTGCTGCTCGAGATGTCCCAGAGCTGGCGCGGCGCCGCCGACGCGCTGAGCCTCGCCGCCGCGCGCTGGAACCAGCTCTTCCAGGACAATGCGACCCGCGCCGCCAAGGCCTCCTTCATCAACCGCCGCATGTTCGACCTCTACCTGGTGGCCGGGCTGCTCACCGACTTCAACCACGCCAGCGGCGCCAGCTTCGCCTCGGGCAGCTTCGCCTCCGGCTTCGCGCAGCTGATGCGCGAGCTGAGCGCGCTGACGCTGCCGTTCGACCACCTGGTCTACGCCCGCGACGCCGAGGTGGTGGTCTCGACCTCGGTGGACCCCTCCAGCGACAACACCACGCTGCTGCGCGAGCGGCGCGAGGCGGCCAAGGCCGAGGTCGCCGCGGCGGCCACCGCGGTCGGGGCGATCATCGCCGAGGCGCAGAGCGAGGCGCTCAGCCAGACCGAGCTGACCAACCGGATGAACAACGAGATCAACGAGGTGCGCGACGAGCTCGTCGAGCTGTGCGGCCTGCCGGTCGGCTGCTCGCCCCAGTCCTACCAGAGCGAGCCCGGCTGCGAGGTGCGGGTGGCGCCCGGGCAGTGCGGCTTCCGCATCGACGCCCAGACCGGCGACTACCTGCAGCTCGCCTCCGGCCAGAACATCTCCGAGGCCGGCAGCACGCTGCTCGCCATGAACGACGCCCTGCTCTCCTTCAGCCGCGCCCAGGAGGAGCTGCGGGCCCACCACGACAGCGCCCAGCTCTACCTGGAGGCCACCGCGCAGTTCGCCGCGATGGTCGAGTCGGCCAACCAGACCCGCCTCGCCACGCTCGACCAGATGGAGGCGGCCATCGCCCGGCGCCAGGCCGACCGGGACAGCGAGCTCGGCCGGCTGCTGCAGAACATCTCGGCCCGCAACACCGCCCGCCGCTCGAACATCGCGGACACCAAAGCGGAGATCAAGAAGTGGGAGTCCATCCGCCTCGGGGCGGTGGACACCTCCTTCTCCAAGCTGCAGACCGCCTGCGGCCTCGAGTCCACGGCGGGCTTCCTGTTCCAGGGCGCCGAGCTGACCGAGAGCTGGGGTGACGCCATCGCCGAGGGCTTCCCCACCGCGGTCGGCCTCTCCAACGACGCGACCGCCCCGGCCCGCGCCGCGGTGATGATCGCCGCGGTGACCGTCTCCACCAAGCTGAGGGTGACGGCGCAAGCGCTGGAGACCGCGGCCAGCGCGCTGACGGTCAGCGCCGAGAAGGACCAGGCGATGGCCGAGGCGCGGCTCGAGACGCTCAAGGACAAGGCCGCGCTGGACGACGCGATCACCGCCGCCGACGTCGCCGAGCTCGAGGACAAGGCCGAGCTGGCGGCTCAGCAGTCCCAGGCCGAAGAGGCCGCGCTGCGCGAGCTGCTGCTGATGGCCGAGAAGACCGCGGAGGCCGAGCTGGCCTTCCAGCGCGACCTGAGCGAGCTGAACGACCGGCGCGTGCGCTACAAGCAGATGCTGCTGCAGACCACCGGGCTCGAGCTTCAGGTCGCCCAGGCCCAGGTTGGCGTGGCCATCGCGATGCAGCAGTACGAGAAGGTGGCCCAGCGCGCCGAGCTGCGGGCCGCGCGGCTGCACGACTTGGAGCGCCAGCGCCAGGAGGTCAACAGCCTGGTGGGCAGCCCGACGGCGGTCTTCGCCTGGGCCAACCGGCTCGAGCAAGCCGAGCAGCGGCTGCAGCGGGCCAAGGACGCGCTCTACGACTGGCTGGTGGCCCTCGAGTACCTGGCGGTGCGCCCCTTCAATGGACCAGCGGGTGCAGATCCTGCTGGCGCGCAACACCTACCAGCTCGAGGCGATCGCCGCCGAGATCGAGCGGCTGCAGAACAAGTGCGGCGGGCCCATCAGCCGCCACACCGCGGAGCTGTCGCTGCGCGACGACCTGCTCAGCCTCTCGCTCGAGCTGACCGACCCGGTCACCGGCCAGAGCCAGACCCCGTCCCAGCGGCTGCGCGCGCTGCTCCAGCGCGGCTACGTCCCCATCGACAAGCGGGTGCGCTACACGAGCGACACCTCCATCGGCGGGCTGCTCACCAGCCGCTCGGTGATGGCGGCCACCTTCACCGTCTCGCTCAACGACTTCGCCAACCTGGGCGCGGCCTGCAACGCCAAGGTCTACTCGCTGGCCGTCAAGCTGGTCGGCGAGGGGCTCGGCAGCGCGCAGCCGACGGTCTCGGTGCTCTACGACGGCACGAGCGAGCTGCGCTCCTGCCAGCCGGGGCTGGAGGCCTACCTCAACTCCTTCGGCCGCGAGGCGACCTCGTTTGGCGCGACCACCCGGCTGCACGCCCCGGGGCGCAGCGTCTCGCCGGTGGCCGGCGTCAACGCCTTCCCGGCCGACAGCAGCAACGTGTCGCTGACCGGCCTGCCGCTCGCCTCGCAGTACACGCTGCTCATCGACCCGCGCATGGGCGAGAACGCGAAGATCGACTGGAGCAAGCTCGAGGACGTGGTCATCAAGCTCGAGTACACCTACCAGGACCTCTTCCCCGTCGGGCAGTGCCAGTAGTGGCTCGAGCTCACCTTGGCTGACCGAGGCGCGCCCCCAGTATCCGGGGTGCGCCTTTCGGCCTTTCTCGAGGGCCTGCGGCCCACCGAGCGCGCCCCGGCGGCGCCTCACCACGCTTCGCAGCGAGGACCCCCATGAAGAAGCTCGAGCTGTTCGTCGGCCTGGCCCTGCTCGCCGGCCTCGCCACCTGCGGCGGCAACGAAGAACCCTCCTCCCCGCCAGACGCCGGCTGTCAGGGCGCGGCCTGCGACCTGCCCGACGCCTCGGGCCTTTCCGACGCCTCGGTCGATCCGCAGCCGGACGCGGGGCAACCCGACGCCGGCGAATCGCCCGCGACCGACGCGGGCCTCGGCGACGGCGGCGGCCAGCCCGACGACGGCGGCACCGCCGACGCCGGCCCCGAGCAGCCCCCCGGCGCCATCCCCGGCTACCTCGCCTGCGACGACGACTCGGAGTGCCCGGTCGGCTACGGCAACTGCATCAGCACCATCCCGCTCAACCGCCGCGACTCGGCCGGCACCCTCGCCGTCCGCGTGCGCGACCTCGACCCCGGCCTGACCAAGGCCGGCGTCTGCTCGCTCGTCTGCACCAGCAACCCGGGCATCTGCGCCAGCCTCACCATCGAGGACCTCCAGGGCCAGCCCGTCCCCTACACCTGCCAGGTGCTCGTCTCCGGCGCCCCCACCTATCCCTCGCCGCGGCCCGCCTTCCCCTTCGCCGACCAGCTCTCCGCCCAGGAGCTGCAGGCCGGCCGGGCCTTCGGCGCCCTGTGCCGCCCGCCGCTGGGCCTCTCGGCCAGGTTCGACGACGCCTTCTGCGCGCCCTGCAGCGGCGCGAGCGACTGCGGCGAAGGGACCTGCTGGAGCTTCGCGCAGTGGGACGCGGTCCTGGCCGACGGCGCCGGCGACTGCCTCGCGCCCTGCGCCGATCACCCCGACTGCCCCTTCGGCTTCTCCTGCGAGAGCCTGGTCTCCGACCGCGAGGGCGCCCCCTTCGACCACGGTACCTTCTGCGTGCCCTTCGAGCTGACCTGCGGCGCCTGCCGCGACCTCGACGGCGACGGCCGCGGCCTGGGGCGCTGCGGCCCGGGCGGCGCGGTCCTCGGCGCTGACTGCGACGACCACGACCCGCGCGCATACTACGACGCCGCGCAGATGAATCACCCCTTCCCCGACTACTGCGGCGTCCAGGACCTCAACTGCAACGGCCTCTCCGACGACGTCGAGCAGATCGGCCCGGCCGGCTTCCCCGCCGAGCACTGCACCGGCTGCGGCCAGCCGTGCGCGAGCGCGCTGCCCAACGCCTCGAGCGCCTGCGTCTTCGACCACGCCGCCCTGCCCTCCTGCGTCGCGCATTGCACCGATCCGAGCGCCTGGGCTGACTGCGACGGGCTGCTCGAGAACGGCTGCGAGCAGCCGGTCTCCGACCCGGCGCGGCTCTACTACCTCGACGCCGACGGCGACGGCTTCGGCGCCGGCGAGCCGGTCTTCGCCTGCCAGGCAGGCCTCGCCCCCGAGGCCTACGTCAACCAGGCCGGCGACTGCGACGACGCCGCGGCGAGCATCAACCCCGCGGTCGCCGCCGATCTCTGCAACGGCCTGGACGACGACTGCGACGGAGAGACCGACGAGGACCAGCAGACCGGCGGGGCCTGCGACACTGAGCTGGAAGGGGTCTGCGCCGAGGGCCTGCTGCGCTGCCACGGCATCGATGGGCTGCAGTGCGACCAGGTCGCGTTCGCCTCCGCCGAGACCTGCAACGACCTGGACGACGACTGCGACGGCCAGACCGACGAGGAGGTCCAGGGCACCGGCATCGCCTGCCTCGTCGACGGGCAGATGGGCGCCTGCGCCGTGGGGCAGATCACCTGTGACTCGGGGCGCCAGGAGCTCTACTGCGCCCAGACCGTCTTCCCCGCGGACACCGACCTGCCGGACGACGACATCGACGCCGACTGCGACGGCTTCGACGGATCGCTGGCCACCTCGATCTTCCTGCACGGCGGCGCGCCCGAGGGCGGCGACGGCACCCGCGAGCGCCCGGTGCGCACCGTGGCCCGGGTGACGCAGCTCCTCAACGCCGACCCAACCAAGACCGCCGTCTTCGTCTCCGGCGGCCAGTACGAGCTGGCGCGCACGCTCGTGCTGAAGGACGGGGTGAGCTTCTACGGCAGCCGCGTCGCGACCGACTGGCGGCCCGGCCAGGTGCGCACCTCCTTCGTGCGCACGCTCTCCAACCCGACCGACGCGAACCACCTGGTGGGGATCGACGGCCTGAACATCGCCCAGCCGACCACCTGGCAGAGCATCGACTTGAGCTTCCGGGCGAGCCCGCGCCCAAGCTCGTGGTGGGGATCCGCTGTTCGCTCTGCGCGGGTCTGAGGCTGGTCGACGCCAACATCACCAGCGGGACCGGAGGCACCGGCGCGGACGGGGCGGACGTCCCCGCCGGGAACAACGGGGTGAAGGGCTCGCCCGGGTCGGGCTCGGCGCCGGGCGCGGGGGCAGGCATGGCCGGGTACAACTGCCAGGGCAAGGGAGGCCGGGGCGGATACGGCGGCCCCACCGCCCCTGCCGTGGAGCGAGACGGCTGGAACGGCTCGAGAGGCGGGGAAGAGGCGCACACCCTGCCCGGAGCGGGGGGGAGCGGTGGCGCAAAGGCCAGCTCGGCGGATGCCAATTTCGGAGCCGCTGGCGAGCACGGCCTCTCCTGCATCCAGAACCCCGATTCGCCCAACGGCGGCAATGCAGGCACACGGGGATCGCAGATCGCGGTCCTTTGGAGCGCCGACCAGCCGAGCACCTTCCGGACCACCAACGGATCTTCGGGGTGGCCTGGGAGCGCGGGCGGCGGCTCCGGCGGCCAGGGCGGGGGCAAGTACGGCGGCAAAGGCGGCGATTCGGGCGGCTGCGGAGGCCCCGGCGGAAACGGCGGTAAAGGCGGCGGCCATTCGGTCGGGATGCTGCTCTACCAGTCGAACGGGATCACCTTCGACCGCGTCACGATCGCCGCGGGGACCGGAGGCACTGCCGGCAGCGGCGGCACCGGCGGCAAGGGCGGCGACGGCACGTCCGTGGATCCGGACGGTCACGGCGGGAGCGGAGGAGGTTGCGGAGGCGGAGGCGGAGGTGGCGGCGGCGGGACCGGGGGCTCCTCCATCGCCTTGATTCGCGACGGCACCACGGGGATCGGCGCTGACGGCCTGACGCTGTACGCGGGAACGCCTGGCCAGGGCGGGCGAGGTGGCGAGGGCGGGCAGGGAGGCGTTCACTACGCGAGCGGCTTCGCCAGCGGCGAGGATGGCAGGACCGCCAGAGATGGACTCACCGACCGGTCCTTGCCCGACTTGGTCTTCTGATGGGCAGCGCGCTGCCCCCGTCGCGAATGCGGCATGCCGTTCGGCCTGAGCGTAGCTGCCGACGCGTGCGTCGGCAGCGAAGTCGAAGGCCTGCTCGATTCCGTGGCGGCCCCGCGACTCCGCTTCCCGCGTTTCCGCGGGACGCTACGCTCCTAACTAACAGCTCCCCCTGTTAGTTCAAGGCCACAGCCGGCCAAAGGGCCGGTCTCTCGCTCGGGGTGACCGGGGGCACCAGGGGCCGATCGACCTTCCTGCGACCGCTCCTCAAGCCGAAGCGCGTCGATTGGCAGCGATCGCCGCGCGCCGCAGCTCGCGCATCCCGCTCAGGCTGAGCTTTCCGAGCAGCCGCGAGTAGTAGGACTCGACCGTGCGCGGGCTGACCGATAGCCGCTCGCCGATCTCGGCAGTGGCGTAGCCCGCGCCCAGAAGCGCGAAGACCTCGCGTTCCCGCGCGCTCAACTCGGCGGGGAGGGCTTGCCCGGGACAGAGCTCGTTGTCGAGCGCGCGGCTCGCGCGCGCGCTCAGGTAGCGCTTGCCTTTGGCGACCGTCTGGGCCGCAGCGACGAGCGCCTCCCAGACCTCGCCCTTGGTCACGTAGCCGTCGGCGCCGGCCGCCAGCGCCCGCTCCACGCTCAGCGCGTCCTCGTTCATCGAGTAGACCAGCCGTCGATCCTTGCCGCCGGCCGCGACGAGCTCTTCGAGCAACGTCAGGCCGCTCTCGTCCCCGAGTGCCAGGTCAACCAGCACGAGGTCGGGCGCCGTCCGCGCCACGCCGGCCAGCGCCTCGGCGACGGTCGCCGCGTCCCCGACCGTCTCTATCCCGGCCCGCGACAACAACTGCGTTATCCCCTGCCGCATCACTGGATGGTCGTCGACGATGAAGACTTTCACTGGCGCGTCCTCTGCTCCCGTTCCGCCCCATCGTGGACTGTCGCTCGAACGTTGTCTGTCCGGTGATTCACCCGCTCGAAGGCGCACGCCGCGGCCAAGAGAGCTTCCGCGCCAGAACCGCTCGCCGAGTGCTGGGGAGCCGCTGGCCGCGCGCGCCGCAGCGTGCAACAGACTTCGTGCGAGGTCCAGGTCAGCGACCGAGCGAGACCAAGTGCGGCTTTCGCGGCCGGTGATCCACCGCAGCTCATCGAGCTGACCTCTGCCCGCCTCTTTCCGAGCCACTGGGGCGGCGCGATTCCCGCGCTCCGACCTTCGCACCGGCCGCCGAAAAGCCTTCGAGCTCGCCCGGTCCGCGCTCGATTCATCGCCGGGCTCGAGTGCCAGGCACCCCGACCGACCCGCGACCGACCGGCTCCCTCAGCGCTCTGGCCCCGCCGCGCCCCGCGCCTCCCGCCTCAGCAGCGCGCGCTTTCGCTCGATTCCCCAGCGATAGCCCGACAGGCCGCCGTCGCCGCGAAGGACTCGGTGACACGGAATCGCGACGGCCACCGGATTCGCGGCGCACGCGCTGCCGACGGCGCGGACGGCATTCGGCGCGCCTATCGCTCGAGCCAGCTCGGCGTAGGTGGTCGTGCTGCCAGCCGGCACCTCTTGCAGCGCGCTCCAGACTCGCTTCTGGAAGTCGGTGCCACGCACGTCCAGCGGCAGCTCGACGGCCGCACAAGGCAAATCGACAAGCTCGATCGCCTTCGCCAGCACCCCCTCGAGCTTGGCGTCATCGCGCCTGCAGCTTCGGCCGCGGAGACGGCGCTCGAGATCGGCGACCAGCTCCTCGTCGTCGTCGCCGAGCAGCAGCGCGCAGACGCCGCGCTCCGATGCCGCCAGCAGGAGCGCGCCGAGCGAGCACCGGCCGATCGCGTAGCGCACGTCGGGAGCGCCCTGCTCATCCTGTGATGGGCTAGGACTGCGGCGGAGGGTCGATCGGTGGTTCATCGGCATGGCGTCCCCTGAAGCTCGAGCGCGGTGAGCTGCGACAGTAGAACACGCCCCCGTTGGCGCACGTTCCACCAGACCGTCGCTGCTGCCCCCGCCCACCGACAACGGCGACGTCAGCGGGAGGTTCTCGTTCGGCGCGCTGCTCGAGGAGGGGCCGACCCTCCGCGCTCTGGTGCGGACGGTCAGCGGCCTGGCGGCGAATCTCGCGACCTGTCGGCGATGGTTGGCCTTCCGCGGCGAATGCTCCGCGATCGGCCGGCGAATTTCGCGGCGCAGCCGCCAACGTTGCCGATGCGGTCGGCGAATTCCTTGGTGAGTGCGGCGAATTTCGCGAAGCGGCGACGAATTGGTCGCCCGACCGGGAAGTTTGGCAGCCGAGCGGGAAATTTCGCGATCAGTTGCAAAAGGTCTAAGCCACACCGCGATTCCCGGAGCCTCGTCCGGGTGCGGAACCGCTCGATCTCCCGCCCTCTTGCGCGCGTCAGGCACGTGCTTCGTTCCGTACAGGACATTGCGACCCCGGCCTGCAACCTCACGGCTGGATTCCCCCAGCCAGGGTCCTATCGTGGCCGCGCCCAGCCCCCGCTGGGTCTTGGAGAAAACGCGTTCGGGGGCGCCCCTCCAAGCCACTCCCCCTTCTGATGAGGTATCGATGCGAACGACCAATGTGGTCGGCACCGTCGTGCCGACCGAAGAGCAGAGCCAGCAGATCGACGCTGCGCTCGAGACCGCTCACGGGGGGCTCTCGGTGTTTTGCATCCCGCTCGCCGAAGCTGACAGAGGCGGCTTCTTGCGGCCACGCGCGGGCTCCGAGAAGCTGATGCCGCTGGTCTTCGAGATCGCGACCGAGAAGAAGCTGGCCATCGAGGGAATGCCGCTCGATGGCCTCGACAAGGATCTGAAGGTGGGCGCCGCGGCCGACCGGTACGAGAAACGGCTCGAGGTGATGCGCCAGCTCGCCGCCGGACACCCGTCTCGCGGCCTATGGCGAGGCGTATCAGGCCTTCCTCGCCTACTACGGCATCCTCGCCTCGATGGCGAAGCACGACGCCGCCCTGGCGAAGCGCCTGCAGCCGGTGGTCGATTTCATGGCCACCGGCCCGCGGACCAGGAGCGTCAAGCCGTAGCGACAGTCGAGGGTCGAGGGTCGAGAGGAGCATGGCTCGACCTCGACGGTGACGGCTCAGCAAAGCGGCCGGCCTCTCGCGCAGGGGCCGGCCGTTCCTGTCTTGGCAACGCGCCGCTGCTGACCCGTTGTCGCCACGCAGCGCGCGACCGCGCGCCACCGCCGCACAACACCTTCGACTCGCGAGCGAGCCTCACGCCGCGCCGAGGGGACTTCACGTGCGCGGCGCGTTGGCGGACGAGCGCTCGCTTCACCTTCCGCCTTCCCGCTCGGCGGCTCCCTTGGAGTGGTGCTCGCGGAGGAGAGCGCGCAGAGCTGGGCGACGTCTAACAGCCCCACTGCGACCGAGTAGCCGGGGTCGCCGCTCTCGATCGCATAGCTGCCCTTTAGTTCGCGATGACCTCGATGGGCTCAGGCTCGGCCCACGTGCAGCTCGCGAGGCACGCCGATGCGCCTACGCACTTCACTGCCTTGGCGGAGAAGAAGACGCCGCCCGGGCCGCTGCCCTTGGTGTGCAGGCTGAGGCTGAGCTTACCCGCGGCCTCGGCCGGGACCTCGGGCATCGTGAAGAAGACGCGGTTCCCCTCCTGCCTGGTCTCTGCGCCGACGAGCCCCTTGTACCAACGGCCGTCCGCTGACTCGAACCGGACCTCTTCGACCGTGAATACGTCGCTCGCGGGCAGCCACTCGAGCTCGACCTCGTCGCCGCCCTGCAACGGCGCGGTGGGAGAGCGGACAACGAGTGTGCGCTTGTCGCAAACGCCGGAGAACTCCGCTTCGAAGGTCGTTTCCCCGTCCGCGAGGCGCACCGAGACCACGCCATCTACGGCCGGAAGCTGCGACGTGCCATAGAACTGCTTGAGCGCGCAGTGCTCGGTACCGTAGCCCGATTCCATGCCTCCGGCGTTCGACTCCGGAATACCGACGCCGTTGATCGTAGCCGTCGCTGAGGCGAGGTCCTCGCACTCACCGGCGTGGGTCACGACGACGTCGAGCGCCTCGGGATTCCTCGGGTCCGCGTCGGCAGTCCCCAAGGTCACTTTGAGGAACAGTTGCGGCTCTTCGAGCTCGCCAAGGCTGGTACCGCAGCCCCAGAGGCTGCCAGCGAACAATGCGACAAGCGCGTATCGAGCCAATCGATGAACTACGATCATGGGTCAACCTTCTCCTGGGATGTAGGGCCGCAACCAGCCTTGCGGCTTCGCATGGTGTTTGGGCGGGCGCTTGTAGCAAGGCGAATGCCGCCAAGTAAACAACCGCGTCAACGGACGCTTGCCCCGGGGGAACTCGCAGGAAGCGCGGCGAAAAACGAACGTTCGCCGTCACGGCCTCCGACAGATCTGGCGCCTTTGCGGGTCCAAGGTGGGGCGGCGCCTCCTCAAAGCCTCGTGCTTGCGGCGCTGCGGCGCCCCTTGCCCGATATCGAGCCAGTAGACTTATGCTCCGCAGTCCTCCGACAGCTCGAGCCGTCGCCAACGCAAGGAGAGCACCATGAATCGAACCCTTCCCGTCCTCGCGATGATCGCTTCGCTGGCCGCGTTGCTCGTAGCCTTGCTGCGCGACCCGAGCCCCGAGCCCTCGCCGATCCTTCCGCCAATCGCCGCGCCTGAGCCCGCCCCCTCCGATCTCGACCTGGAGGAAGAGCTCGCCGAGCGCGACCAGAAGATCTCTGCCCTCGAGTTTACGGTGACGCTTCTGGTGAACCGCGTGGTGGCGCTCGAGAAGGCGCAAGCCGCCGGCACGGCTGCCCCGGGCGCCGCGCCGGTCCTATCCGCCAACGAGCGCCAACAGCTCGAGAACCTGCGCAGCGACGTCGACGCGCTGCTGGCCGGTGAGGCCCTCGAGACAGAGTCGGGCCGCACGCGCCTCAAGGAGATCGTCGGCGAGCTTCAGAATGAGGTCTTCGCCGAGCGCGTCCGGGAGCGGACCGCCGCCCGCGAAGCCGCCGCCAACGAACGGATCGCGCGCTTCGCTCAGGAGGCCCGACTCTCGCCGTCGCAGGAGAACGACGTCCGCAGGCTGCTCGACGAGGAAGCGAAGAAGCGTCAGGAGCTCATGACGAACCGTGGCGGAGGTGATCGGCGTCAGGCATTCCAGCAGATGCGCGCCCTGCGCGAAGAGACCAACGGGCAGGCAAAGAACCTCCTGAGCGCCGACCAGTACTCGCAGTTCGAGCAGATGCGCCAAGAGGACCGCCTCGGCGGCCGCCCGGGTCGCGCCGATACGGCCAATCGTGGCGAGCGAGCGAACCGCGGCGACAGGGCCGGTGGCCGGCGAACGCAGCGGGGCGAATAGCGCTGGGAGATGAATCGGGCCGAGCCCGTCCACTCACGACACCGCTTCCCCCGGCTCCCGACTGGTCGGCGGCGGACTAGCTTCCTCGTGAAGCCCAAGGACTTTTCGACCGCGCGCGCCGTGGCATGCCCGCTGCCTCGACCAAGGCGCCGAGATTTCGCGCGATCCCTTGCAAGTCCCTGACGCGCCGACCGCAGGCGATACCGAGCCCCTCTTGGCCGCGATAGCCCTCGACCTGCGCGATGCCGCTGCGAGCTGCGCGAGGAATCGGAAGACCCACGCGCGATCGCCTGCATCGAAGCGCCTGGCCGTTTGGAGCCAAGGCAGTTCCTTTTCTCGCGGCCAGCCACGCGGAAGGCCATCCTGAGTCTCCCATTGCCTTGCTCGAGCCCGGGTTTTCGTGTGCCTGAGCGCTCGACTAAGCTCCCGCCGAACAAGCAAGGGAGATCAAGGCAATGCGCATTCCAGAGACTTGGTGGCGGGTTCCCGCGCTCGTGCTGGCAGTCGTGATGACGGCATGCGCGGGAGCAGATGGCAAGGACGGTCCGGCTGGACCGAAGGGCGACTCGTGCGCCGTCCAGGACAACGGCGACGGAACCAAGACACTGGCCTGCACGGATGGCACCTCGGTGACCATCTCGGACGGCACCGACGGAGTCGGCGGAAGCTGCTCGGTGGCCGACCTGGGCGACGGCACCAAGACCATCACCTGCACCGACGGCACCTCGGTGACCGTGCGCGACGGGCAGGACGGCGAGGACGGCCAAGACGGAACCTCCTGCACCGTGACCGACAACGGCGACGGCGCCAAGACCATCGCCTGCTCCGACGGCACTCGGTGACCGTGCGCGACGGAAACGACGGCGAGGACGGCCAGGACGGCACCTCCTGCTCCGTGACGGACAACGGCAACGGCACCAAGACCATCGCTTGCTCCGACGGTACCTCGGTGACCGTGCGCGACGGACAGGACGGCGAGGACGGGCAGGACGGCACCTCCTGCACCGTGACCGACAATGGCGATGGCACCAAGACCATCGCCTGTGCCGACAGCACCTCGGTGACCGTGCGCGACGGCCTGGACGGCGAGGATGGCCAGGACGGCACCTCCTGCACCGTGACCGACAAACGGCGACGGCACCAAGACCATCGCCTGCAGTGCCGGCACGTCGGTCACGGTTCGCGACGGGCAGGACGGCGAAGACGGCGCCGACGGACAGGACGGCGAGGACGGCACCTCCTGCTCCGTGACCGATAACGGCGACGGCACCAAGACCATCGCTTGCACCGACGGCACGTCAGTCACGGTTCACGACGGGCAGAACGGCGAAGACGGCGCCGATGGCCAGAACGGCACCTCCTGCACCGTGACCGACAACGGCGACGGCACCAAGACCATCGCCTGCACCGATGGCACGTCGGTCACGGTTCGCGACGGGCAGGACGGCGAAGACGGCGCCGATGGCCAGGATGGCGTCTGCGCGGGCAACAGGGCGCCGGTCATCGAGAGCGTCGTCGTCGTCGCGCCGAACGAGGCCTACCAACGGCTCACGATCCAGGCCACCGACGCCGACAACGATCAGCTCAGCTACCAGCTCATCGGCAGCAGCGGAGTCTTCCACGCGACCGAGCAGGCCCACGTCTTCGACTTCGAAGCGGTCGCCGCCGGCCCGTTCACCTACACCGTCATCGTCAGTGACGGCTGCCAGCTCGCGCTCGCCTCAGGCGTCATCGACGCCGAGCCGCCGAGCAGGCCGCCTGGACTCGCGTCGGCACCAACGTGCCGGCGTCGATGGCCGTCGCCGACGCCGACCTCCAGGTCTACGCGGGCGCGCCGTACATGGCCTATCTCGCCGAAGGAACCAAGGTCGTCGGAGTGAGCAAGCTCGAGGGCGACGTCTGGAGCAGCGTCGGCGGCCCGGCAGGCACCGGCGAGGTCGGCGGAGGGGTCGATCTCCAGGTTCACAACGGAGTGCCCCACGTCGCGTTCAGCGCGCTGGTCTCGGGCGACTTCGTTGTCCAGATCATGCGCTTCGACGGCGCCAACTGGACGGCGGTTTCGACCGCTGGCATTCCGCCTGTCTCGTTCCAGCGCCACGTCATGCTGCGAATCGTCAACGCCAGGTTCTACGTGTCATACGTGACCTACTCTGGCGGCAGACACCGGGTCGACGTCTGGTCGAGCACCGAGCTGAGCGGCGCGAGCTGGTCGCAGGTCGGCTCCGGCTTGTCTGACGTGAGCCCGATCGACGCGGCGCAGACTCGCTTCAAGTACGCCATGAACGTCGATCCGGCCGGCGTCGTCCTTGTCGCAAAGGCCTACGACTGGCTCGTCGTCTATTCCGCGACCGGCTCTGCCTGGAACATTGCCGGCAGCGGCTACGTGGGATGGCAGGCGACCGGGCTCGACTCGCTTGCACTGGAGCTCGAGGGGACGACGCCGTACGTCGCCTACAACTTCGGCGCCGCCCAAGAGCTGCGGGTCAAGCGACTCAACGGCTCGGCTTGGGAGCTCGTCGGCGCCAGCAACTTCACTGGCGGCAGCGCGCGCGCGCTCCACCTCTCCATCGCCGACGCTCCCTACGTCGCTTACGCGGACGGCACGCATGGTGGCAGGACGTCGGTCCAGCGCTTCGACGGCACGACCTGGGAGCTGGTGGGCGAGGCGGGCTTCAGCTCCGTCGCCAGCGACGTGATGGGCTTCCACGTCTACGAAGGCGTGCCCTATCTCGCCTACACGAATGCCGATCCCGCGCTCGTCTGCGAGCGCTACGCGCCGTAGCGGCAGGGCTCGGAATTCGATTCGGCGGGGGCTTCTGCCCCCGCCGAGCGCGGACCGGGCGGTCCGTGCAATCGCCACGTCGGCGCTCATCGCCGACCAGCCTTCGACACCCCGAAGCAACCTCTTCGGCGCCGCGCGAGGCGGCTCGAGGCCACCTCCACGAAACCGCCCGGTATTCCGCCTCGCTACTCGGAGAGCCGATACCTGGCGCCCTTCTTCTCGCCCTCCTGGGCCACGACGTTCCGTTCCTTGAGCGCCTTGATGGTCGCGTTCCAGGTCGAGGCGCCGAGCTGCAGCCCACGGTTTCGCTCGATGGCCCCGAGCACCTCGCTCTTCGAAAGCGGCTGGGCAGCCGCCCGGAGCGTTTCGAGAATCGCCTCGACAGCCTCCTCGTCATCGCCGCCCCCGCGCGCGACCCGGCCCGACGGCTCGGGAACCGCGGCGACAGGAGGCGCCGGCCGCTCGTGGCGCTCGCGCTCGGCCGGAAGCACCCGCTCGCCCTTGGGCGCCTCGGGACACGCGAGCACCACCTCGGCCAGGTCGTCACCGCAGCACTGGCGCGCCAGGTCGAGCACGTGGTCGTGGTGCGTGAAGATGACGACCTGCAGCTCTTCGGAGAGCTCGTGCAGCAGCCGCAGGGCGCGGGTGGTGCGCACGTCGTCGAAGTAGACGAAGACGTCGTCGAGCAGCAGGGGGAAGGGCGTCTTGCGCGCCGCCTCGCGGACGACGGCCAGCCGCAGCGCCAACCAGGTCTGGTCGCAGGTCCCGTCGGAGAGCGCCGCGAGCTCCTTGGCCGCACCGGACGCGGGCTGGGCCCAGAGCCGGGGCTCCTTGCCTCCCCTGTCGATCTCCAGGCCGGTGTAGGCGCCGCCGGTCAGCTTCTCGAAGTAGCCCGACGCCGCGTCGATGAGAGGCCGCGAGCCCTCGGCCGCCTTCTCCCGGGCCCGCGAGAGCAGCCAGAGCGCGGCCCGCAGCGTCGCGGCCTCCTCGGCCTTCTCGAGCGCGCGCGCCTTCGCGAGCTCCAGCTCCTGCGCCGTGGCTTGGCCCGGCACCGACAGCTCGAGCGCGTCGATCCTCGACTGAACGGCGCCCTTCTCCTCGATGAGCTTCGTGCACCGGCTCTGCAGGTCCTCACGCCGGGCGTACAGCTCCTGCGCTGCCAGCTTGATCTCGTCGCGGCTGCGCCCGGCGATCTCCTCGAGCGCGGCCTCCACGCCCATCGGCCAGTGCTTGGCGAGGAGCTTTCGACACTCCTCTATCCTCCCGCGCAGCTCGTGGGCGAGGTTGGCGCGCTCCCGCTCGCGCTGGCCGAGCTCTTCGGTCCAGGGATCGGCGAGGCCGGTCTCGAGCCACAGCGCGTCGAGCTCGGCGCGGCGCAACTCGAGGGTCTTCTTCCTGCCCTCGAGCTCGCGCCTTCGCCCGGCGAGCTGCTCGCTCGCCTTGTCGCGCCGCTCGCGCACCTTGATGGCCGAATCCGCCTGGCGCTTGAGCTCCTCGACGGTGTCCGCGGGCGACAGCGCGTCCGAGATCCTCAGGCTCGGGTCCTCGGCGCGGATCCTCGCGAGCAGCTCGCCGACCATGCCCTCGAACTCGGCGATCGCATCGCGGCACGCCTGCACCTCACTCGCAAGGCGCTCGACATCGTTCGCGAGGCGCTCGAGCCGCTCCTGCTCAGCGAGCCACTGCTCGACCTCGGCCGGCGCCGCGCCGATGCCTGGAGGCAGACCTTCGACCGCCTCGGCCCACTCTGCCGCGGCCTGCTCGAGCCGGTCGGCGGCGGCTTTGAAGGCGGACTCGGCCTTCCGCAGGTTGTCGCGCTGCGCTTCGGCTCGGACTCGATGTCAGCCTCGAGCGCCTCGGCGGTCTTGCGCGCGCAGGCTTCGGGCAGCGTGCCGCCGAGCAGCTCGAGCACGTCCGCGCGCAGGTCGCCGGCCTTCGCCCGCTGCGTTGCGAGCTTCGACTCGATGGTCGCCATCCGGGACACGCACTCGCACAGCCGCTTGTGACCCGCGAGCCAGTCCTGATAGCTGGCCGGCGGGCACGGCAGGAAGTTCCAGAGGCGCGCCCACTGCTCTTCGGCCTCGCCGAGCAAATCGGCCGCGCGCGAGAGGCGTTCGCGGACCTTCTTGACGGCGAGCGCCGCATCGCGCTCCGCCTGCTCCGCCGCGTCGAGCGCCCCGACGCGCTCGGCGCCGTCGAAGCGCTGATCGGCGACAAGGTCGGCAGCGACGACGGTACGCTCGAAGGCCTCTCCCAGCCCCGGGAGCTCGGTCTCCGCGCCCGGGCGCCACGAGGGCGACCAGGTTGACTTGACCGCTTCCCACGCGACCTGCCTCTCGGCGCGCGCGGCCGCGAGCGCCTCGACGGTCGGCGGCGCGCCCGCCTGCAGCTTGAGCGCGGCGACCTTCTCTTGCGTCTCGGCGAGCTTGCCCTCGGCGGTCTCGAGCTCCTTCTCGCGAGCGTTCTTCTCGCTCCGGGCACCGGCGTGCCGCTGCCAGGCCGCGTCGAGCGCAGATCGCTCGGCGATCGGCAAGGCGGCTGTCGCGGCGCAGTCCTTGTCGGCGAGCCCGAGCGATACTGCCGCTTCCCTCGCGGCCGCGAGCTCCTTGGCCCGCGCATCTTTGAGCTCCTGCACTTCCTTCTCGAGCTGCAGGAGCATCGTCACCTGCTTCCGCGCCTTCTCGAGCGTGTCGATCGGCCGCTCGGCGTGATCCGCGGCGTCGCTCCGCGCATCCTCGAGGAGCCGGCTCGCGGTGTCGCGGGCGGCGGCGGCGCTCTTGCACTCGTTCTCGGCGTCGCGATGCGCCTCGAGCAGATCCACGAAGACCTCGCGCCGGTGCTTCGGGACGACGAGCCCGCGCGCGGTCTCGACGAACGTCGCTTCGTCGGTCGGCTTGCCGAAGCCCGCCAGCAGGTCGCGCAGCTCTCGGCGCGCGTCGGCCAGGCTGCGCTGGGCCTTCGCGAGCCCCTCGCGGTCCTTGCCCACGCTGCCGACCTGGCGAACCAGCGCGTCGATGGCGTTTGCGAAGCCGGCGATGGGCGGCACAACGGGAAGCTGCGCCAGCTCGTTCTCGGCCTCGAGAACCTTCTCTTCCGCAGTCCGACACTCCTCCGCCGCGTCGCGCACGCGCCCTACGGCCTTCTCGAGCTCGCCCGCCCAGGCGGCGCGCGGGACCGGACCTCGCGCCAGGATGGCGGCGAGCTCCTTTTCCGCCTCGCGGAGCGCGGCGTACTCGTCGAGGCCCTTCTGATAGGCGTCCAGCCGGGCGACGTTTGCGTCGATGTCGCGGATCTCCCGGGTCAGCTCCTCGATGCGCCCCTGGACCTCGCGAAGGCGCCCGTGTTCGACGTCGTGGGCGGTGAAGTCCGCGCGTGCGTCGAGGCCGGCCTTCAGCTCGGCGCAGCGCCTGAGGTGGAGTGGCAGGCCGTCCTTGTTGGCCGCGCCCGACTCGACGGACTTGAGCCGCTTCTGGAGCTCCTCTTCGAGCGCAGCGAGCCTGGCGGCCGAGGCGCCCGAGGAGGCAGCGAAGAGCACGCTGCCGATGGCCCCGGCCTCGGAGAGGAAGCTCGCCGGCCTGCGGACGGTGTCATGGCCAAGGCGAAAGAGGTCGCGGAACCGGGCGGCCGTCTCCGGGGGCGCGGCGCGCTTGAGCGCCTCGGCGGCGTCGGCCGGCGAGATCTTCCGGTCGCGCCAGGTCCAGCTCACTTCGCGGCCGTCGGGCAGCCGTGCGGAGGCCGAGGCGTGGAAGAGCTGCTCGCTGGCGAGCGGGAGGATGAGGTCGCGCCTCGGCCCGAAGAGCAGCGCCTCGATGGCGCGCATCGCGGTGGACTTGCCCGCCTCGTTGTCGCCCAGGACCACGGTCACCCGAGGTCCGAAGCGCAGCGGCTCGAGGTTGGCCCAGTGCCCTACCCGCCAGAACTTGAGCTCGGTCAGGTGCATCCGTGGCCTCCTTAGCGCAGCTCCGCGCGCAGCAGCTCGAGGGCGCGGGCGAGGACCGCCTCGGCGTCTTCCTGCCGGGACGCGTCGTTGGGAAGGAAATCAGCCTCGTCGAGCAGCCGCGGGAAGTGCTTGCGGATCATCGCGTGGACCGGCTTCAGCTCCTCGAAGAGCGAGTGGCGCGCCGCGGGATCGTGGGCGAGCGCTTCGGCCAGATCAGTGAGCTGCTGCTCGACGACCGAGCTGTCGGCAGCCGTCTGTCGAAGGTCGAGTCGGACCTTCTCGAGCCACAGCATGCCGGCCGCTTGCTGCAGCGAGCCTTGCAGGTACTCGCGCAGCTCGGGGCCGG
>JBMNNX010000172.1:0-14792 GCA_050942745.1 Myxococcales bacterium
CTGCGAAGAGCGTTCCGTGAAGCGCAGTCGTCCACAGAGCAGGGAGCTGGCCGGAGGCACGGGCTTCGAGTCTCACTCGCAGAGTCGAGACGATGGGCACGCGTGTCACAAGACTGCTCCCCGCCTGACCTGCAATCGGGTTCGAGCCTATTTCGGCCACCGGAACGCGATCTCTTTGTCGTTGATCATGGCTACGACCAGCTCGACCTCCGCTCCAGATTCAGCCTCGGCCGGCACCTCGGGGCTGTTCTGAATGGCGCCCTTTCGCTTCTTTTCGTCTCCAGCGAGCGAGGCCATCCAGCCGCCCTTCTTCGTCTTCTCCTCGAGGAGCACGGCCTTGACCTTCATCCCCGACTTCGGTCCCTCGGTCACCTTCGGCGGCGGCCCGGGACGTGCTGCTTGGTCATTGAAGCGACCTCGTCCGCGCTGCGGCGCCCCCCGACGACCATCGCCGCCGCGCCCCGGGCGGCCCCCATACCCTCCAGGACCAGCCACCGACCGCGCTGGGCCAGCCGCTGTCGCCGCAACCACGGCCTTGCCCGAAATCCCGCTCGCCGGTACCAGGGCAAGCCCGTCCTTCTTGGCCTTCGCGAATTGATTCCGGTCGTACGGATGGTTGATGTCGAGGTGCTTGCCTTCCTTGGACCCGGGCGGCAGAGGCTTCGCGCAAGCGAGCAGCTCACGCAGCTGAACCGACTCGCGCCATCCGCCAGGGATGCCCTGCTCCTTGGCCCAGGTCTCCATCGTCTCGACGAACCGCGCGATGCACTCCTCGCGCACGTTCGGCCCGACAGCCCCGCCATCGTTGCGCACGAGCGCAGAGCTGTCCTTCACCGTGAACCGGACTCTCCCAAAACCAAGCGAGCGAGCCATCCCGAGGGTGTGGACTGCCCCCTCAGCTCCACCAAAGTCGAGCGCCCAGAGGAGCGCGCCGAGCTCTTTGGGAAGCACGTTGTGCAAGCGCACCCGGCAACGGAACTTCGCACCCGCGGCAAGCGGCTGGAACCTGGTGTCGCGCGCCTTCGGCGGCAGCGCCGGGTTCAGGTCCGCGTCCTGCGGCCGATAACGCTTCCAGCCGCGGAGCCGAGCCTGGTCGTCCATGAACGTCAAGTACGAAGGCTTGCCGTTGAGCTGCACCGGCGGCGCACCGGGCTCGTTCGGGTCCGTGTGCTGCTCCACGTAGTTCGGATAGAAGGTCGGCTTCGGCGCGCCGAGCACCGCGCGCACCTGGCCCGCGGGCTTGGCACCTTGGCAAGCCGCAAGGCTGAAGCTCACCCGGCCACGCAGCGCCTCGGGCACGAGTTCCTTCTTCATCTCGAGCCGGCGTCGCAGGTCGTCGCTCGCTACCGTCCCGAAGAGAGTCTCGGGCAGGTCGTACTTCGCCGAGTCGCGCTCGGGCTGGTTCCGACTCGCGAGCGTGCCGATCGAGTTCCGATAGGCGAGCCGGAACATCATCGCGAGGCCGACCGACTTGATGCGCCCATTCTCGACGAGGAAGAAGACCGGCACCTCCGCTTTCCCCTCCTCGAACCTCTTCGCCCAGTACCCCCATTCGGCATTCGGCTTCTCGGACCGGCGGTCCTGCTGTCCGCGGTCGCAGTGGATGAAGCGGAAGGCGTCGAACACCTCCTTGCTCACGCCGATCGGCGTCTCGAGCGTGTCGTAGAAGACGAAGTCGTGGTGCTTGGGCTTGCCCCCGCCCTTGCGCGCCTGCGGCCGGTTGGGGCTCCATTCGGAAGGCTGCCCGGTGAAGACGAGCTTGCCTTCGGTCTTTCCGTCGAGCCCCTGGACGATGGCGTAGTCGCCAAACCCCTGCGGACGTGCGTCCCTGCCGATGGGCGGCGAGACTTGAACCCGCACGTCGAGGCTCTTGCTCCAGGCCCTGTACTTCTCCGGCCCGCTCTGCTTGCGACCCGGGTTGAACCGGGAGTCGAGTTGCATCAGGTAGCCGTATTCGATCTTCGCGAATGAGCAGGGCTTGATCTGTGCAGGCACCTCCTCGCTCTCGCCACGAGTCATCCAGCCCGCGCAGACCAGCGGCACCAAGGCACCACCCTTCTGACCGGCCCCTCGCTCCTTCGAGATGACCGACATCTTGTTGCCGTAGAGCTGCGGGTTGTGGAGGTCGCGCACTCCGTAGGTCGCGTCGCGCACCGGCCGGAACTTGGCGAACGAGGCAATCTCGATGACGTTGCGCAGCGCGCCGCGGATGGAGCTACCAGGGATTGCGAAGCGGTTGTCCGGGGTCTTGAAGAAGGTCAGCCCTTCGCCGCGGTCATTCTGGCCACGCACGAAGATGGGAGTGAGCGCCTCAATCTCGAGCTCGAGCGTGCCACACAGGCCCTCCTCGAACGGGATGTCCTGGCTCGCCCGCTCGCTCCACTGAGGGAAAAAGACCTTCTCGGAAAGCGGGACGAAGTTATAGGGCGCAGTGATCTTGTCCATCACTTCTCCTCCTCGCTGCTTTCGCTCTCCCAGCCGAGCATCCGCGCCGCGAACGGCCGGAACGGCCGCACGTGATCGACTGCCCGGCTATCGCGCACCCAGTACACTCGGTAGCGCATCCTCGGCCCCACCGAAGAGACGAAGCTCTCGTCGAATGCCCAGGCCACGTCCTCGCTCGCGTCGCCCGGCTTCTCCTCGATTACCACCCATTGCCAGCGGTCACCGTGGTAGCGCAGCTGCGCCGATCGGCCCTTGGCGCACCGCTCGGCGGAAAGCGGCAGGCATTGAATGGACTCCGCTCCCTTCGTCTCGCCACCGCGGATCCACTTCCAGCCGTCAGTGAAGCAGGTCCAGCCGTCGCCGCCGAAATCCTTAAGTCGCTGCTCGACCTCTTTTGCGCTCGAGATCCACTCGGAATGGACCTCGACTTGGCAGCGGATTCCCCCGGCGTCCTTCTGTTGCAGAAGCTCGACAATGCTCATGGCTGCCTCCGAATCGTGCCCTTGAAGTAGCCGTGCCCGCGGTTGGCTCCCGCGCCGAGCGCAAGCCTGCCACTGACGAGGTCCTCGAGCGCAGCGTCGAACGCCTTCTTGGCCTCGTCCGAGACCTTCGAGCTCTCGACCAGGATCTCCAGCTCGAGCTTCCCCTTCACTCCGTGCAGTGGCGCCTCGCTGAAGAGCATCCCGTCCATCGGCGCGCCCGTGAACCGGTCGATACAAACGTGGTCGAGGTAGCCGACCGGCGCCTTCTCGGGCTTCAAGTACACGTCGCGCAGGTAGACGCAGCCGGGCCGCCCGCGTTTGCTGTTCGAGTTGGCGTCGCCGAACAGCTCGACGACTTCGGCAGGCTCGGCGGGCTTGGCAACATCCTCCCCGGGCTTCGCCCAGGCGCCGTTAAAACGCCGCGCGTGGAACGCAGTACGGTGGCGAAGCGCCCCTTTGACCGACGAGGCCGGAACGAGCCTTCGGCGCTCGCCGACGCGCCCCTTCTCGCCTTGTGCGGCTTGCTCCCAGACGATGCACTCCTCGGTGACTGGCAGGATGTCGGGATCGCGCTCTCGGGCTCCCTCGACGCCAATCGGCACGCCGCCGCCGAAGATCCAGTAGTCCTCGGGCTGCAGCTCCACCAGGATCCGCTCCATCTGCCCCTTGGCCGACTCAGGCTTGGAGGCCAGCGGCAGCGACGGTGCGTCCTCGTGCAGCGCGCGGGGCAGCAGGGCCCACGCTTGGCGTTCGTCAGGCTTGTGCAGGTCGAAGACCCGCGAGCGCACTCGGACGACCTCGAACGCTCCGAAGCCGCGCCGCGAGCGACCGCCCAGCCGCAACTCCGGACGCGCGAGCAAGCCCAAGACCTTCTCGAGCTCGCCGTCGCCCGGATCCTCGAGAACCAGCTCGAAGGTGAACCGCGCCCCCGCCGCCACCAGCGTCTCGTCGAACTTGCCCTTGCCATCGACCGCGCCGCGAGCGTTGAGGCGCACGTGGTCGCGCTCGACGCCGCCGGCGAGGAAGGCCAGGAAGCTCGACTGGTGGGCGCCCCGGAACGGCACCGGGCGATCGTCCTCGTCGTGCACCTGCGCCCAACTGACCTCCAGGCGCGAGGAGGCGCCTTCGTTTCCGCGCTGGTAGCCGAACAGGCTCCTGCACTCGGGGTGAACGTCGGGATCCGCTCCGCCGGCGAGCGCATGCCGAAGGACACCGGCGATGGTGCTGCCGGGAATGGTCGGCAGCCCGTTGGCGTCGCTCACACAGACGCTGTCGCGCAGGTCGTCGCCGCCGCCGGTCCCGACGACGAAAGGCGTAAGCGCTTCGATGGTAACCCGCGCGACGGCAAGTCGCGCCCCTCGGACTTTCTGGCCCTTGCTCATCGCACCTCCTGACTGCGCTGGGCGCGCACGATATGGATTGCGAGGATCTCGAGGCTGGTGGCCGGGTGCTTGGCCTTGCGCACCAGATCAACGAGGTGCTCGCCGAGCTTCGTCTTTTTCTTGTCGATCCAGACGTCCTGGCCCCATCGATCGCCGAGCTGCCGCATCGAGCGGTGTCCGTTCGGCTCCGCAGGGGCGAGCACGAGCTTCTCGAGCTCTTCGACGAGCCTCTCGCTGCCCGTCGCCCGGGCGCGCCGCGCGAGCCCGCGGACGACGCCCCACTGCGAGGGAGGCAGCTTGCGACGCGCTTTCTTGAAGTCCTCGACCCAAGCCATGCCTTCGTTCCACGCCTCGTCCACCGCGAGGTGCCGCCGCTCCTGCGTGCGCAGCCATTCCCGCAGCTCCCCCTCGGGCTCGATGACCGGAGCCTCTTGTTCGGCCTTCCTCCGCTCGGAGAGCGCGACCGGAACAGCACCGGCGAGAATCGCCGGCTCGAAAAGGACCTGTCCCAGGCCCTCGGCGCGATACGAGCCGACGCCGCCGGTGACCGCCGCAGCCACGCTGTCCTTCGACGGCGTCCCCTCGCCCGTGAATACCAGCACGCTGCCGGCGACGATGGCCTGGCGCTCCAAATCCGGCCGCTTGCGCGTTCCGTTGAAAGGCGAGTAGCGGCGCACCCGCAGGAAGGACCTCGCGGGGTCGAAACGCCAACCCTGCGGCAGGCCGAAGTCGGCCGGATCCGGCTCGAACGTCGGCTGACCGCTCGCGGGATTGCGCAGGCACAAATCCGACAGGCACAAGAAGAGCGCCTCACCCGGCTTCGGCTCGCCGCGGCGCCGCGCGCCCTCGGGAACGGCGTCGGACTCCTCGATACGCGCCCTGCCGAACTCGGCGTTGCGCGAGCGGCCTAGCCGCACTTCGCGCCCGACGAGCCGGCGGCGCACCTCTTCGAGCCCCGCCTCGTCGTCGGCATCCACGCGCGCGAGCAGAACCATTCCCGCGGGAAGCGCGCTGATGGTGTAAAGGAAGCCCTCGCGCGCACTTCCGCCGTCCACGGCGGTGCGCATGCTCGAGCGGATAGCGGGCTTGATCGATCGCAACGCGCCGTCGAGAAACCCTTCGCGCAGCTGCTTGTACTGGACTCCATCTTGCCGCGCGGTGCGCGAAAGGCTGACCACCGAATCAAGGTTGAGCACCCAATCGAAGTTGAGCACCGAATTGGAGTTGAGTTTGTCTTCAATGGTCGCGGATTCTCCTTTCGGATGGTGCAGCGCCAACGGCATCGGAACGCACGGCGCTCCGTCGGAGCCCACGGGGAGCGCCGCTCCGAAACGAACTGCCCCGGAGTGGAAGACGCGCCAGGCAAGGTCAACGTCCTCGACCGGGTAGCTCACACGCGCCGCTGCTCCGAGCAGTGCGGCCCCAGGCACGTAACCGAGGCATCGGTGCCCACCGACGGTGGCACTCGATTCGGTGATCGCCACGTCAGTTTCGAGCTGAATGCGAAGCCAAAGGCTCTTCATCGCCGGTCCTCCTCTGCCAGATAGGCCTTCACACGGCCGAGGCCGCGATTGCGGTGCGAGCCGAGTCCGCGAATGAGCGGCAAGGCCTCGCGCAGCGCGCCGACCCAGTCAGGGCCATCCGCGGGGCCGGTGACCCGGGCGTAGAGCCGCAGCGGCACCGTCACCTCGATGGAGCGCAGCGTGTGCTCCGCCACCACGCCGTCGGCGTCGATCTTGGTCGAGGCGAAACCGCGGTAGAGGTGCGCGACCTCGCCCGGATTCGTGGCCGCCCAGCGCTCCCACTTACGGGCCTCTTCGGGCGAATCCCCGAGAGTCGCCGAATCGACCTGCAACCGGCCCTCCTCGGTCTTGAAGCGAGCCTCCTCGAGCCGCTCGACACGGTTCACGGGCTCCGACTCATTCGCGGGCGCATCGAGCCCGGTGCCAAAGCACCAGGTCGCCGGGCCCTCCTTAAAGGGCGCCGCGTCCACGGCGCCAAGCTGCGCAGCCTTCTCGAGCGCGTCGCGAATGAGGCCGCGTATGGTGCGACCGGGCAGAACCGGGAGGCCCCCGGCGCTCTTGAACACCAGCGCATCGAGTGTAGTGCCCGCCCCGCGCCCGGTGCCCGCGTGCCAATAGCTGCAAATATCCAGGACAATCGTCGCTGTCTTCATGCGCACTCCCTCCAGAAGCGCTTTTCGCCGGCCACCGAGGCGAGGATCAGCGCATCGAGCATCGGGGTCCACCCGTCGGCGTGACCCTTCTCGGGACTGACTCCCAACTCCCTCAGCGTCTCCTTAAGCGATTCCGCGGTGTCGGGCGCCACCTCGGAGAGGTTCTGCAGCAGCCGCCCCCAGAGCGCTTCGGCGCGTGGCAGGTCAAACCGCACGACACGCAGCCACTCGCGAATCGCGCCGCGCGGCGCCTCGAGTGCGGCCTTCGCCAACCGGTCGAGCGCTTCGACATTTCGCCCGGAGCCACCAATGGCCCACGGGCCGCCCATCAGAGCACCGTTGCGGCGCCCCTTCTCGAAGCGGGCGTCGCGCACTTCGAGCTCGTCGCGCATTACGGTATCAAGCGATTCAAACGTCGCAGTCGTCACTCGGTGGAAGGCAAACCCGGACGGCGTGGGCTCGCCCGGCAGTGTTCGCTTGGCATGGCTGCAGAGCGCTTCGGCCAGCTCATACGCGGCGTGGAAGGGGAAGCCTGGTTTGACGAGGGCGATCCCGGCGCAAGCCGTGAAGCCTCCCTTGAGCGCCTCGGCGGCGCGAGTTGCCTCCTCGAATTTGCGGAGGAAATGCTCGGTGAAGGCGATGGCGTGGCGAGCGGAGAGAATGACGGTGAAATCGTCGCCGCCGAGCACGAGGGGGCGCAGCGGCAGCTTCTTGCCCTTGCTGAACGTGTCTAGATGATCGATCGCCGAGATGGCGGCTTGTCGCGTCGCCTCGGTCAATGCGTTCGAGAATCGCGACTGGCTTTCCCAATCCCAATTGCAGACGTCTTCGGTGATTCGCTTCCCGACCCCGTTGCCATCGGCGTGGACGACGGCGACGTAGCCCTCGTCAAACTCCTCCATCTCGCTGACAAGCTCACGGCTCCCAATGCTCAGCTTCGCCGCCAGGAGATCGTCGGCGTCATTGCGGACCTTTGTCACCTTCGCGCGCGTCGCCGCGTCGAGCAGTCCCTCGGAGTCCTTGCTGCCGCGCTTGACCGCCGGTCGCCCGGTGCGGGAGGAGCGCGCGACGAGCGCTCCAGCCTCCGGCAGCTCGGCCCAAGGGCGATTGCGATCGGATTCCAAGCGCTCGAGGACCACTTTCAGCGCCTCACGCTCGGTGCCTTGGATGGGGGCCCATGCCTGCACGATTTGGAGGCCAGGCACCTTGCGTGAAAGAAGCATCGGCCAGTGCTCGGCAAACTCGCGCAGCTTCGATTCATCCTCGAAGCACAAAGTCGCATTGCCCGCGGCAACCATGCGGCGGGTTCCCCTGTCGCCCAGCGCCTTCTCCAAAAGATCCTTGAGCGACTCGACGAGCGCGCTCGCGCCTTTCATCTCCCTGAGCCGCTCGGTGGCAAGAATGTACGACTGGATGCCCTTTGCCTCATAGCGGTAGAGCCACCTCATTGTTTCCTCCGATCCAAGCAGATGCCGTCAGTCGCTCGTGACCAAGCGCTTCCAAGAATTCGCGGTCCAACCCGTTACGGCGATTGTTTCGTGGTGCGCCTCGACCGGCACACACGAGCCCTCGCATCCCCAGCCGCGGTACCCTCCCCCAGCTTCGAAAGCCTCGTCGTTCACCCCTCTGTCCGCCACGGCGCCGCTCCCCTTTCGCCGACAACCAACAGTGCTCGCACGCTAACACATCGCCTCGAGGTGCCTGAACCGAATCTTCTTGCAGGCTCCCGTCGTCACTCGAGACACGAGCCCCCTCTCATCTCCGCGTGCGACGCCGATGCGGTCGCCGACCGATCCGGCAGTCGCCAGGGAGACGCGGCCACGCAGGAGCGGAGGCGCTCTGCCGCGCCCTGATTCACCCCACCTTCCGCGCCCCGGCCCTCTTCGCGCCCGCCTTCTTCGCCGTGGCCTTCTTCCCGCCCGACTTCTTCGCCCCACCGCGCTTCGCCTTCCTCTCGCCCTGGTGCTCCTGCGCCTTGCGTTGGCACTTCCGCATCCGCGCCTCGAGCTCGGCGAGGCTCAGGCCGCCCACCTCGACGTGGAGCACCTTCGCGCCTTCGGTGATCACCAAGGTCGGGATGCCCTCGGAGTCGTGCTTCTTGAGCAGCGCGCTGCCCTCCTTGCTGTCGGCATCGACCACCTCGAAGCGCGGCTCGTCCGGATGCTTCTCCGCGTACTTCTTGATCACCTTCTTGAATTCACGACAGGGCCCGCACCAGGTCGCCGAAATCAGCGTCGCTTTCATCGATTTCCTCCCTTGTCCGAACAAGGCCCGCTTCGGGCCCCGGTTGCGCCAACAGCGCGAGCGCGCAGGCCCTCGCCCGTGCACACTCGCCCGTTACTCGTTTGACTTCGCGCCCAAGCCTAGCCACGGCACGGACACGACCTTCGTCCGTTGGCCGAATCTGAGCGACCAGCGACGGCGCGGCTCGCCTCGCTACGCGCCGGGTGACCGGTCGGGCTCAGCCCGCGGAACGCGCGAGCCGAGGCTCGGGAACTGCAGCTCCTTCAGCCGCGCCTCGAACGCCGCCTCGCCGCCGACGAGCTTGGCGATGAGCCTGCCCACGACGCCGAAGAAGTCTTCGAACCGCTTGAGCTCGATAGGCCGCGGAACCAGCCCGTGCTCGTACTCGCACTTGTTCCTCACCGTCGCGAGCCCTTTGAGCTCCCCGAACACCGCATTCAGCTCGAGCTGCGGCTCCAAGGTGGCGAGCAGGACGATGCCGTTCGCGTACTGAATTGGACCGCCGAGCGGCCTTTCCTCGTAATCCTTCTTGCCGAAGAAGGCCCTGCCGTTCTCGTGGTAGCGCTCCAGGCTCCAGGAGGGGTTCGCCTCGAGCTTCCCGTAGTCGGGCTTCTCGTCGTTGAGGCCGTAGGGATCCCACAGGCAGAGATCGACGATCTTTTCCACCGTCGAGTAGAGGAGCATGACCGCCAGGCTGTGCTCGCCCACCTCAAAATCGCGCCGGGCCGCCGCGAAGTGATTGAGCACGAAGGGCATCCCATCCTCGCGCGTCGGCGGCCGCTCGCCGCCCTGCAAGCGGGAGACGAGTCCCTCGAGGAACCGCTGGTTCCACCGCATCAGCTCGTACTGCGCGGCCAAGCTCTCCCAGCCGACCCGACCGGCGCTCGTCGAAACCAGTTCGACCAGCCGGCGCAAAGGCTTGATGGCGTCGGCAAACCGAAACGCGTCCCACGCCCGATAAGCGCGCGCCAGCTCGAGGTGCGCCTCCGCGAGCCGCGGCTGATAGACCCGCTCGGAGAGAATCTGCGCCCGCGTCTCGGCCTCCGCGTAGCTGCCGTAGTCGAAGGCGCGGCGGATGCGCTCGAGCTCGAGGTCGCCCCGCTCGTCGAGCGGGTTCTTCAATCGCCGCGGGTATTCCGTTCCTGCGATACGGAATGCGCCCCTTGGGGTCGTACTCGGCGTAGTCCACGTAGACGAGCCACGCGCCCTCGAGGAACCCGGCGAGGCCCGCCGCGACTGACATCGACTTTTTCCCGCCGGTGGGATCGACGGCGAGCTCGCGAGGCTCGAGTCGATGCCTGCGCATGAAGGAGCGCACCTCGTCGTAGATCTCGGTCTCGTCGTGGTCGGAGACGGTCTTCGGCTCCTCGAAGCGCGATCGCTCCAAGCCAGAGACGCGGACGATGGTGTCGAAGACGCTCTCGCCGTCCACCTTCTTGTCCAGCGACTCCTTGGTTCCGAGCACGAGGACGCGCTCTGGACGCAGGAAGGCGGCCATCAGCGCGACCGGCTGCCACGACAAGCCGAGCACGCTCACCAGCGCCCGCGGCCGCTTCTCGTCGAAGTCGAGCGGCGCGCCGTGGAGCGGAAGCTTGGCGAACTCCTGCGCAAACGGAGCTCCGAACTCCCTCGCGTAGATCCGCTCCTGCTCGTCGCGCTTGGAGGCCAACCACCGCTTCTGGATTTCGGTGAGACGCTCATCGAGCTTTGCAGTCGTCGGATTCATGAACCGCTCCCCTTTCGCGTTTGTCCGAAATACCTTCGCGCTCTGCCGCCCTATTCGGCAATGCTGCGCCCTGCGAGCCCGCCTCCCATGCCCCCAAAGCATCCGCCAATCAGGGCGCCGACCGCCGTTCCCACGCCAGGAAACAGCGCGCTCCCGATTGCGGCGCCAAGCGCGCTTCCGCCGAGGCTCCCGACCGCGCCGCCAACGTTTTCGCCTGTGCGCGCCCGGTATTCGTCGCCGTCGATGCTCCCCGCGGCAAAGCGCGCGGTATCGGCGGCTTGATCGACGCAGAGGAACGCAATCGACGAGAGCGCGTTCGAGCGCAGCGCCGTGCGGGCGGCCGCGCCGGCGCCCCGCTTCGAAATCTCTTTGCCCACGGTCTTGGCGGCGCTCTTCGCAACTCCCTTCGCCGCTTTCTTGGCGACACCAGCCCCCGCCTTCGCCGCAACTTTCGTCACCGCGGATTCGAGGCCCCGGCCTGCGACCTCCCGTACCGCGCCACCGGCTGCCGCTCCGACCGCGTGTCTGGCGATCGTCGCGACGTCACGCTCGCCTTCGGCGATATCACTGACGACCGAGCCGACGGCGCTCACCGAGGCCGAGCGCCCGATGTCTTTGAGGTGGTTGTCGAGGGCCTCGCAGATCACGGTCATGGCGCCTCCGGTCCCGGCATCCAATTGCCGGCCACCGGTAATGACGACCGTGGCTAGGAAGATCTGACGCTTCGCGCGGCAGGCAGCGAGCGGCCTGCGCTCCAGCCAATACCACTCGCGCGCCTCGGCGCTCGGGGACGGTCCGTCGGGTATGCCTCACGCCCGCCCCTCGTGCGCCCGGCGGGAGCCTCACGACCTCGCTGGTCAATGCGTCCGCGCGAGGCGGATGCCGCCCACCTTGTTGGTGCGCGGGCATCCCTCCGGCACTGCGCCGAGCGCGACCGGCTTCCGAAACCCGCCGCCCGCGCCTTTAGAAGCTCACCCCCACGGCGAGCCGCGCATCGGGGAACACCGGAGTGTCGAGGTCATCCTGGTATGGAGCCGTGAAGATGCCCCCGAGCGTCGCGGTCGCCCCCAACCCGAACCTGTTGGAAAACCACCACGTCGAGTCAAGACTCACCACCGCCTCGGGAACGGTGAAGCCGGCGGTCGACTCCGCGCCCGCCGCGGCGATTCCCGAGAGCACGCCGATCATCGGCGTCAGCTCGAGCGTCGAGCCCTTGCCCGCGCCGTCGCGATAGTCCGCGAGCCCAATCGTCCAGCCCGCGCGCACGTATCCTCCCTGCATGAAGGCGAAGACCCACACGCCCCCATCCACGGTCAGCGGCCCTTCGAAAGGACGGCCTGCGATCGATAACGACACCATCATCGGCGCCCCCGTTCCGAGGCGGATGTCGAAGCGCCGCTCGCGCGCGCTGTCTCGCGGCGCCGGGATAGACGGCATCTCCTGCTGCGCGAAGGAAGCGCCGGAGCTCAGAAGAACCACGCAAGTCATCAAGATAGAGGCAGTCTTCATGAATGCTCTCCGAGGTTGACGCTCGTCGGCCGAAAGGCGGCGGGCGGGTAACGAAAGGACCCGGTGATTGCCAATGGCGGGTGGCCAGGTCCCGATTACCGAGGTGCATCGAGCGGTTTTGCACCGCGCGTACCACCCGCGCCGATGCCGACCAGAAGACCCCGCGAGCGCCCGCCCACCGGGCGCTTTCAACCGGGCGGCGCACAGCCCCTCGCGCCCCTTGGCCCCGGCTCCCGGGCGCTACTGCGACAGCGGCTCGCTGCACTTCGGACATACGCGGCGGGACAAGCGTAGTCGGTTCGAGAAAAACCCGCCGATGAAAGACCTGCAAGCTGGACAGCGGTGATAGGCCATGGGGCCGAACAGGAAAACGAAGAAGAGCGCGAAGTTCGCGCACAGCATTATCCGGCCGAATTCGCTTCCGCTCCGGGGCACAGTGTAGAAGAGCACAGGGATCCAAAGCACCGAAGAGCACCCCACCGCCAGCCGCACGCGCTGCTGACGCGAATAGGCCTCCATGACCGCGGGGTTGGGCGGACGAAAGGCCCGTCGAAAAGCGGGCGCTGCGCTCGCGGGCGCCCCCGCGGCCGAAGGTGGTTTCGCCCGGTGCGCTGCGGCCTCCGCGGGCTTGGGAGCGCCGCCGAAAGAGCGCGTTTGCGCCATCGGCGCGGGTGACTGCGCGACCGGCGCCTCTTCCACCCGCCTCTCGACGACGGCCTCGGCCCCGAGCACCTTGAGCGCAGGCGCCTCCAGAATCCACTCGAGCCGATGAACGAAGTCGAGGACCTCGTCGAGGCGGCTGCTAAAGGCGCGCTCATCGCGGTTGTCCAAGGGAAAGCTCAGCTTCAGCCAGCCTTCGTCAATCACCGCCTTGGGAAAGCGGCCGAAGAACGCGTGGACGAACTCCTGCATCTCGGGGCGCCTGAGCAGCCGCCCTACCTCCCACCGGTCGTCGCCCTGAATCTCCAAGGCGTGATCGATTTCTGGAATGCCGACGCGAATGTCTTGCGTGCTGACGTCCCGGTCGATCCCCTCGCGCTCGCGCCGAAGCCTCATCCCGGACGGCAGCCGGCCGACGACCTGGGCCTCGATGCGAAGCCTCGGCGCATAGTGCCGCCACAAGTCCCAGTCCGAATACGCGCGAATCTGTGTCCCTCGATACACGCCCTCGAGCCTGGGCTTGCTCACGAAGCCTTCCCGATTCAGGGACAGGCCCAACGAATTGGCGAGCGGACGCCATGTCTTTTCGAGGCCGCGATTCGTCGTGAAGTAACCGAGCACCATCAACGCGACGAGCACCAGGGCGGGCGACAATTCCCAAATCAGATCGCTCATGTCTCTCCCGAGCTGCCGCTCTGAAAAGGCAGCGAAAAGACCGCGCCCGCGGCCTTCGCCGCCGCGCGCGCCGATGGCGCGTCGCCCGGACTATCCAGCGCCCCGGCACAGGCCACGGCTTGATTGGCTCCGCCGACTTCACGACTTCTTTGGCGCCCTACTCCCTCGGCTCTCGCCCCTCAACGCCGTCGCCGCTACGCGTACATCCGCGCCAGCTCCTCGACCCGCCCGGCGAGCCTTTCCCGCAAAGAATCGGGCCGCACGATCTGCGCCTCTCCGCCGAACCCGAGCACCCAGCTGAGCGCGTACGCCTCGCCGACGACCTTGGTGACTACCGTCACCGAGCCATCGGTGTTGCGACTCGCGAGCTCGCCGTACCTATCGAGCACCAGCCCGGCTATCGCCTCGGAGAAACGCACCTCGATCTCCAAATCGGCGTCGGGCCCGCGCCAGAATCGGTCGTTTTCCGTCATCGGCTTCGGGTCGAACCTTCGTTCGCCGGGGTGTACATCGGAAATGCGGTCGAGCCGGTACAGGTGCTCCTCGCCCAGCCCGACCACGTCGGCGGCGAGATACCAATGGCCGTGGTGAAGGAGGAGCGAGCGCGGCTCGACCCGGCGGGCCGCCGCGGCTCCTTTGCTCGCCGCCCAATAGTCGAGCTCCACCTCGCGCCGCTGCGCTATCGCCTCGCTCAGCTCGGCGTGCCACCGGGGCGCCGGCCTGGTCTGAAGCGCCGCGCAGCGGGCGAGCTGCTCGGCCGACTCTGCGCAGCCCGGCGGCAATGCGGACCGCAGCTTCTCGAGCGCGCGCTCGAGCGTCTCGCCCGAGTGCTCGCGCAGCGCCTCGGCCGCCACGAGCAGCGCCGCCCCCTCGACCGCCGACAGCCGCGGCGGCTTGTCGAACATCTGAGGCAGCACAACGAAGAGGCGGCCGCTGTCGACGTAGATCTCGATGAAGTCGTCGGGCGCCTCCGGCGGTACCGCGATCATCCGCACGAGCTCCACGTCGGCGTACAGCTCGCCTGCGGACGAATACCCGGCGAACGCGATCGCCTCTTCGACGGGCACCCCCTCCTTGCGCCGCGCGACGAAGGGAATAAGGACGAGCAGCCGCTTGACCCGCGAGACGAGATTGCCGCTCATCGCGAGCCTCCTTCCAACGAAGCCCCGAGCTTGCCGAGCATCTGCCGGGCTCGCTCGCGCCCTTGCTCGGGCCCGACGATCTCGGCCTCCGGTCCGAGCGAGAGGACGTATCGCACCAGCGCGTCGAGGTCCCTCACCGTCAGCCTCGCCAGCACGCCGCCGGGGCTCTCCTCCTCGATGCGCGCTCCAGGCAGCAACGATGAGGCCAGCCCCGCGAGCCCGCCTTGCAAGCGCACGCAGGCCTCCTGCTCGGGATGGATCCAGTAATCCCAGGGCTGCTGCGCCGCGTAGGCGCGCACGTCGAAATCGACGGGGATCTCGTAGTCGGGTTTCGCGGGCTCTTTCGAATTG
>JBMNNX010000157.1:0-15786 GCA_050942745.1 Myxococcales bacterium
CTCAGCTCCCGCACGCGCGTCAGATAGAAGACCCGCATTGCCTGGCGCAGGTGGCAATGGCCGACAAACAGCCAGACGCCGCGGCGCCAAGCGAAGCCGTAGACGTCAACGTCGCGCTCGGTCTCCTCGCCGCGCGCCGGGACGTAGTAGCGAATCGAGATGCGCTTTCGCTTGCGCACCGCGTTGCCGATTTGCTCCATCCAGCGCGATTGCTCGCGGGAGGCGGGGCCGTGGTGGATGCTCGGGAGCGGCCGGCGCCGACAATCCGGCGCGCCGGCGACGATCTGCAGCTTGCGTAGGGCCGAGACGAGCTCGCCTCGCCAGGGATAGCCGCCCATGCGCACCGCGGCCTGACCGGCGGTCCAGAGAACCGCGAGCTCCTCGGGCGACAGTTTCAGCGACGGCAGGTAATAGGCGTTGGGATCGATCAGATAGCCTTCGGGGCGCTCGCCGTCGCTGGGGACGTACTGGATGGGAATCCCCGATTCCAGCAGCGACTGCTTGTCGCGCGTCCACCGCTTGTCGAGTGCGTCGAAGCTGCCTCCGTAGTCGTCGGGGAACTGGGCTCGGATGTCGGCGAACGTCACCGGCGCTCGCTGTTTCAGCAGCCAGGCGGCGAGTCGGAGCAGGCGCTCCTCGGGTGGTCTTCTTACAGGTTCGGGATTCATGCGCCCAAGTCTAGACCGAAGGAGGATTTGCGGGCGCAGGACTATGCGGCTACTGATGATTGCAGCCGATCTCGAGCCGCGAGCGCGCGGCCGGCGGACGCGACCATGCGCGCCGGACACGGGGCGCTATTCGATCTTCATTTCGCGCAGTCGCTCCTTCGCTCTTCGCCCGGCCTCGGGGCCGACAAAGGCGCTGACCGCAGCGAGCGCGCCGGACAGCACGCCCAGATCGTCGCCGTAGCCAACCCCAGGGATGACGTCGGGGACGACGTCGGCGGGAAAGATGAAATAGCCGAGCGCGCCCACGATGATCGCTTGCGCCCAGGCTGGGGTTTGCCCGCCTTCGAGCGCGAAATGAAAGCGCAAGGCCGACTCGATGACCTCGCGGCCTGCTGTCTTGGCGGCGCGACGGCATTTCAGCGCGAGCTTGGTCGGCGAGTAGCAGCGGGCGTAGGACGACATGGCGATTCTCCTTCGAGGCAGCGCAACTACGGAACATCCGTTCACCTCGTTGTTGTCCGCGAGCCTACGCGCACCACGGACACGGCCTCCGCTCGGCGCTCTTCTCCCATCGCCCGGCCCCGCCCAAAACCCGTGTCCGTCAGACCGATAGGCTCGCTTGCGTCCAGATGATGCGCTCCGCTACGGACGCGCCTGAGAGGTGACATGGAACAGCTCCACGAATCGGCGGCTCAGCGGCACGACTCCATGGCGGTCTTCGACCGCGCGCTCGGAGCCTTACTCGGCCAGGCGGCCGGCGACGCGCTGGGAACCACGGTCGAGTTCGAGTCGCGCCAGGCCATCGCACGCCGCTACCCGCAGGGCCTGCGCGAGATCGTCGGCGGCGGCCCGTTCGGTCTCAAGCCCGGCCAGATCACCGACGACACTGAGCTGGCGCTCGCGCGCCCGAAGCCTCGCAGACCGCGGCCGCTATGACCCGGACGACGTCGCCGCGCGCTACGTCGGCTGGCTGCGCTCGCGCCCCTTCGACCTCGGAGGCACCACCCGCCAGGCCTTCTCGGCGGGCCTCCACGGCGGCAGCACGGGCCTGGCCGCGAGGCTCGAGAGCGCGGCGAACCGCTCGAGCCAGGCCAACGGCTCGCTGATGCGAATCAGCCCGCTCGGCGTCTTCGGCTGGTGGCTGCCGGCGCGCGAGCTGGCGGAGCTGGCCGCGCGCGACTCGCGGCTGAGCCACCCGCCCCCGCTCTGCCAGGCGGCCTGCGCGGTCTTCGCTTGCGCCATTGGCTACGCCGTGAGGACCGGGGCCTCGGCGAAGGAGGTCCACGGCGAGGCGATGCGTATCGCGCGCGAGGAGCCGCTCGCGGCGCCGGCGCTCGAAGTGCTCGAGGCCGCCGCCGAGACCACCCCGGCCGATTTCCAGTCGCAGATGGGCTGGGTGCGCATCGCGCTGCAGAACGCCTTCCACCAGCTCCTGCGCGCCGAGAGCGCGGAGGAGGCGGTGGTCGCGACCGCGGCCCAGGGCGGCGACTCCGACACGAACGCCTGCATCGCCGGAGCGCTGGCCGGCGCGGTCCACGGCGCGCGCGCGATTCCCGAGCGATGGAGCGAGAAGGTGCTCTCGTGCCGCACCGACAGGCCGCCCGAGTACTGGTGCGTTGATTTGCCCGAGCTCGCGCGGAAGCTCTGCTCTCCCGCGCAGGCCGGCGGCGCCGACGGGGAGGCGAGATGAGCCGCCCTCTCGTCGCCGTCGCCGACCTGCACGGCCAGCGCAGCCTCTTCGACCAGCTCCTCGCGCGCTTCGACGAGCTGCTCGGCGACGGCTACGACCTGGTCACCTTGGGCGACTACGCGGACAACGGCCCGGAGGTCCCCGAGCTGCTCGACCGGCTCATCGAGCTGAAGGCGAGCAGGCCAGACCGCTTCTTCCCGGTCATGGGCAACCACGACCTCGCCTGCCTGCGCGCGGTCGGCTGGGAAGGCGGCCCGCCGGATCAGGGCTGGTTCGAGCGGATGCGGCGCCGCTACTGGAACCGCGGGCTGGGCACCGATACGGCCTACGGCGCACGCGACGCGAGCTCGGTCGCCGGGCGGATGCCGAAGGCGCACGGGACTTCCTCCAGGCCCTGCCCTGGAGCTTCGAAACCGAGGACTACGCCTTCGTCCACGCCGGCCTGCTGCCGAAACCGCTGCGCCCACAGCTCGAAGACCTGGGCAAGAGAGTCCTCTTGCCGCCCTTCCATCTGCACCCGCAGTTGCGCGAGAAGGCGCTCGCGACCGTCAGCTTTGCCGACTGGGGCAAAGTCGTCGTCAGCGGCCATACGAGCCGACCTGGCCTGCTCGTCCCGGGCCACCCGAACGCGCCGCACTTCGCCGACCGCTGGCGCATCTGCCTGTCGGCCGAGGTGGACGCGAGCGGCGAGCTGTTCGCGGTGCTGCTGCCAGAGCGTCGTCTCTTTTCTGTCCGCAAAGGCGAGCCTGTCCGCGAGCAGGCGCCGCTGCGTTAGCCGCGGCGTTCGCCGGCGAGGGTAGGCCCGCGGCTCGCGACCGCCACGACGCGCCGCGTCGCCTGGGACAGTCGCTCCCGCATCCGGCGATGGCTGCGGCCGCGCGGGGGTCGATCGGCGGGTTTCGACAGGCCCGATCGGCCCGGGAAGGCCCCTGGCTGGCCCGTAGAGCGTTTTGGGCTCGTCATGCTTGCTTTAATAGGGCCGGCCGCGCAGGCGCGCCCGTAGGGCCGTTTCTGGCCTCCACAGCGGCCTTCCCGGGCCTTTTTTCACCCGCACAACCGCTCGCTTTTCCTGGGCTTTTTGTCTCGCCCCTCGCGCCGGAGCCGGCGCGAGGACCACCCCGTTTGGGCGCGCCGCGGCAGCGCCTACCCCTCGGCGACGCCCTTGATTGCGAAAGGCACCGGCGCCTTGCCCGAGGTGGCCGCGGCCTCGATGTCCGCGCGCTCGGCGAGCTCGGCATCGCCGGCCTTCCTCGCGAGCGCCGAGGTGAGCGCCCAGGCCTCGCGGTGGAGTGGATCGAGCGTGGTGACCGCGGCGAGCAGCCGCATCGCCTCCTCGAGCTCTCCGGCGTGCGCGTGGTGGCGCGCCATCGCCACGTGGCAGTCGGCGTCGGCCTCACCCGAGAGCACGAGCAGCTCGTGGAGCCTCGGGGTCGAGGCGTCGCCGGGGTCGCGGCCGGGCGCGAGGAGGGCAGCGCGGATGCGGTTGACCACGATGTCGAACGAGCGGTGGAAGGGTACCGAGAGCGGGTCGAGCTCGATCGCCTTCTCGATATGCAAGAGCGCCATGGGCAGGTCTCCGAGATTGTCTAGCGTGATGCCGAGCAGCCAGTGCAGGTGCGCCGAGCGAATCGAGGCGCGCTGGACGTCCGCTTCGATCTCGAGCAGCAGGTCACACGCCCTCTCGTAGTCCTTGGCGTCCATGAGATCCTGCGCTTCGCTCAAGCCGCCCAGCATCCTCAGCATCACCCGCGTCCTTCTCATTCGCCGCTCCTCCTCGGTTGGTCCCTACCCATCTCGACGCCGCACCCGGCCCCTGTCTGACAGCCCTCCGCCCTCGCCCACCCCAGGGATCACTCCCCCTCCCGCCCCACGGCGCCTGGCGGCGCCGCCCCTCGCCCCTCTTCAAGACTGGGCCAGCATACATCCGGACACGGACATGGCCCCTCGTCTCCATCGACCGCGGACGAGGCGGTTCAGCAAGGCACTCTTGCGATCCCCCGCGAGTTGCCTCGCCGACGCAGAACGCGCCGACACCAGGCGAGGCCTCGATCCACCGGCCTGCTCCGCCGCAGGCACAGTTTCGAAAAGTGCGAGCTCTCGCGCACGGCCTGTCAGAGGCAGGACCGGTTCTGCGTCCGTATCGGCAGCTAGGCTGAGAGTCGACGCCGCTTGAACGATTGAAGGCCTCGCCTCGCCGCCGCGCGGGCCTCACTCAACCAATCCGGAGGAAGCGATGAGCGCGCTGCCCGCTGAAGGTCTCAAGCCAACCTTCGCCGTCACCATCCTCTATCGCGAGCCTACCTACGAGCTGCAGACAGGCCGGGTGCGCGAGTACTCGTCGTGCTTCATCGTTCACGCCGCCGACGAGCGGCAGGCCGCCGGCCACGCTGTCGCCCGCTTCAAGCTCTTCGAAGCGCTCTCGAACGTGGGCTGGGCGCGGGAGATCGTCCGAGTGGAGGTGAGCCGTGTTCACTGAAGCCCGCGGCGCGCCGCTTGGCCACGATCTGCTGCGCGAGGGAAGCCGGCTGCTGCGCGAGCTCGCCGACGACGTCGAGCGCCTCTCTTCCGATGTTTGGTTCCACCGCATGCTCCACGGCATGGCGCGCATGCGCAGCTACGGCGTGAGCAACCTAATCCTCATCTCCCACCAATGCCCCACGGCGACCTGGGTGCGCGGGCACAGACAATGGGAGAAGCTGGGCAGACGCCTGCGGCCAGACGCGAAGCCCATCTGGATCGTCGCGCCCAGCCGCCCTCGCCAGCCTTGGCCCTTCTACGCGGTCAAGGTCTACGACGTTGAGCAGACCGAAGGGCCGGACCTCCCGGACCTGCGACTGAGCTACGCGGGCGATCCGGAGACTCTCCCGCGCCTCGAGGCGGCCGCCGCCCGCCTCGGGCTGGCCATCGAGCCTCTTCCTCTATTGACTCCGCCCGAGATGCTCGGCGCCCAGCACGAGCGGCGCGTCCTCGTGCGCGAGGGCCTCTCGCCTCTCGCGCGCTGCCGGGTGCTCGCCCACGAATACGCGCACGCGCTGCTGCACCCCGAGCCACCGCTCCCGCCCCACGCGGTCCTCGAGGCCGAGGCCGACGCCACGGCCTGGTTCGTGCTCCAATCGCTGGGCATCTCCTTCCCGTCGCCCGCCTACATCGCCTCGCACGTCGGTTCGGGCAAGACGGTGCTCGCCTCGATGCGGCGAATCCGCGCCGCCTCGCGCGCGATCATCGAGGCGGTCGAAGGACGCACGCCCTCGGCGCGCATCCCCGCGCTCAAGTGGCAGCCGCGAAACCCGATCTCGCACCGCATCTCGCGATTCTGGACATATCGCCCCAGAAAGCGCCCGCGGGTCTTGCCTTTCGGAAGAAAGAACTGCCGCAATCCCTTCCGAGAATCGCCGCCGCCGACGGGCGCCGCGCCTCACTCCCATCGCCCCGGAGAGACGCCATGACCGAGCCGATGCGAAGCCAGCGCCACGTGTGCCAGCACTGCCGCAGCGCCCATGCCGGGTTCTTCTACGGCGGCCGGTGGAAGGCCCGGCTCGACCACGATCTGTGCATGCGGTGTTTCCGCGCGCTGATGGACCGCTTGAGCGCCCAGGCGCTCGCCGAGGCGATCGATAGCTAGGCAGCCCAAGGGAAAGCGCCCGCCGCTCCGCTTCGAAGCGCTATTTCACACCGAGCGCAGCCGCCCCCGCTTTCCGGCACGACGCGAGCGGGCACGCGGCGGGCCGAAAGCCAGTATCAGGCGCCCGCTCGCGGCGCGCCTGGCAACCTAACCTGGCGGATGCACTGCAGCCCGTAGGGCGAGAGCCTTGGCAGGTGCCCGCTCGCACGGCCTCCCTCCGCGCACGGCTGCGATCGGCTAGTCTTCCGAGTTGATGCGCTTCCAACACATCCTCCTCGTCGACGACGACAGCAGCATGCGGCACGTCCTCGCGGTCATCCTGACCGAGAGCGGCTACGAGGTCCGCGCCGTCTCGAATGGCGAGGAGGCGCTCGCCGAGCTCGAAAAGCATGACTACGACCTCGTGCTGTCGGACGTGCGGATGCCGAAGATGGACGGCCTCACGCTCCTCAAGGAGATACGCGAGCGCCGCCCCGAGCTCACCGTCGTGGTGATGAGCGCCTACGGCACGCACGACTCGGCCATCGAGGCGGTGAAGGCCGGCGCCTACGACTACATCAACAAACCGTTCAAGCCCGACGAGGTCGTGCTCGTCCTGCGCAAGGCAGAAGAGCGCGAGCGGCTCAAGCGCGAAAACGAGCGCCTGCGAAGCGAGCTGTCGCGCGACCTCACGATCAAGAACCTCATCGGCACCAGCGAGCAGATGCAGGAGGTCGTGCGCCAGGTCCGCAAGCTCGCGCCCGTCAAGTCCACCGCGCTCATCACCGGCGAGAGCGGGACCGGAAAGGAGCTCATCGCCCGCGCCCTGCACGAGCTGTCGCCGCGCGCAGCGATGCCCTTCGTCGCGGTCAACTGCGGCGCGCTGCCCGAGCAGCTCATGGAGAGCGAGCTGTTCGGGCACGCCAAGGGCGCCTTCACCGACGCGGTGCGCAGCAAGAAGGGGCTCTTCACCGAAGCCGACGGCGGCACGCTGCTGCTCGACGAGGTCGGTGAGCTGCCCGCGGCCCTGCAAGTGAAGCTGTTGCGAGTGCTGCAGGAGGAGGAGATCCGGCCCGTCGGCGACACTCGAAGCCAGAAGATCGACGTGCGCGTCGTCGCTGCGACCCGGCGCGACCTCGCGAAGGAGGTGGCCGAAGGGCGGTTCCGCGAGGACCTCTACTACCGGCTCAACGTCGTCAACGTGCGGCTGCCTCCGCTGCGCGAGCGCCCTTCGGACATCCCCAACCTCGCCTGGCACTTCGTCGCCAAGTACAACGAGCGGCTGGGGCGCAAGCCGCCCATCACATCCATCTCCGCGGCGGCGATGGATGTGCTGCTCGCCCACTCCTGGCCAGGCAACGTGCGCGAGCTGGAGAACGCCATCGAGCGCGCGATGGTGCTCTGTGAAGGCGAGACGATCACGCCCGAGGGGCTGCGGCAAATAAGCCCGCGGCCTTCCCCGACCTCGGTCGCGCCCGACGCCCTGGTCATCGGCCCCGAAGAGCTCTCGATCAAGCGGGCTACCACGCTCATCGAGGCCGAGCTCATCCGCCGGGCGCTGCGCAAGACCGGCGGCAACCGCACGCGAGCCGCCGAGCTGCTCGAGCTGAGCCAGCGCGCGCTCATCTACAAGATCAAGGACTACGGAATCGACGCGGACAATCCGTAGCCACCGCGGCGGTCGCTGCCACGCTCCCGGCCGAGGCCGGACAGGGGCGCATGGCAACGCGCCCGGCGTGGAATCAATCGATCCCAACCAATTCGAGGATCCCCGGCCACGGACTCAAAGGCCCGCGGTCCGGAGCGAGCCGTGGCCTCACTCGGCCCAGAACATCGGCTCGCGCTTCTGCAGAAAGGCCTGCACCGCTACGGCGTCCTGGGAGCTGAGCTGCCGAAACTCGATTCCCATGCCTGGAAAAACTCCCGGCGTCCGGTCGGTAGAGTCGCGCACCCAGCGCACGACCCCGCTCAGGCTCAGCGCCGGCCTGGCCGGGAGCTTCAGCGAGAGATCGACCGGAGTGCCAGGCGGCAGCAGCGTCTCGTAGGTCGCGACGAAGATGCCGGTCTCCGAGATGTCGCCAGAGAAGCCGGTGAAGAAGTTGGACTCGCTCGACAGCGACACCTCGACCTGCAGTCGGTGGCGCGGGCTCTGGCGCCTGTCCGCGCCGGCGGCCGCCACCTGGCCGGCAGCCGGCGGGCTGGCTTGCGGCGCAGCGGCGGGCCTCGCCGCCGCGACCGGCGCCGCGGGCTGCTGCGGCGCCGAAGCGGGTGCCGCCTGCTGTGCGGGCGCCGGGATGGGCGCCGACGCCGGACGCGCCTTGGGCCTCGTCAAGTCGATGATCTGCGCGGCGGCCTGGCGCTGCGCCTCGGCTCGTGCCCGCGCGAGGGCCTGTTCGGCCTGCGACGCGAGCTGGCCGGCGAGCTGCTTGATCTCGGCAACCTGCCGGTCGATCTCCGCGAGCTGCGCGGCTCGGGCCTCGACGGCCGCCCTCTCGGCGGCCGCGGCCCGCTCGCGAGCCGCGAGCGCCTGGCGACGAGCCTCGAGCGCGGCCGCGGTCTCCGCGCTCGCGACGTGCGGCGGCACGACCAGGCCGAGGCTGCGCATGAACGCCGCCTCCGCGCTCGAGTGGACAGGCGAGCTAGCCAGCCGCTGGAGCGCTGCCCGCGCCTCGTCGAGCCTCACCTGCACGTCCCGCGCGAAGGCTTCGATCTCGGCGCCCTTCTCGAGCAGCGCCACCTCCTCGCGCGACAGCGCCGCCTCGACCTCGGAGAGCTGCAGCAGCTCCGCGGCCGGCGTCCCGGGCGCGGGCACGATCTTGAATGCCATCGGCGACTTCTCTCGCGATCAGATTCCGGTCGGCAGGCCCACGGTCTTGCGCACCTCGTCGATCACCGGAGCGGCGATCTCCATGGCGCGGCGCGCACCGTCTCTCAGGATCTGCTCGACGGCTCCCGGGTCCTTGGCCAGCTCGGTGCGCTTCCGCCGCGCCGGGTCGAAGTGCGCGTGGAACGCGTCGAGCAACCTCTTCTTGTACTCGCCGTACCCGGTGCCGCCGCGCCGGTAGCTCTCGGCGACCTCTTCGATCTCCGAGGGGCTCAGGAACAGCTTGAGCAGCAGGAAGACCGTGTTGTTCTCGGGGTCCTTGGGCGCCTCGACCGGGGTCGAGTCGGTCACTATCCCCATGATCTGCTTCTTGAGCGTCTTGTCGTCGGCGAAGAGGTCGATGGTGTTGCCGTAGCTCTTCGACATCTTCTGGCCGTCGGTGCCGGGGACGACCGCGGTGCTCTCGAGGATCATCGGCTCGGGCAGCTTGAGGATGCCCTTCGCCTTCTTCTTGCCCTGCTTCGCCTCGGGATCCTGCGGGTCGTAGCCCTTGACGAAGGTGACGTTGAACTTGGTGGCGATGTCCCGCGCGAACTCGAGGTGCTGCTTCTGGTCCTTGCCCACCGGCACCACGTCGGCGCGGTAGAGCAAGATGTCGGCAGCCATCAGCACCGGATAGGAGAAGAGCCCGAGGTCGGGCGAGAAGCCGCGGGCGATCTTGTCCTTGTAGCTGTGGCCTCGCTCGAGCAGCCCCATCGGCGTCACGGCGCCGAGGATCCAGTAGAGCTCGGTGTGGAAGGGGATATCGGACTGGCGGAACAGCACGGCGCGCGCCGGATCGAGGCCGAGGGCCAGGTAATCGAGCGCGATGCCCAGCGTGTTCTGCCGCAGCGTCTCCCCGTCGCGCACGGTCGTCAGCGCGTGGAGGTTGGCGATGAAGTAGAGCGACTCACCCTTGTCCTGCAGCTCCACGAACTGGCGGATGGCGCCAAAGTAGTTGCCGAGATGAAGAGAGCCCGAAGGCTGTACACCGGAGAGAAATCGCATGGCTTTCCGTGGTTCTTGGGGGTCAGAAGAGCCGACACCATAACTCATGGGCGCCCGGCGATGGAGGGCGGTGGCGTGAAGAGATGAGCGCCGGTGGCGGATGACCGGGCGGTCGCGCTCGATCCTTGGTCAAGCCGGCAGGCGCAGCGCGTGCGGAACGAGCCTTCCGCGCAAACGAGCGGATGACGCCGGGCTCGAGTTGAGGCTTTGCCGTCGGCTCCGGCGGCGGAGCAGTGGCTCGTGATCAGCGCTTTCGGAGTGGCGGAGCTGGCGCTCCGCCCTCCATCCTTCCTTCGCGACGCCGTCCGCCGGGAGCGGCGGGCGCCTTCGCCTACCGGTGCGTCAGCGGGGTCGGAGGCTTGGGCTCGGCATAGGGACCGGCGAGGAAGTCGTCCCAGGTGTTGTCCTGGTCGAGGTAGGTGCTCGCGAAGATGATGTGGCCGGTCGTGTTCCGGCTCCGGGCGAACTCGATACGCGCCGCGATGCGCGAGAAGTTGGCTGTCGAGCCCTCGCGCGCGTGCATCCCGGCGACTATCCGCCGTCCGTTGGCGCCGGCGAGGAAGACGTCGGTGTGCGCACCCCAGTCGGTGCAGCTTCCTGGCCTGAGGTCCCAGTAAATCATCGGGTTCAGCTCATCGATGATCCCCTTGGCCATCCAGCCGAGCGAGTCCTGGTAGTAGTCGCCGTAACCTTCGCTGGTGCTGCAGTTGGGCAGCCGCTTGTAGATGCCCCAGACCGCCGCCGAGACGATGACGCTCGGCTTGGTGGCGAGCACCCGCTGGTAGACCGCCTCGACGAGCTTGTCGATCTGCGCGCGCTGGAAGTCGGCGAACGAGAGCGACTGCTGGGCGAACATCTGATCGAGCGTGGGCGTGTGGCAGAAGCTGCGCCCGGGCGTGCGGATGCGATCCATGTGGACGCCGTCAACGTCGTAGTTGGTGATCAGCTCCTCGACGACGTCGGCGAAGTGCTCGATGTAGCCGGGATCGGCCGCGATGTAGGTGTACTCGCTCTCCCCGTCGCTCGTGCCGCCCTGGGCGTCCTTGCAGATGTACTCGGGGTGCTGCTTGAGGATGTGCTGGATGCTCGAGGCCGAATTCGGGATCGCGCCGGGAGATCCGGCCCAGCCGCTGAGCGCGTTGATGTAGGCGTGAAGCTCGATGCCGCGCGCGTGCGCCGCGTCGATGGCCGTCTGAAGCGGGTCCCAGCCTGGGTCTTGGCCCAGCTCGCGGCCCGAGCCCTTCCACCACGGCACCAGGTTCGAGCGGTAGTAGGCGTCGCCGGCGCCGCGCACCTGGAAGTAGACCGCGTTGAAGTTGTTGTCGGCGGCCTTGTTGATGATGCGCCTGACGTCAGCGGCCGAGCCGAAGGCGAAGCGGGTCACCCAGACCGCGCGAGTCTCGGTCGAGCCCGGCACGATCTGGCCCCGCCCGACAGTGACGGGCACAGGCGCCGAGGCGATGCCCGCGCCGCCTTCCTGCGTGCTGGCGACCAGCGTGGTCTGCCCTTCGGCGAGCCCCTCGACGGCCTTGCCGAGCAGCGCGCTGTCGGGATCCGGCGGCGCATCGACGACCCGGGCGATGCCCGGCTCGGCCACCGTGTAGCGGACGCTGCCGGTAACGTTGGCGACGCAGCCGTCGTCGAAAGTGCCGCGCACGCCGATTCGCACCTGCTCGCCTACTTCGACCGTGATCTCCGCCGGCTCGAGGCTGAGGGAGACGAGCGCGCGCGGACGGCTCTGCTCACAGGGATCTCCCGCGTCGGACTCGTCCGAGCCGCCGTCGGTCTGCGAGCCATCGGGCGTCGAGGCATCCGGCCCGTCCGTGCCTGCGTCCAGCACCGTCTGTGCGTCTGGGGAATCGCCTGCGTCCTGCCCTTGCGGAACCTCAGAGCCGCCGCAGGCCGCGAAAACACCAAGTAGAAGCCCCGCCCACAGCGCTCGACTCATGAAACCTCCAGCGGAAAAAACGCGGGCGCCATCTTGCCATCGCGGCGCGGGCACGACAAACGGCCCGTGCGCCCGGCAACGAGATCGGCCAGCAGGCTCCGACCAGGCCCGGCGAAGGTCAGCGGTTCCCGGATCAAGAGATGGACGGCGACAGCTTCGGCTCGCCCAGCTCACGGAACCGCGCCGCACAGGAGCTCAAGCGTCTCCAGCGACGGAGAGCGTCCTCGAGGACGGCCAGCGTCGTCGAGGAAGGACGGCGTCGACCAAGGGTGGACAGCGGAGCTCCAGCTCCGCCACTCCAACGGAAGGGCGTCGCCACGGACGGCAAGCGTCGCTGAGGACGAACGGCACCGGCACGCGCCGGTGGGCCTACGCGCCGCCGCGGTCCATCTCGACCTCGTCTTTGTCCGCGGTGGCATAGCGCTCGACCTGGTACCGCTTGAGCAGCCGGCGGAAGTTCGACCTGTCGACGCCTGCGGCCTTGGCCGCCATCGAGATGTTTCCGTTGGCCTTGGCGAGCACGGCTCTCAGGTAGCGGCGCTCGAAGGCCGCGACGGCCAGTTGCTTCGCCGTCGTGTAGGGCAGGTGCGCCAGGCTCGACGCGCCGCGGTCGGGCTCGGTCTCCCTCTTGCCCTGCATCGACGCCGGCAGGTCCGCGGTCGTCACTCTCTCGCCCTGAGCGAGCACGACCGCGCGCTCGATCACGTTCTGCAGCTCGCGGACGTTGCCCGGCCACGAGTGGACGCCCAGCGCCTCCAGCGCGTCCTGCTCGATACCGACCAGCTTCTTGCCCATGCGCGCCGAGTACTCGCCAAGGAAGTGGTGGGCGAGCAACGGGATGTCCTCGCGCCGCTCGCGCAAGGGCGGTAGCTGGATGGAGATGACGTTGAGCCGGTAGTAGAGATCCTCGCGGAAGCGGCCCTCGACCAACTCCTTGGCGAGATCCTTGTTCGTCGCGGTGATCACCCGGACATCGACCCGGACGACCTCGTCGGAGCCGACGCGCTTGATCTCGCCGGACTGCAGCGCGCGCAGCAGCCGCACCTGCGTGACGGGCGGGATGTCGCCTATCTCGTCGAGGAACAGCGTGCCGCCGTCGGCCGCCTCGAAGAGCCCGCGCTTGTTGCTGTGCGCGTCGGTGAAGGCCCCGCGCACGTGTCCGAACAGCTCGCTCTCCAGCAGGGTCTCGGAGAGCGCCGAGCAGTTGACCGCGACGAACGGCTTGTCGCGCCGCGGGCTCTTGTAGTGCAGGGCCTGCGCCGCCAGCTCCTTGCCGGTGCCGCTCTCGCCCAGCAAGAGCACGGTCGCCGAAGAGTAGGCGACCCCGGAGATCATCTTGAAGACCGCCTGCATCCGCGGGCTCTGGCCGATGAGCCCCTCGAACCTGTCGCGCACCTCGAGCATGCCCTCGAGGCGCCGGTTGCGATCGAGCAGGGCCTTGCGCTCGTAGGCCTTCTGGACGGTGAGCACCACCTCGTCGATGTTTTCGAAGGGCTTGGTCAGGTAGTCGTAGGCGCCCGCCTTGACGGCGGCGACCGCGGTCTCCACGGTCGCGAAGGCGGTCATCATCACCACCTCGACCTCCGGGCGCTTCGCCTTGATCTCCCGCAGCACATCGAGCCCGCTGACGTTGGGCATCTTGATGTCCAGGACGACCACGTCGAGGCCAGGCTCGTCGGCCGCCGCCAGCGCTTCGACCGCGTCCTCGACCGCTGCCACCTCGCAACCGGCGCGGCGCAGGATCTCGGCGACCGCCTTGAGGACGACCCGGTCGTCGTCGACGACGAGGACGCGGGGGCGCGCGGCTGCGGGGGACTGCGGGTTGAGGCGCTGGACAGCAGACATGTTCAGGCTCCTCCGCTTCCGTGGTCGACGTCGCCTCCGGCGTTCTCGGCGGCGGCCGGGAGCTTCAAGGTGAAGGTGGCGCCTTTGCCAAGCTCGCTCTTCGCCTCGATGGACCCGCCGTGCCTTTCGGCGATGCTCCAGGCGACCGCGAGCCCGAGCCCGGTGCCCACGCCGGGCGGTTTGGTGGTGAAGGTCGGCTCGAAGATGCGCGACAGCAGCTCGGGCGCGATGCCAGGGCCATCGTCGCTGACCGTCAGCTCGACGAGCCCGCCTTGCTCGCCGGTGCGCAGGGTTATCGTCCCCGGGCCGCCGTGGAAGGCCTGGAGCGCGTTGACGAGCAGGTTGAGCGCGACCTGCTCTATCTCCGTCGCGTCGCCGCGCACCCTCAGCGGCACGGGCCACAGCTCCTGGTGGAAGACGACGGCCGCCGGGCCCTTGAGCTGGGGGCGAAAGAGCAGCGCCACGTCCTCGGCGAGCTGGTTGAGGTCGAAGGAGGACTGTCCCGACTGGCGCCGCCGGCTGAAGTTGAGCAGGCCGCCGACGATGCGTTTGCAGCGCAGCGCCGCCTTCTCGACCTCGCGCAGCATCTCCACGTCCTGCTCCGAGCGCCCCTCGTCGCGCAGCATGAGCTGCGTGAAGGCGAGCATGCCGCCGAGCGGGTTGTTGATCTCATGGGCGATGCCCGCGGCGAGCTGGCCGATGGCGGCGAGCTTCTCGGTCTGCATCGCCCGGCGCGTGAGGACCCGCTCCTCGGTCGTCTCACGGCAGAGGCAGATGAGCCGCTCGCCCCCTTCGAAACAGTGCATCGAGTAGCTGCGCCCGCCGGCAGCCAGCTCGACAGGCGCCATCGGCGTCTCGCTGCGCGCCACGGGGCAGGCCTCGCAGGGATGATCGCTCCCGAACAGAGCCCGATGGCAGGCCATGCCCACCAGCTCCGAGCCTCGAGCGCCGGCAAGGCGCCGGTAGGCGCGGTTGGCGCGCATCACCATTAGATCCCGGGAGAGGACGGCGAGCGGCTCGTCGATGTCGTTGAAGGTGCGCTCCCAGTCATGGAGGGCGCCCGAGAGCTCCGCGATGCGGTCATCGCTCGCGCGCGCCCGGGCGCGCAGGCGCCGGTTCTCCTCGAGCAAGCGCCGCTCGAAGGCCGCGCGCAGCGGATTGCCGGCCGGCGATTCGCCGCCCGGCGAGATGCAGACGCTCTCGATGGCCTGCTCACCCGCGGCGCCGCCGCCCACTTCGCCGTCGTGCATCAGCAGAAGCTGCGCGCCGGCGCGCTCGGCTGCGCTGGCCAGCAAGTCGGCCTCGCCGGCGCCGAGGAGCCGCGGCTCGACGAGCACGAGCGCCGGGCACTCCCGTGCGGCGAGCTCGGCACCCGCGCCGACCTCGCTGGCTGTCAGCAGGCGAAAGTCCGCCTCCGGAAGGAGGCGTCTGACCCGCTCGATGAGCTCCTCGTCCCCTGCGACGAGGAGCGCCGCGGGCCGCGATGAAGGATCTAAAGCGACCAAGATAGGCGTCCTCTTGCGGATCCCGGATGCATTTGGGGTGCCTACTGACCCGGAGGCGAAACCGCCCGAATTGCAGGCGGTGCGCCCTGTGGCCCGTCACCGAGAATGGGTCCACTTTGACCCGGCCGCGAGACTGATCCAAAGATTACTTGTGGTTAGCCGGAGGTGCCAGCGGACCCACGGGACGCATTTGGGAGTCGGAAAGCTGCCGAGCGAACCCCTCTGAAGGAGCCGCCGCCGAGATGGCGTTCTTGAGCGCGGCGAAGTTCTGTCGGAAAGCTGCCGAGCGAACCCCTCTGAAGGAGCCTCCGAGGCGCCGGCGGTCGCGGCTGACCCACACGCGCCGGACGTGGAGGCCGCCGACCGCCCGAGCGCCCTCCTGGGACGCGCCGGCCACGGCGGATATCTCGAGGCAGCGGGCGCACCCGCCTCGCGCGCCGGAGCACGGGTGCCTTTGCCCTCAGGCGTGAGACCGATGCCCTGTCGCCCTGCACGGCCGCTGGTCGTCTTGCGCAGGCGGCGGGAGCGCGACTAGTACACCGTCCCGCAAGTTGCTTCCGGGTTGAGCGATAGGGGGCCAAGGCTGCATAAGGACGCATGCCCGGCCCGTCAGCACGCTCCGTCGTTCTCTCTCCGTCTGCCAAGGCGGAGTTTGAAG
>JBMNNX010000334.1:0-6327 GCA_050942745.1 Myxococcales bacterium
CTACGTCGCCTCGATCGCTCCGGGCACCGACGCCGAGCTCGAGTTGCTGCGCGACGGCGAGCCGATGCGCCTCGATGTGAAGATAGGCTACCGGCCCGAAGACCAAGAGTTCGCGCAGGCGCGCCTCGAGCCGCAGGCGGCCAACGACCGGCTCGGCATCACGGTGCGCCCGCTCGCCCCCGCGCGCGCCCGACAGCTCGGCATCGACGGCGGGGTGGAGATCGCCGCCGTCGCCCCCGAGGGCCCGGCGGGGCGCGCCGGAGCCGGGGTCAACGACGTGATCGTCGAGCTGCAGCGCCGGCCCATCCGCTCGCTGAAGGACTACGGCGCGGCGCTCGCCGCGCTGCGCTCGGGCGAGATGGCGCTCATCCGGCTACAGCGCGAGGGCGCGGCGATCTACGTGGCGCTGCGCGTGCCGTAGCAGCGTCTCTGTCGGCGGGCGCGCCCGCCCGGTCGGACGATTCGGCGTTTGCCGCAGCCGTCAGGTGCCTCTTCGAGCGTCGGGCCGACCGCAGGGCAAGTCGCCTTGAGGCCTACCGCTCGTCGATCCGCAGGGCGATCTGCTCGCCCGTGCGCGCGTTGGTAAGGCGTATCGCGACGAGCTTGGCCCGAACGCCCTCCAGCGTCTCCTTCGCCTTCAGGCTCCATGCGCCCAGCGGCTTGAAGACCAGCTCGATGCGGATGTTCTGGGTGCGGACCAGGCGCTCCATGTCCATGGGGAGCGCGTCCGCGGGCATCGGGGCCACCAGCGGGATGAGCCCGATGCGCGGCCGGCCCTGCTTGTCGAGGCCGAGCGGCTTGCCCTCGGTCAGCCCGAGCCCGCCCGCGTTGAAGAAGGGCGTCAGGTTGAAGGTGAACTCGCCGGCGGCCTCGTCGTGCCCGCCCGGCTGCAGCAGCCGGGTGGCGTCGGCGCCCAGGCGCACGTAGAACAGCTTGCCGGTCGTCTCGGCGCGAAACCTCTTCGCGCGCTGCTTGCACTCGGCCGCGTCGGGGGAAGGCGGGCAGCGCCCGACATACCGGTCGAGGAAGCTGGCGAGGTTGTCCACCGCTTCGGCGCGCTGCTGCAGGCGGGAAAACTCCGACGGCTCGGCGGGCGCCGCCGCCGAAAGCTGCGCGGCGACGAGCGCGACCGCGAGTGGGAGTGCTCCTGGACCCATGGCTGTTTCCTCCGAAGGCGAGATGGCAGGCGTCCAACAGTTTGCCTCCTTGTACGTCCTTGGCGCGAGCGCGGGCAGCTCCCTCTGGCTAGGTTCGTTCGGGGCCGTGTGGGGTTCAGTCGGTAATTTGACTACATCTGCCTACCGAGTAGGGTGAAGCCATAACAGCGGAGGCGACGCGTGAAAGAGCGCAGGGCATCGATTCGATTCGACAAGGCTTTCCCGGTCTACCTTGCGGGCGACGAGGGGATGACCCGCGGGATCGCGCGCAACATCAGCGAAGGCGGCATGTTCATCGAGACGCGCGAGCCCTATCGACTCGGCGCGCAGGTTCGGATCACCTTCGTGTCGCCGGACACGAGCACCGAGATCACGATGCTCGCCGAGGTGCGCTACCAGTGCTTCCTCTCCTACGGCGGTGCCGGGGAGAGCGAGAACCAGCTTCGCGGGATGGGAGTTCGCTTCGTGGGCCTCGAGGAGAAGGATGCGGGCCTGCTGCTGCCCATCGGGAAGGAGAGCAGCCGGGCTCCGATGCGCTCGAGGCTGCTGCACTAGCTGCCTCGCTTTCGGCGCAGGCCCGCCCCGACGCTGTCGGCGGGCAGCCGCGTCGCATCTCGCGAGAGGCTGCGGCGCGAGCTGCGCCGCCTCGAGCCAGACAAAGTGCACCGGGGCCGCTTCGGCCGCACCCGGCGGCGCCCGCCCCGGGCCTTTACGGGGAGAACCCCTCGAGCACGTAGTGCGACTCGATGCGCTGAAGGGCGAGGACCATCGCCGCCAGGCGCATGTCGATCTCCTTGCCCACGCAGTAGGGGCGCGAGTCGTGGAAATCGGTGCGGGTGGGCCGGTTGTGGGCGATGTCGCGGATGATCCGGTAGTTCGAGCGGATGGCCCGCTCGAGCCTGGCGCGCACCTCCTGCTCCGGCCAGTGCTCCATGCGCGCGTTTTGCAGCCATTCGTAGTAGCTGACCGCGACCCCGCCGGCGTTGCCGATGATGTCGGGGATGAGGTCGATCTTGCGGGCGCGCAGGATCTCGTCGGCCTCCGGGGTCGTCGGGCCGCTGGCGCCCTCGGCCACCAGCTTGACGCGCAGGCGCTGGGCGACCTCGGTTGTCACCTGGTTCTCGAGCGCGCCAGGGATGAGGATGTCGGCCTCCACCTCCCAGAAGTCGCGCTTGCCAATCGGCTGCGCCTCGGGGAACCCGGCGACCGTGCGCCGCAGGTTGTCGGGGTTCTCGTAGACGTGGCGCATCAGCGCGTCGATGTCGATGCCGTCGGGGTTGTAGATGGCCCCGCCCTCGTCGGCGACCGCGAGCGGCCTGCAGCCGGCCTGCGCGAGCAACACGGCGACCGAGGAGCCGAGGTGCCCGAAGCCCTGCAGGATGAAGGTCTTGCCCTTGAGCTGCTCGCCGCGATCGCGGGCCCACTCGTCGATGCAGAAGCTCAGGCCGAGGCCGGCCGCCCGGGTCGACAGCTCGGAGCCGCCGATGCGGATGTCCTTGCCGGTCACCGCGCCGCGCACCTTGTGGCGCTCGCGCTCGCCGTCGCTGAACTGGCTCAGCAGCACGGCCATCGTCTCCGAGTTGGTGCCCACCTCGGGCGAGGGGACGTCGATGTTCGGGCCGATGAGGCTCTTGAGCCGGTACATGTAGCGGCGCGTGATCTGCTTGAGCTCCTCGCGGCCGTAGGCGCGCGGATCGATCTTCACCCCGCCCTTGGCTCCGCCGAAGGGGACTTCGACGATAGCCGTCTGCCAGGTCATGCGAGCCGCGAGGCACTTGAAGAGGTCGAGCGAGACGTCCTTGTGGTAGCGGATGCCGCCCTTGTAGGGGCCGCGCGCCTGGTTGTGCTGAACGCGGTAGGCCTTGAAGCGCTTGGCCATGCCGGGCACGAAGCTGTAGAGCCGGCCGCCGGGTAGCCGGATGGTGCCCTGGCGAATGAAGACGTCGCTGCCGAGCAATGCCCTGTCGCGCAGCAGCAGCGTGCCGTCGGCGAGCCGCTCGAGTGACTCCGGGTCGCGCAGCAGCGACTCGGGGAGATCCTTGAATCGCTCGGCGTCCGCATCGGCGAGCGGGACCAGCCGGTCTTTGAGCTTCACCGTGACGTAGAAGATGTGCTCGTAGTCCGGCTCCTCGATTTCCAGGCGAATGCGGTGATCGAGGTTGATGAGGTCGGCCGCGCGGTGGAAGACCGCCATCGACTCGGTGTAGATGGTCCTTCGGGAGCCTTCTCGAAGAAGTGAACGCATGATGCTCCGGGCAGGCAGGCAGTAGACGGGCGCCTGAAGGATAGAGGCGCGCGAATAGTAGTGCCCAGGTTCCAGGTCGTCAACGCGTCCAAGTGTCCGTAACGCGGGCGATTTCCGGGAGGGCGGGGCGGTCGCGGGCCGCGGCGAGGGCAGGGGGCAGACCGGGCGTCGGCCCAGATTAATGTGGTTGATTCTGTCCTCTGCTGTGCTATAAGGCCCGCCGCTGTTTACGGCCGCTTGCGGCCGGGGATGCCGACATAGCTCAGCAGGTAGAGCAACTGATTCGTAATCAGTAGGTCACAGGTTCGATTCCTGTTGTCGGCTCACGACGAAGGCGGAACGGGCGATGAGCCGTTCCGCCTTTTGTTCATGCGAGCTGTAGGCGCCGCCACGCGGCTCGAGAGGCGCTCCCTATCGCGCAAGTCCCCGGCGTGATGCAGCTCAGCCAAGCGCCCGGACGGACAGCCGCGAGCGAGGCTACGAAGACCGCGCGGAGGCTCCCAGACGGCGGCCGTGCTTATCGACAGGGTCTCACTCCAACGGCTCCTCGACGTCCACGCTCAGATCGAAGCTGACGTCGATGTAGTCGCAGCGGAACGGCGGGACCTCACCGGCCTTGAGCCTGCTCAGGTGTGCGGTGAGGTGCAGTTTCAGTGTCCCGGAGGTAGCGGGGCTGGTGACCGACACCTTGCACGAGCCGTAGAGGCAGTCGCCTTCCACCGCGGTGTTCTGGTTGCTCGTCGAATAGGCGCCCTGGCCGTACGCCGGGTTGTCCGGATCGGTGGGGATCCCGATGATTTTGAGGTTATCCAGATACGAGTCGCACTCGTATTCGCCAACCGTGTTGAGATCGAGCTTTTCGAGAGTGCGTCCGCTGACCTTCAGCGAGCTGACCGGACCGCTGGAACCCAATTCGATGTCGAATCCCGTCCGGCGTAGCAGGTCGATCTCAACGCACCCGTCCGGATAGCTGGACGAAGATTTGTCCAGGTTCACGGCCGTCGCCCCCGCGATACTGGCGGCGCAGGTTTCGGTCTCTTCCGGCGTCGGCAGGCATGCTCCCAGGCACAGCGTCAAGACTGCGATCACGAAGGTCACGCGCAGGGTCATAGTCCGTTCTCCATCTGGTCGGCACGCAAGCTATGCGAGCGGCAGCGCCTTCTCAAGGTGAAGCAACGAGGCCGGTTGCTCGAATCGAGCATCCGCGGGCTCAGCACCAGCGTCATGATGCGTGGCGTGCGGCACAGCGCGGCCGGGCCCGACGCGCGGTGAGGAGACGCCTTTCCCGCTCTCGCTGCAGCCAGAAGACCCGGTTGTCCTCGGCGCGCCGGGCCGCTGCCAGACCGTCGTCCCGCGCCGCGCGGCGCGTCGCTTCAGCGACGACGGCGCCAACGGCGCGCCACGGGCGCCGCTGGCGAGGCGGTGGCCGACGGTGCCCCAGGTCGCCCGCCGCCGCGAGCGTCGCTCGCCTCGTTTCTCGCCCCTTCGCATGATTGGGCCGACCTCTTTCGCGGCGGCAGCTTCGGCGGACGCGCCCCGCGGCGGACCGCGCCGGCGACCGGCACGTACTCGAGCTCGTGCCGCTCGTCCACGCAGCGCAGCATCAGCCCGCCGCGGCTCATGTCGCCCCGCCCCACGAACTCCTTGGGGAAGACCAGCCGCGGCCCGAGCGTCTCGAGGAGCGGGTCGAGGTACTTGCCCGTCGCGATGCTCCCGAGCAGGACCGCCTCGCTGTCTCCCAGCCTCTTCGACAGGGCGCGCGCGTCCCGCGCGAGCGGGCGTCGATAGGCGGGCTCGCGCGCATCGACCGGGACCGAGTCGAAAGCCTTCAAGCGGTCGGCATCGATCCGCTCATCGGCGCGCAGCAGCCCTTCGCCGGCGGTGATGACCAGGATGGCGTCCTCGAGCTCGAGCCCCGGCGGCGGCACCGCGAAGGCGCGGGCGTAGGCGAGCTTGCCGCGGAAGTAGAGGCCGCTCATGAAGGCGAAGACCTCGCCGCGGGTCGCCTCGCCCGCGCGCAGCTTCCGCGCGAGCTCGAACTGCGCGCGCTCGGAGAGGAGCATCTGCGCGCGCTTGCCTCCACTGAAGGCGGGCGAGAGCAGGAAGACGCGCGATCTGCCTGGATGTGGGACCAATCCGGACCTCGTCGAGCCGACGCTCGTGCTCCTACAACCGCATCCTGCCGCGGTCCTACTCCGTCGGATCGCGCACCGCGAGGAGCGCCGCTCGGATGAAGCGCGAGCGAAGCTGCTCGTTGGCGAGCGCGCGCCTCGCCGGTGGCAGGTCTCCGATGGCCTTGAGCACGCGGTTGAGGAACCGCGACCCGCGGCCCGCCCCCTCGTCGAAGACGAAGTTGGCGAGCCGCCCGCGCTCGAGCGCCTGGCGGATGATCCGCTCGACCGCGTTGACCGGGACGTACGGTCGCGTCTCCCGCGGCGCCATCCGCAGCGCCTTGCGCGCGCACCTCGAGGCGCACACGCCGCAGCCGATGCAGCGGTCGGGATGGAGCCGCGGCCGCGCCTCGCGCCGCTCGCCCGAGGCGGCAGGCACCAGCTCGAGCGCGGAGATGGGACAGGCCTTCGCGCACAGCCCGCATCCGCTGCACCGCTCGTCGGAGAGCCGGGGGACGAACGCGCTCGGGTTCACCGCGTGGAGGTCGTAGGTGTTGATCGCCTGGAGCTGTCCGCAGCAGCACCGGCAGCAGTTGCAGATGTAGCTCGGCTGGTTCTGCACGTTGTCGGCGATTTGGACGAGACCCCGCTCGCGTGCCTCGTCCAGGATCCGCAGCGCCTCCGAGCGCTCTATCGGCCGCGCGAAACCGCGCCGCAAGACATAGTTCGCCCCGCCGCCTATCGACAGGCAGTTCTCGGTGGGAGCGTCACAGGCATGGCCGAGGTGCTGGGCCTTGTGCCGGCAGTAACAGAG